>JAPOSH010000070.1 GCA_026709815.1 bacterium | reverse complement strand
GGCCAGCAGCCCCAGGAGCTCGCCGGACGGCCGGTCTATGTGATGCCCTCCACCAGCGGAGCGGCCGCCGGCTACCGGCTGGACGACTACGTCAGCCACCTCCGGCAGGCCGCGGCGCAAGCGACCTGACCGCCTCCCAGGGGTCGATCCCTCCCAGGGGCATCACCATGAGCGACGAAGTGGTGGCCCCGTTCTCGAAATAGCGATCGATGTGCCGGCGGCACTCCTCGGGGGTGCCGTGCACGATCAGCTCGTCCACCACCTGCTCGGGAATGGCCTCCAACGATCCGGCCCGATCCCCCGACGCCCACCGCTCCCAGTGCTCGCTCAGCAGGTCGCCGCGTCCCAGCCACTGGTGGAAGGCCCGGTAGACCGGCACGTTCAGGTAGCCGGCCACCGCTCGGCGCCCCTGGGCGATCACCGTCTCGCGGTCGGGGTTGGGGCACACGAATATGCGGGCCACGATCTCTTTGCCGGGCCCCTGGGCGTTGACGATCTCGCTCACCCGGGCTGTGTCGTCTGTCGACAGCCAGTTGATGATGGCCCCGTCAGCCTCTTTGCCGGCCAGTCTCAGCATCTGAGAGCGCAGCGCCGCCACCAAGATCGGGGGCGGTTCTGGCGGGACCGTTCCCAGCCGAAATCCCTGTACCGAGAAGGTCTCGAAGTCGCCGCTCACTTTTTCGCCGGCCAGTGCCGGCTTCAAGAAGCGCACCAGATCGCGCACCCGCTGATAGGGGGAGTCGAACGGAATGGAGTTCCACCGCTCCACGATCACGTCCGAGGAGCTGCCCACCCCCAGCAGGAACCTCCCCGGCGCCAGTGTGGCCAGCGCGGCCGCGGACTGGGCCACCAGCGCCGGCCCCCGGGTGTAGGCCGGGACTATGGCGGTGCCCAGCCGCAGTGACGGCGCCCACTGCGAGGCCAGGACCAGCGGGGTGAAGGCGTCGTGGGCGTTGGACTCCGACGACCAAACGTCGGTGTATCCCAACTCCACCAGTTCCGCCATGTGCGCCGCACTTAGCTCGAGTGGTCCGAAAAGTGGAACCGTCATGCCGTCGCGTCGTGAATCCATGACGACACTCTAGAACCCCCCGGATGCCAGAACCCCCCGGATGCCAGAACCCCCCGGATGCCAGAACCCCCGGATGAAGGCACTGCCAAGCCTGCTTGATATAGTTATCAGCCGTGAACCAGGCCATGGAAGCAGCATCGATCGGCGCCGGACAGTCCGATGTCCTCAACCCCAGCAGGGCGGGCGACCAGATCCTCGACGGGCTCGACCCGGCCCATTTGGCCCGAGCCCTCATGGGCGCCGGCATCAAGGCGGCGTCCAACCCAGCGGGCGTGAGCATCGCGCTGTTGAAGGCCGCGGCCGGAGCGTTGAAGGTGGGAGCGGCCACCTTGGCCAAGACAGTCGATCCCGAGGTCCCCGCACCCCTCGCGCCGGGGCCCAAAGACCAACGCTGGTCGGCCAAGGCCTGGCAGGACAACCCCTGCTTCTTCGGCCTCCAGCAGACGTACCTGCTGGCCAAGAACCTGACCGACGACCTCATCGACGCCGCCGGATTGAACGAGGCCGAGCACCGCAAGGCCTCCTTTGCCGCCTCCTTCGCCTTCGACGCCCTCGCCCCCACCAACATGCTGCTCACCAACCCCGACGCTCTGGCCAAAGCGGCCGCCACCGGCGGGGCCAGCGTGGTGAAGGGCGCGGCCAACATGCTCCACGATCTGCGCCACAACGACGGTTGGCCCTCCAAAGTGGACGATTCGGGGTTCGAGCCGGGACTGAACATGGCCTTGACCCCTGGCAAAGTGGTGTACCGCACAGAGCTGATCGAGTTGATGCAGTACGAGCCGCAGACCGAGCAGACCTATGAGATCCCGATGCTGTTCTGCCCGCCGTGGATCAACAAGTACTACATCATGGACCTGGCCCCGCAGAAGAGCCTGATCGAATGGGCGGTGCAGCATGGCCACACCTGCTTCACCATCAGCTACCGCAATCCCGACGAGTCGATGCGCGACACCAGCTTCGAGGACTACCTCCGCCACGGGCCCCTCGACGCTCTGCGGGTGGTACGGGAGATCACCGGGCAGGAGAAGGCGAACACCGTCAACGTGTGCCTGGGGGGAACGCTGACCGCCCTGGCCATGGCCCACGGGGCGGCCACCGGCGACGAGCCGATCCACACCGCCACGTTCTTGAACACCCTCACCGACTTCTCTGATCCCGGCGTGCTGGGAGCGTTCACCGACGAGCCCACGGTGGCCGGGCTGGAGCGGAAGATGGCCGCCCAAGGGTATCTGGAGGCCGCAGAGATGGCCCGCACTTTCGATGCCATCCGAGCCAACGACCTGATCTTCCAGTACGTGGTGAACAACTGGCTGCTGGGCGAGGATCCCCCGGCGTTCGACTTGTTGGCATGGAACAACGACAGCACCAGGATGCCGGCCCGAATGCACAGCAGCTACCTGCGCCGGTGCTACCTCCAGAACCAGTTCGCCAACGGCGCCTTTGAAGTCGACGGCACCGTACTGAGCGCCGCCGATGTGACCCAGGACGCCTACGTCCTGTCGGCCATCGACGACCACATCGTGCCGTGGACGTCGGCGTACCGCACCGCCACCCTGCTGGGCGGCCGCAACCGCTTCGTGCTCAGCAGCTCCGGGCACATCGCCGGCATCGTCAACCCTCCCAGCCCCAAGGCCCGCCACTGGACCAACGACCAGCTCTCAGAGGCGCCCGAGCAGTGGCTGGAGGGGGCCGAGCAGCACCAGCAGACGTGGTGGCAAGACTGGGCCGCCTGGGTGGGCCAGAGGGCCGGCGACAAGGTCAAAGCCCCCGAGCATCTGGGCAGCGCGGCCTACAAGCCGATGGAGGACGCCCCGGGCCTGTACGTGAAGATGCGCCCCGGCGACGCCGAGCCAACCTGACCAGATTTGATTTCTTCCAAAAAAATTCCTTTTTGAGTTGTCTTCCAAACTTTTGCTAAGTAAAGTATGCACCATGACCGACGTAAAAGAAATCACCGAAGCCGCGCAGGAACAGGTTCTCAGCGCCCTCAAGATGGGCCAGACCGCCATCGTCGAAGGTGTTCGCACCTGGGCCGATACGGTCGGCACCGTCACCCCGGAGAGCTTGAAGCTTGATTCCGTGCCCGGCCTTGACTCCCTGCCCGACCCCAAAGAGATGATGACCATCGGCTTCGGGTTCGCCCAGGAACTTCTCAACGCCCAAAAAGAGTTCGCCCAGAATCTGCTGGCCGCCGCGAGCGCCAACGGTTCGGCGTCACCCAAGCCAGTCGCCAAGAAGAGCTGATTCCCCCCTCAGCT
>JAPOSH010000173.1 GCA_026709815.1 bacterium | reverse complement strand
TTTGGTGGTCCTGGGGGGCGAGGGCGCGAACGAGGTCTTCTTCTTTGAGGCCGGTTTGGGCCAGCACTCGCTTGACGACGTCGCCTAGCTGATCGAGCGATTCGTCAATCTGGCGACCATCATGCTTGGGAGACGGGACCGGTACGAAGAAGCCGACCGGCTTGCCGTGGCGCTCAATGCGGATTGTCTCCCCCAGCTTCATCAGCGTGGTGGCTTGATCCCTGAATTCCCTGACTCCAACCGAGCGCATGACCGAACTCCTCACAGTAGCAGCTATCAATATAGCCACGATTATCGTTTGGTGGACGCCCGCTCCTTCTGGCTGGCGGTCATCGCCATGCTGGCCGCCGTGGTGGCCGTCTTCTTGTACCTGCGGATCGTGGTGGCCATGTTCTTGGAGGCCCCCGATCTTGACGCCCCCCGCTAACGCCCCACGGGCCAGTCGGTGGGGTCGCATTGGCAGCGCGCGTGGGCCTCGTGTCCGAACGGCATTTGCCGAGGGTTTCTCAAGCGTTCCCGCCCTTTGGCTCTCAGCAGGTCGCCCACCAGCACGCTGGTGTCGACCACTAGGAGCAATCAGCTCTGGCGGCTGCCTCAGCACCCATGTATGACTCGTGGCAGGTGCGTTTGGTCTGTTGTTGAGACATCGGTGGTCCGGTCTGCTGGGGGGTGGGGGGTGCTAACTACTTTTAAGCTTTTTATAGTTGTTTCTGTTAGTTTATAACTATTTTTAAAATTTTCTTTATTTTCTGTATTATTCAGGGGGTTGTTGTCACTAGGTGATGGTATGCTTACAGCTATGAGATTCATCCCCGACCAGGCCGAATGCGCTGAGGCTGCTGTTGCTGCCGATGGCGGTTGCGGGGCAGCGGTGTGTGTGGCGGCCACCGACGTTGCCGGGGCGTCAAGTATTGAGCTTCGGGAGCGGGTGGGGTTGATCGGCCGGGCCGAGTCCACTCTGTCGGCGTTCAAGGCTGAGGCGTTGGCCGAGTTGGCCCGCCGGGATGGCTCCGGCGCGGCCAAGCGTGCGGTTCGGGAGGTGCTGCGGTCGTCTCCGTCTGCGGCTCATCGTGATGTGAAGGCGGCCGAGCGGCTGGCCGGTCTGGCGGCTACGTCTGAGGCTCTGGCGTTGGGGCAGGTGCCCACCGATCATGCTCGGCTGATCGCCCGGGCTTCTTCTGAGGGGCCGATCGACGAGCGGGAGCTGGTGGAGGCGGCCAAGACGCAGACCTATGACGAGCTGGCTCGGACGGTCAAGCGCCAGCAGCACGAGTTGTCGGGCGATGACGGGCAGGCGATCTGTGACCGGCAAAAGCAGAAGCGGTCGGCTCGCATGTTCCAGAACGCCGAGACCGGCATGTTCGTGCTGAACGCCGAGTTCGACCCGGTCACCGGCGCGCATGTGGCTGGGGCGCTGGCCGCCAAAGAGCGCGAGCTGTGGCGTGCTGAAGACCCCAAAGCCCGCCGAGGCCCCCAGCAGCGCTCAGCCGACGCCCTCGAAGAGCTGATCCTGCACCCGGAGAAAGGCAAAGCCTCCGGCGTGGCCCTGGTTTTGGTGGCCGACTACGACGCCGCCCACCAACAGCTCATCGACGCCCGCATCTCAGACGGCACCCCGCTTCCCGCCGCGGAGCTGGTGCGCCTAGCCTGCAACGCTGACATCTTCCCCGCGGTGTTCAACGCCAGAACCCAAGACCTGTGGCTGGGCCGGCGCCGCCGTTGCGCCTCAGACGCCCAGCGGATCGCGCTGATGGTGCGCGACAAAGCCTGTGTGGGCTGCGGGGCTGACGCCAACCGCAGCTTCGCCCACCACATCAACCATTGGCGAAACGGCGGTACAACCGACTACCCCAACCTCGTCACCGTGTGCAACGACTGCCACCACGACATCCACGAACACCACCACCAGATAGAAACCGACCCCCAAACCGGCCGGCACCGCGTCGTGCCCCCGCCCGACCCATTCCCCGACACCGGCTCAACAAACTGGCGGCCCGACCACACCAACCCCGTCCTGCTCAACTGAACTGTCAAGCTGAAAACTGACCAAGCGATTCGTCAATCTGGCGATGATCGTGCTTGGTTGGGAGACGGGACCGGCACGAAGAAGCCGACTGGCTTGCCGTGGCGCTCAATACGGATCGTCTCCCCCAGATGCATCATCCGGCTGCGGCGGGGCGGTCTACTACTGACTTGATGCTTTCCAGCGCTCGCTGCTTGAACTCCTGCACCGAGGGCACATGGCCGGCGAGGGCCTGGTATTCCGACATGGTTCGGATGGCGTTGCGGGTGCCCATCGCCTCCATGCCCCGATGCACGCTGCGCTTGTTGATCTGCTGGAGGTCGGACGGAACCCGGGCCACCCGCTGGGCCATCTCCAGAACTCGCTCTTCCAGCTCATCTGCAGGGTAGGCCCGGTTGGCGAATCCCATGGCGGCCGCCTCGGCGCCGGTGTAGGAGTCGCCAGTGAGCATCATCTCCATGGCGTTGCGGAACCCCACCAGCCAGGGGTGGTAGTTGAAATCGGGCGGGCTCAGCACCCGCACCACCGGGTGGCCGATGTCGGCGTTCTCAGCCGCGTACACCAAGTCGCAGGCGGCGGCTAGCTCCGACGCCCCGGCCAGGGCATAACCGTGGATCTGGGCGATCACCGGCTTGGCCAACTCCCAGATGGCCAACCAGCTGTCGGTCACATGGCGGGACCACTGTCCGTCACCGCCTGCGGTGTAATGGGGGGGATCGTCCATGAGCGAATCGGCCAAGTCGTAGCCCGAGGAGAAGCACGGTCCGGCGCCTCGGATGATCGACACCCGAACGTTGTCGTCGGCATCAGCAACTTGAAGGGCGGCCAGCAGCTCCTTGCGCATCGGCGTGCTGATGGCGTTGCGCTTCTCCGGGCGATTCAGCGTGATGCGACGGATGTGAGGTGCAGGGTCGTCAACAAGGATGAATTCATAGGACATGACCTGACCCTATAACGACCGGTGCCCCGGACCCGAAGGCCCGGGGCACCGAGAGTATCGATCGGGTTAGCGGGGCTACTGGGTAGTACGCAGTCTGCGGCTCAGGCCGAGCACCATCGCACCGGCGAGCACCACGGCCACCGCGATGATCGCTAGCGTCATGGTGTTTTGACCGGTATCGGCCAGCATGCCGTCGCCCATGTCGTCGGAGCCCATCTCGTCGGAGCCCATCTCGTCGCCCATGTCATCAGACGGCGGCAGGAGCACTTTGTCGATCACGTGGATGACGCCGTTGGACGCCATGACGTCGGTGGTCACCACCGTGGCATCATTGACCATGACGGTATCGCCGTCGACGCTGACCTGTACCTCTGCGCCCTGCACGGTGGCGACGCCTTGGCCGTCAAGGCCCACAACCGTCGCGGCCGGCGCCGAAACCGGCAAGACGTGATAGGTCAACACCGAGGTCAGCAGTTCCACGTTGCCCAGAAGCTCTTCTGCCGACATCCCGAGCGCGCTCAGCGCCTCAGCGAAGGCATCCTCGGTGGGGGCGAACACGGTGAACGGGCCTTCGCCGCTCAGAGTGTCCACCAAACCGGCAGCCTGCACCGCCGCCACCAGGGTTGGGAAATCGCCTGATGCCACAGCCACGTCAACAACGGTCCCAGGATCGCTCATGTCGGAGCCCATGTCTTCGGAGCCTTCGTCTTCCGACGTCTCCTCGCCCATGTCTTCGGAGCCTTCGTCTTCCGACGTCTCGTCACCCGTTTCATCCATGTCTTCTGGCATCTCTTCGCCCGTGTCGTCGCCCGTGTCCGGGGTGCCGACGGTGACCAGCACGCTGGCGCTCTCGCCGCCTGCCCGCAGCTCAACCATCTGCAGGCTGACTCCGGCTTCTCCCACCGTGGCGGTAATGGTTGCGGTGAAGCCTCCGTCACCAGTGGAGGTGGCGGCAGAGCCCAAGCCGCAGAGGGTGAGGAAATTACTGGGGGTAACCTCTTGGTCTGCCGGGCATGACGTGGCGTTGACCGAAGCCGCGGTGAAACCCGAACCGGTCAGAGTGAACTCGTGTTCGCCCGGAGCGTCCACGTAGGCGGGATCAGCCGTGACCGTGGGCCCATCCTGGGCTGATGCAGCGCTTGCTCCTACCCAGGTCACCAAAGCCAGTGCCATAGCAATGAAAATCAACTTGGTCTTGGTCATAGCGGTATCTCCTCGGACCAAGCCGCGACACGGCTGGCCCCTCTCCGATAGATGGGCAAACCATAGCGCGCCGTTTGGCTGCTGTCATCAACCCAGCGCTCAATTCCAACTTGATCGTGGAGGTTTCTCCACGGCCGTTAACGACCGGCGCCCCGGACCCGAGGGCCCGGGGCGCCGAGTGTTCCGTTCAGGAAGCGGTGTTAGAGGCTGCGCAGCCTGCGGCTGAGGCCGAACACCATCACACCGGCGAGGGCGATGCCCGCGCCGATGATCACGAGCACCGACGTCTCCACGCCGGTCTCGGCCAGCATGTCGTCGTCCATCATGTCGTCCGTGCCTACGGAGACCAGTGCGAAGGCGCTCTCTTGGCCGGTGGCGTCGCCGGTGACGAGGAAGATGCCCTGGGCTGGCACGTTAACAGTGACGGTGGCCTCAAAGTCGCCGTCGGCGATTGTGACCGGGGTGAGGTTCCCCATGTCTAAAAACCCGCCGGTCTGAGAGCAGTGATTGGCTACAGCGGCATCGTCTAGCTCGGCCGCGTTGACCCCTTCGGGGATGTTGCAGGGCAGCAGGAAGGCAGAGCCGACCGTCCACCCGGAGCCGGTGACGGTCACCGTCGCCTCTCCCGGCTCGGCCAGGCTCGAGGGGCTCGCCGAAAGGGAAGGCCCGTCTTGAGCCGAGGCGGACCCGGCGAACAAGAAGCCGACAAGCGCCAGCGCTAGCCCAATGAAAATCAACTTGGTCTTGGTCATGGTGGTGTCTCCTTGGACCACGCCACTGATCGGCCGGCCCTTACTCCGATACTGAAGCCAAACTTTAGCCTCTATCGGCGGCCGTGTCATCTATTGGCCCCTTTGTCTTCGGCTCAGGTGTCTTCGGCTCAGGGCGTTCGATGCGCCCTGAGCCCTGAGTAGGGTGCCGGACGTGGAATCCATCCGCAATTTCCGCTCGTTGGGCGGCCAGACCACCAGGGGCGGTCGGCGGGTGCGCCCGGGGCTGCTGTACCGGTCGGCTCATTTGGCCGATGCCTCCGACGCCGACTTGGCGGCACTGGCGGCGCTGGGCATCCGCACGGTTTTCGACTTCCGCAACCCGGGCGACCTGGCCGCCGAAGGCCCCAACCGGCTGCCTGAGGGGGTGCGGCAGGTATCACTGCCCATGGCCGACCCCGCGAACCGGACGGGGGCCCGCACAGATTTCTCCCGGTTGAGCGCTGAAGAACTAGAGGACCGCTACGGCGACGGGAAGGCCTTCCGGTGGATGAAGGAGGCGTCGGGGCGGTCGGTGAGCGATCCGAGCAGATCGGCGCAGTTCGGTGGGTTCGTCCGGGGTCTTCTTGCGCCGGGAGCGGCGCCGGCACTGTTCAATTGCAGCGCGGGCAAGGACCGCACCGGCTGGGCGGCCAGCCTGCTGCTCATTGCGCTGGGGGTGCCTGAGCAGCAGGTGGTGGATCATTACCTCGAGACCAACCGGCATGTGGCAGCGAGTCGCTATGGGGAGTTGCTGATGCCGCTGGCCACCGCTCATGAGGACTACTTCGCCGAGCAGATGCGAGTGCTGGGTGACTCTTGGGGCTGCTTCGACCGGTACTGGGCCGACGCCTTGGGCTTGGACGACGGGCATCGGGCGGCGTTGCGGGATCTGCTGCTGGACTAGGGGGCCTTGAGCTCGCCGATGCGGTGGACGGGGGCGAGGTTGTCTTTCAGGTAGCCGGGGCCCTCGAGGGTGTCGACGAACCAGCCGGTGGGGCACATGGTGAGAATCTCCACCAGGCTGAACCCGGCCCCGGCCATCTGCGACTCGAAGGCCCTGGTGATGCAGCGCTTGGTTCGGGCCACGTTGCCGGCGTTGTTGACCGCGCACCGGGCCACATAGGCCGCGCCCTCCAGGGCGGCTGCGAGGTCGGAGAGCAGTATGGGATGGCCGTGCTGGTGGGGGTCTCGACCCTCGATTGACGTCTTGGTGCGCTGGCCCAGGGCGGTGGTGGCGGTCATCTGGCCGCCGGTCTCGCCGAACACGCCGTTGTTCAGCAGCAGGCAGGTGATGCTCTCGCCTCGGGCCGCGGCGTGAAGCATCTCTTGGAGGCCCTCGTTCACCATGTCGCCATCGCCTTGGACGGTCAGCACGAACCCGTCCGGCAGCATCCGCTTGATGCCGGTGGCCACCGATGGCGCCCGGCCGTGCAGGGCCTGCACCACCTCCACGTCGAGGTTGTGGGCGAAGGCGGTGTAGCAGCCAATGCCGAATACCGTGATGGCGCGCGGGGCCAGTTGCAGTTCTTCGACGGCCTCCATGGCGGCCCGGATGGCGATGGGCTCCCCGCAGCCCCCGCAGAGGTGGTGGTTGGCCTGGGTGATGAGCGCGGGGGTGAAGTCGTCGGCCAGCGCCGCGGGCTCTCGGGGGGCGAGTCGGTGGCAAGGTACAACCGCTCGTCGCTCATGGACCGATCGCCCTCATGTCATCGCTTCCAGGATGCGCTGGGAGATGTCGGGCACGTTGATGTCGGGGCCGATCCCGAATCCGGCGGGATCCCAGCTGGGCCCCCCGATGAACTCCACCGGCGCCGCCCCCAGCACCGCTAGGCGCACATCGTCGAGCATCTGGCCCATGTTCTGCTCGTAAACCGCGGCTTTGGCCGCACCGGCGATCGCGTCGCGCACCGCCTCCGAGGGGAACGGCCACAGCGTGATGGGGCGCACATAGCCCACCTTGTGGCCGGCCTCGCGCAGCCGCAGGCAGGCGTAGCGCACGAACTTGCCCACCGAGCCGTAGGCGGCCACCACCAGATCGGCGTCATCGCAGAAGCCTGCGTCCACCAGCGGTTCGACCCCGGCGGACATGGCCTCGATATGGGCGGCACAGGCCGCGTAGTGGGCCCCCAGGTCGAACCCTTCCTCGCCGTCGACGCCGCTCCCCAGCGGGGAGATGATCTTGGCCGCCCCCGACCCCCCGGTGGACCCGTTCAGCGCCCAATCGGGCCGCTCAGGGGCGCCTCGCTCTATCGGGGGGACCGACACTGCCTGGTATGTGTGGGCGAGGTAGTAGTCGCCCAGCACCATCACCGGGGTTCGCCACTGGTTGGCCAACCGGAATGCCAGCCCGGTGGCCTCTACCGCCTCGGGCACGTCCATCGGGGCGAGCACGATGTGGCGGTAGTCGCCGTGGCCGCCGCCGCGGGTGGCCTGAAAGTAGTCGCCCTGGCCCCGGGCCATGTTGAACACCACCAATGGCAGGCGGGCGTTGGTGATCTCCGACAGGGACTCCTGCATCAGCGACAGCCCTTGGCCGGTGGACCCGGTGGCGGCCATATGGCCGGTGGTGGCTGCTCCCCAGGCCATGCCCACCGCCTCCAGCTCGCTCTCGGCGTTCATGCAGACGCCGTCGGCCTTGGGCAGCCAGACGGCCATTTGCTCCAGCAGCTCGGTGAACGGGGTCATAGGGTAGCCGGCGAAGAATCGGCAACCAGCGGCCACCGCGGCCCGGGCGATGGCCTCCGATCCCTCCAGCAGCTCCCGGTCGCTCACTGCTGGGCGCCCCCGCCGGCGGGCAGCTCCAGGGGGGTGTCGTACTTGTACACCTGGAACACGAAGTCAGGGCAGATCTGAGCGCACGCCCGGCAACCCGTGCAGCCCGCCAGCAGTCGGGGATACCGATAGCCCCGGGTGTTCACCTTGTGGGTGGTCATCTCCAGCACCTGGGGCGGGCAGGCGTCGATGCACAGATCGCAGCCTTTGCAGCCCTCCACGTCGATGACCACCGTGCCGCGGACGGTGATGGCGCTTGCCGGGGTGCGTGGGCTCACGCCGCCAACTCCCAGCCGGCGCCCAAGGCGCCCTCGTTGGCCTCGATGAGCTGGCGGCGGTAGGGCGGCAGCGAGCGGCGCATGCCCTCGAGCAGGCCGGGCAGGCTCACCAGTCCCGACCTCCGGGCGTACACCCCGGCCATGACCATGGCGGCCAGCAGCGGATTGCCCCGATCGGCGGCCACATCGGTGGCGGGCACCTCCACCACCTGATAGCGGTCGGCGTCCAACTCGTCTTCGAACACCGAGGTGTTGACCAGCACCAGGCCGCGGTCGCGAATGCGATCTCGCAGCGGCATCCAGTACTGGTGGTGCATCAAGATGGCCGACCAGGTGGACGACAGCACCGGCGGGGCCTCGATGGGCTGATCGCCGATCACCACCGTGCTGTCGGTGCTGCCGCCGCGCATCATGCCGCCGTAGCTGCCGAACACCAGCACCTCCTTGCCGTCGGCGGTGGCCCCTTGGGCGATCACCTGGGCGGCTAGCTGCACCCCTTGGCCGCCGATCCCGGTGAGCATCAGCTCCCGCTCCCTGCCGGAGGTCGTGCTTACCGTCTGTCCCGGATGGGCCGGTTCGGCGCCGCTCACCGTCTGTCCCGGATGGGCCGGTTCGACGCCGCTCACCGTCTGTCCCGGATGGGCCGGTTCGACGCCGCTCACCGGCCCTGCCAGCGCGGGGGTCTTTTCTCCACGAACGCCCGGGGACCCTCTTGGAAGTCCTCGGTCTTCGAGATCTGCCGGCTGAGGCGGGACGCGATGGCGAACCCCTCGGCCTCGGTGGTCTCGAGGCCGTCCACCACGCAACGGCGGATGGCCCGCACCGCCAGCGGGGCGTTGGCCGCGATGCGCTCGGCCAGCTTCTTGGCCTCGGCCACCGCCTCACCCGGTTCGCAGATCACGTTAACCAGGCCGAGGTCGTAGGCCCGGCGGGCGTCGATGGTGTCGCCGATGAGGGCCAGCTCCATGGCGACGTTGGTCGGAATGCGCCGAGGCAGGCGGGTCACGCCCCCCTCGGATGCCACCAGCGACCGCTTCACCTCGGGCAGGCCGAACGCGGCTTCGGTGGAGGCCACCACCAGGTCGCAGGCCAGCACCAGCTCGAAGCCGCCGGCAACCGCAGGGCGGTCCACGGCGGCGATCACCGGCTTGTCCCGCGGCCGGCGGGCGAACCGGCCGAAGCCCTCCTCGGCGGTGATGATGCCCGCCGCCCGTCCCTCGGAGAGGGCTTTGAGGTCGGCGCCCGCGCAGAAGATTTTGCCGTTGCCCGCCAATATCGCCACCCACAGGTCGTCGTCGGCCTCGAACCGGTCGAACGCCTCGCCCAAGGCCGCGGACAGCTCCGGGCTCATGGCGTTGCGGGCTTCCGGCCGGTTCAAGGTGATGACCGCCACACACCCCTCGGCTTCGTACAGAACCAGGCTCATTGCGCCAAACTAGCTCCGCGGGCGGGCGCAGGCCCTCAACGGGCGGGGCGGACCCTCAGCATCATGGTGGCCATCAGACGGTCGCCCTTGCCCAGGTCTCTGATCTCGGCCACCACCCAGCCCGAGGTTGGGTCGCCCATCCAGCGGCAGGTGCTGTACACCGGGCCGATCTTGCCCCCCAGCAGATAGCGGATGTCCATGTCGGCCACCGCATGGGGCGCGCCGAGGTCGTGAGAGGCGAGCGTCTCGGCTCCCACCTCGCCCACCAGGGCGACCATGGCCCCCTGCATCATGCCCGCGGGGTTGAGCAGCTGCGGGGCTAGCTCCACCTCCACATGGCCGGCGGCGGCGTCGGCCACCTCGATGCCGACCACCTCGGCCAGGGGCCGGTCGATGTCGGCGAGCCCCGTGAGATTGGGACGGGGAGGATCGTAAGCGGTTTTGGCGGGGTCGCCGGGACGTGGTCGGTAGCGCCCGAACCCGATCTGGGCGTAGCCCATCTCCGCGCCGTCAGGGGTGGAGAAGCGGCACTCGCACGCCAGTGTGCCGGCCCCGGCCCGCAGCACCTCGGCGACCGCGTCGATGTGGTCGGGCAGGGGCGCGGCGGCGGTGCGGAGTTGGAAGTCGGTGGTGAAGTGCCAGCACTCGGGATCGGCCCTCTCGCCGATCATGCCGCCGGCGATGTCGGCCAGCAGCATCAGCACCGAGGGCCTCACCTGGCCGCCGCGGCACTGCTCATCGAACACCCTGAGCTTTCCGTGGCCGGGCTGAGAGCTGGGATCCCAGTCAATCCCTAGTTGGGCGAGGAGCATGAATTGCGAAGCCGGTGCATCAGGGGAGGACATGGCGCTTTCGTCGTCTGGGCGGGTTGGCTCTAGGCGGTGACGGCCTCGAGGGCTGTGCCCTTGAAGAAGTCGGGGCGGGCCTCGGAGAAGAAGCGATGGGCGTTGCTGAAGGTGAAGGCCCGGAACTGGTCTTCGTCGAGCCAGCCGTGCTCCACCTGCTCCCACACCTCGGGCAGCACTTCGGACATGTCGGGGACGTCCCAGTGGCCCACGTCGGAGGAGAAGATAGCGTTGAGGGTGGTCCCTTGAGGCAGGTGGCCGTCGAAGGCCAGCCGCACCAACGGGTCGTCGGCCTCGCAGCCGAACCAGTACGACCGGTCGATCTGCTCGAGGATGTCCTCGGGGCGCGTGATCCCGGCGGCCTCGAAGTCGTTGACCACCAGATCGGTGCTGATGCCCTTCTGCATCATCCTCCCGAAGCCGGCGGACAAGTCGACGGGATCGCCGGCCTCGGCCAGCAGGGCATCGAAGTATTCGGGCTCGAAGAGGGCTGGGTCGTAGGCCTTGAGCCCTTCGGGGCCGCGCTTTTCCCAGTGGCTGAAAAGGTCGCACACCATCTGGGCCCCCCAGGTGACGCCGCCTTCGAGGAAGCCGAGGCGCAGGTCGGGGAAGCGGTGGGTGACCCCGCCGAAGAAGATCGACTTGGCGGCGGCCTCGCTGGCGTAGCCGAAGTTGCCCATGTGGTTGTAGGTGAAGTTGCTGACTGAGCGTCGGCCGTCCCAGCCCATCGACCCGGAGTGGAGGCTGGCCGGGGTTCGCAGCTCCACCAGCCGCTGCCAGAGGGGGTCGTAATCATAGGCCGAGTCCAGCCCCAGGGAGTCGATCCAGGTGGCCATCTCGCCGCCGGCTGGCACCGGCCGGGACACGAAACCGCCGATCATCACCGCTTTGAAGCCCAGCTCGGCAACGGCGAATTCAAGCTGCTCCACGGCCTCTTCGGGGGTGTGGGTGGGGATGGCGGCCACCGGGGTGAGGCGGTCTTGCAAGCCCTGGTAGCTGTCGGCCAGGTAGCGGTTGAGCGCCCGGCAGAGCTTGTTGCGCACCTCGTCGTCGCGGTAGGCGGGAAAATTGAGCCCGATGCTGGGATAGCACACCGCGAAGTCCATCCCCAGCTCCTCGATCCGGTCGTGGAACAGCGCGGGCGACACCGCGGTGGCGAAGTCCCGGGTGTTGCCCAGCGGCAGAGCCCACCACGGACCCCTAAAGGAGCGCCGGGCCAGCCGCTCATCGGGCGACAGGCCGCTCCAATTCGGCTCTCCGTTGAACGAGCAGTTGGCCATGTGGGGGTAGAGCCCGCCCTCGAGGCCCTCTTCGAGGCAGTACTGGTGCAGAGCCGGGTAGTGCTCGAACACATGGCCGTCGGCGTCGATCACGGGGTGGCCCAGGTCGGCTCGGATGTCGGCGGCGGATCGCGGGCTGCTCATGGCCGAAACGCTACCCACTGCCTTGGCGGTTGCGCTACCCACTGCCCTGGCGATTGTCTCAGTCAGACGAGATCTAAGAGGTTCAGGTGATGAGCGCCTGCCCCGTAGGGGCGACCTCGTCAATTATGGGAACAAATAGTCGGCATTCATAGGATTTTTGATTCGGCAGATACAGGATTTACCTATGGCTGAATCGAGGATTCACGCTCAAGCTACACTCGTGGCACGCTAAGGTGATGCCTCGGGGCGGTGTTGAATGGGGGCGGTGTTGAATGGCAGATCCCATCAAAATCGGTTGGCTGGGATCGGCCCTTGACGGGCCGGGCGGAGGGTACGACCGGATCCATCGGATGGCTTTCGAAGAAGCTGCGGAAAGCGGCCTTCTGGATCGGCCGGTCGAGCATGTGCTGCATGCTGAGAACGGACTTCCCCACGGATCGGCCAAGAATGCCACCGATGGATTCAGGTGGCTGGTCGACGAGGGTTGCATCGCAGTGGCCGGGGCCTACAGCTCCGACAATGCGATCACCGTCGGCCCGCTGGCCAACGGGCTCGAAGTGCCCCTCATCAGCTGGTGCGGTACCGAGCGCTTCCACGGTGACTATTGCTTCCGGCTAGGCAACGGTGACTGCGGCGGCGATGCCGCATTGGTCGTCGGCTGGTTGAAGAAGCATGGCCATGAGCGGGTGGCCGTCATCAGCGAGATATCACCCAACGGTGAGGAGTATTTCCGCTTCTTTCGCCAGGAGTGTCGCCGTCGGGGCGTGTCGATTGCGGTCTCGGCTTGCTTGAAGACCTCGGCGTCATCAGCCGCATCCCGGCATGGCACACCAAGCGGCTGCAACGGCTGACCCGCTCGCCCAAGGTACACATGGCTGATCCTGGGATGGCCGCCCACCTCCTCAACGTCGAACCTGGTGCGCTGGGCCGAGATGCCGCGTTGGTGGGACAGATGTTCGAGACCTTCGCGGCAACGGAATTGCTGGCCCACATCGAAACCGCGCCAGAGGAGGTCCAGATGTTCCATCTGCGCGACCGCGACGGCAAGGAGGTGGACATCGTGCTGCAGAGCCGGGGCAGCATCGTGGGAGTCGAGGTCAAGTCTTCAAGCGTCGTCGGCCGCGATGACGCCAGAGGCCTCCTGTGGCTGAGAGATCGGCTGGGGGACGATTTCGCCGGCGGTGTGATCCTGAGCAGTGCCTCGGTGCCCTTCCAAATCGACGAGCGAATATGGGCCCTGCCCCTCAGCGCGCTGTGGGATCCCCCGGGCCGCATCGCG
This sequence comes from bacterium, assembly GCA_026709815.1. GTDB lineage: Bacteria > Actinomycetota > Acidimicrobiia > Acidimicrobiales > Bin134 > Poriferisocius. The sequence continues at coordinate 14,049 of JAPOSH010000173.1, read as the reverse complement.
CCTTGACGCGGGCCGGGGCACCCGATCAGTGGCGTCCTAACCCACTGCCTGGGCGGTTGTCTCAGTCAGACGACGCTGGGTCAGACGACATGGACGAGGTTCGGGAGACGGGCATCTTGACGGCTCTGGTTGTGCGAAGCTTTCAATCAGACATTAGGGTTGCTTAATAATTCTAGAGTTACCTGTTCTAGAGTTACCTGATAGCTCCGGCGAGGTTCTGCGCATGGCCGAGGTGTCTGGCCCGATAGTCCAAATTGAAGAGGTTGCCCATTCCTTCGGCAGCACGGTAGCTCTCAACGGCGTCAGCTTCGAAGTGGAAGCCGGAGAGGTGCTCGGTTTGTTGGGGCCCAATGGGGCGGGCAAGACGACCATGATCAATGTGTTGTCCACCCTGCTCGTGCCTGACCGCGGTCGCGCATTGGTGGCCGGCCATGACGTCGTCGCCCAAGCTTCGTCGGTTCGCGAGTTGATTGCGCTGACCGGCCAGTTCGCTGCTCTCGACGATGTGCTGACCGGCCGGGAGAACTTGATCTTGTTCGGTCGTCTGCGGTCGCTTTCCAAGCGTCATGCCACTCGTCGGGCTGAGGAGCTGCTGGAGAGGTTCTCCCTGGTCGATGCGGCCGACAAGCGCGTCGGCAGCTATTCGGGGGGCATGCGCCGCCGGTTGGACATCGCGGCCAGCTTGGTGGTGGCCACACCGGTGCTGTTTCTTGATGAGCCCACCACCGGGCTCGATCCCCGTAGCCGGGCCGAACTGTGGCAGGTGGTACGGGCTCTGCGCGATGACGGGCTCACCATCATCTTGACCACGCAGTATCTTGAGGAGGCCGACCAACTGTCCGAGCGGATCGTCGTGCTGAACCACGGTCGGGTGGTGGCCGAGGGATCTCCTGATGAGCTGAAGCAGCTGGCGGGAGGCCAGGCCTGTGTGGTCATGCCCGTGGATCTCGGGCAGCTTGAAGAGTGCGCCTCGGCGCTGGCGCCGTTCGGAACGCCGGTGGTTGATCGTGACATTGGCTCGGTTACCGTCCCCGATGCCGGTCCCGGCGCGCTCAGCAGCATTATTGCCCATCTCGAGGGCATCGACTTGACCGACATCTCGCTGCGGAGGCCCACATTGGAAGAGGTGTTCCTCCAGATAACCGACCTGCCGGACGGCCCTTAGCCGTCGTTTGGAGATAAGAGCCTCACATGAGAACGCTGGCGGCAGATACTCTGATTCTCGGGGCCCGCTCAGTGGTGCGAAGCCGACGCAACCCAGCCACGGTGGTCAGCGCGTTCATCTTCCCTTTGCTGTTCTTTGCTTTGTTTTTCATCGTCATGCGAAGGGTGATGGCTGCCCAGGGGTTCGACTACGCCCAACTCCTCCCCCCGACCATCGTTGCCCAAGCAATGCTCTTCGCAGGCATGTCATCGGCCTACTATGTGGCGGCTGACCGCCTGTCGGGGCTAACCGCTCGGCTCCGGTCGATGCCCATGCACAGGGCAGCCCCTATCCTGGGCCGAGCGGTCGGAGATCTCGTTCGGAGCTTTATCTCTCTGGTGCCGATCTCTGTCGTCGGCGTCATCGTCGGCATGCGTTTCGACAACGCGCTCGGCGTCGTCGGGTTTGCCCTCGTTGCTTTGGCCTTCGGCCTTGTGGCCTCACTGGGTATGGGATTGATCGGGTATGTGGCGTCATCACCCGATGACGCGGTGTCGATTGCCTCGATGCCATATCTGCCGCTGCTGATGCTGTCGACGGGGTTTGCGCCGGTGAAGAACTTCCCCGGCTGGTTGCAGCCCTTCGTGGAATGGCAGCCGGTGACTGCGGTGATCGACTTGCTCCGAGCTTTCACCGGCGAGGGTGATGTGGGCTCGACTCTGCCGGTTGCTGCGGCATGGTTGAGCGGCTTTGGGCTGTTGTTTGCTGCGCTCGGGGCCCGGGCGTTCAAGAAAGCATCATGAGCGCTGGAGTCCGAAGTCTGGTTCGACACGGCCCGGTGTTCGCCGAACGCGCTTTCAAGCGGTTCATTCGCTCCCCTAGCAATGTGGTCAGCACCGCCGGATTTCCGCTGCTGCTGCTGCTGACGTTGCTGGCGGTGTTCTCTCATGCGGTCGAGGGTGTTGAAGACGGGCCATACGCCCAGCGATTAGTGCCCATGCTGGTGGTATCGGGGTTGATGTTCGGTTCCGTGAGCACTGCGGTTGGCTTTTTCACTGACCTGAGCCAGGGCTACATGGAGCGCATTCGCACCATGCCGGTGTCAGCGGCCGGCCCGTTGCTGGGAGCAGTGCTCGGCGAGATCGGTCGGGCCGCTATGGCATTGGCCGTGCTGGTGGCGGTGGGGCACGGCTTCGAATTCCGCTTTGACAACGGCATCGGCCCCGCCATTGGCTTCTTTCTTGTGGCCATGCTGGCGTCGGTTTCGATTGTATGGATAGGCTTGGCAATGGCAGCAGTGGCCCGTTCTCAGGAGGCGCTGGGCCCGCCTCTGGGCGCGCTGTTCCTCCTGCTTTTGTTCTTGTCCCGGGGGATGGTCCCCGTTGACGCCTATCCCGGGTGGGCCCAGCCGATAGTGAGGTTCAACCCGGCCACCGCCTATGTGACGGCCATGGACCGCCTAGCCCGGGGCGGCGAACTGGTAACGCCGATTCTGGGATCGCTGGCGTGGTCAGCCGGGATTATCGCGGCCTTCGGGTGGATTGCAGTCCGATCAGTGAGAAGGCCAAGGTAAAAGCGAGATGCGTTCACCCATTAGCCAATTGCTCCGTCCAGTCCGGGGCTCGCTGATTCTTGCCGCCGTGTTTCAGACGCTTGCGGCCATTGCCGGCCTCGTGCCGTTTGTGGCAGTGGCTGAAATAGCCGCAGAGCTGCTCGACGGGGGAGCAGTGGACCGCGATCGTGTGTGGAACATCACTTGGGTGGCGGCCGGCGCCCTAGCGGTGCGGTTCGCGTTGATGTTTGCCGCCGGTGGCATCACTCATTTTGCCGACAACAACTTCCAGCTCCATGTGCGCCGCCGCCTCGTCGACCGACTCAGCCGAGTTCCGCTGGGCTGGTTCACCGACAAGACGGGGGGCCATGTCAAAAAGGCAGTGGCCGATGACGTCGTCGCCATGCACCACCTTGTCGGCCACGCGCTCAACGACCTAGTTGGGGCTATTGTCACGCCGTTGGCCGCACTGGGATACATGCTGTGGGTCGACTGGCGGTTCACCCTGGTGGTGTTGATCCCGGTGATAGTCGGTTTCATCCTCTACAGCAGGCTGATGTCCGGGTATGGCGAGAAGATGGAGGCTTACAACGCCGCGCTCGCACAAGTAAACACCGGGTCGGTGGAGTTCGTTCAGGGCATCGCGGTGGTCAAGACGTTCGGCCAAGCTGGAAGAGCCCACGCCCGGTTTATCGACTCGGCCAACCGCTTCGTAGACTACTTCTGGGCTTGGGCCAAAGGCCTATTGCGAGTGGCGGCGGCGTCCGATGTAGCCCTCGCCCCGTTGACCGGGCTGCTGGTGGTGTCGGCAGCCGGGACGCTGTTTGTGGCCCGGGATTGGATCGATGCGGTGGATCTTGTGCCCTTTTTCCTAGTCGGCTTGGCCATCGCCGCACCGGTTCTGACCCTTGGCCATGCCGTCAGCGAGATGCAGGTGTCGTCCCAAGCGGCCGCCAGAGTGGCCGTTTTGCTCGAATCGCCGATTCTTCCCTTGCCGCAACAGCCCCGGCTGCCCGATGGGCAACGGGTGGAGTACCAAGGGGTCAGCTTCTCCTACGACGGAGTCCATGAGGCGTTGAGCGAGGTTGATTTGGCACTCGAACCCGGCACGGTGACCGCCTTGGTGGGTCCGTCGGGATCGGGCAAATCGACCATCGCCAAGTTGTTGTGCCGCCTTTGGGATCCAACCGGGGGCTCGGTGACGCTCGGCGGAGTCGATCTGCGGGACATCGACCCCCAAGAGCTCTATCGGCATGTGGGGTTCGTGTTTCAAGACGTGCAGCTTTTGGGCATGTCGGTTCGCGAGAACATCCGCCTCGGCCGCCCCGATGCCACCGACGCCGAAGTGCAGGCGGTAGCGGAGGCCGCGCAGATACACCACCGCATCACCGAGCTGCCCGACGGTTATGACAGCGTCATCGGAATCACCGCGTTGCTGTCGGGAGGAGAGGCTCAACGGGTTTCCATTGCTCGGGCGCTGCTGGCCGATACGCCGATCGTGGTTCTCGACGAGGCCACAGCATTCGCCGACCCAGAGTCGGAGGCGGCCATCCAAGATGCCCTTTCATCGCTGGTGGCCGGCCGAACGCTGCTAGTGGTGGCCCACCGCCTTTGGACAGTCGTCGGCGCCGATCAGATTGCCGTCATCGACCGTGGCCGGGTGGTCGAGCTTGGTCGCCATACTGGTCTGCTGGCCGAGGGCGGACTCTATCGGCGATTGTGGGATGCCCAGGAGTGGCGGACCCGAGCCGGTGGCGGAGAAAACGGCGAGTTCGTCTTGGGGCCCGAGCGAGGACAGGTGTCGAAATGATCAGACGGATGTTCCGAGTGCTCAAAGAGGATGCGGGGCTGCTGCGGGCCCAACTGCTCGGCATCGTGGTCGGTGCCGTTCTCCAGGGCGCCGGTTTCGCTCTGCTGGTGCCCATCTTGAAGGCTCTGTTCAACGGAGACACGGGCCGAGCCTGGGTATGGACGGTCGGTCTTGTCGCGGTAGTGGTGGTGTACGGAGCGGTACAGTTCATGTCGCAGTTGGCGGGCTATCGGGCGGCGGTCGGACTGTCGCGGGGGCTGTTTGCCCGGCTCGGCGACCATATTGCCACGCTGCCTCTCGGTTGGTTTTCTGGCGATCAGGTGGGTTATGTCGGCCAGCTGACCAGCAAGGGGGTGATCGACGTGATGGGCGTTCCCGCTCATCTGCTGCGCCCCCTCATGACCGCGGTCATCACCCCTTCGACGGTGGTGGCGTTGATGTTCATATTCGATTGGCGGTTGGCGCTGGTGGCGGTGGCCGCCATGCCGGTGATGGCGCTGATTTACCGCTGGGCCGCCGGGCTGGTGCAGGCAGCAGAGGAGCGAACCAGCCGGGCGGGCGCCGTTGCGGCATCCAAGGTCGTGGAGTTCTCCCAGAGCCAAGCGGTGCTCCGGGCTTTTGGGCGCCATGTCGAAGGCCACCAATCACTGGACGATGCGCTGGTGGAACAGCGCAACGCAGGCCGGGCTTTGCTGGTGCGGGCGGTTCCCGGGCTCATCTCGTTTGCGTTGGCGGTTCAGCTGACGTTCACATTGTTGATCGTCGTCGGGGTGAACCGGACGCTGGATGGCAACCTGGCCGCGCCCGAGCTCATCGCTCTGTTGGTGCTAGCGGTGCGTTTCGTAGAGCCGTTGGCGCTAGCAGCCGACCTTGGCGGAGCAGTAAAGATCGCTCGCAACTCGCTCCACCGGATGGACGAGCTGCTGGCAACCTCGCCGCTGCCCGAGGGAGGCCAAGTCGCGCCTGCGGTCGGCGACATAGGGCGAGTAGAACTAGACGAAGTGGTGTTCGGCTACGGGGAAGGCCACGACGCGCCGGTTCTGAATGACGTGTCCATAACCGTGCCTCCGAGATCAATGATTGCCCTGGTGGGGGAGTCAGGATCGGGCAAGACCACCATAACCAGGCTCATCGCCCGGTTCTGGGATGTGGACGCCGGAGCAGTTCGAGTGAGCGGCGTTGATGTTCGGGATTTCACCGCCGAAGCGCTGATGACCCAGCTAGCCATGGTATTCCAGGACACATATCTGTTCGGCGGCTCAATCGCCGACAATCTCAGACTGGCCCGTCCCGATGCTACCGATAGCGATCTGGCGCGAGCGGCTGAGTTGGCCCGTCTCGATGAGGTGATCGAGCGACTGCCCGGCGGGTGGGAGACCGATGTGGGTGAGGGGGGCTTTTCGCTGTCAGGCGGGGAGCGCCAGCGGGTGGCAATCGCCCGAGCGCTGTTGAAACCAGCGCCCATTGTGCTGCTAGACGAGGCCACTGCTGCGCTGGATCCCGAAAACGAGGCCGCAGTGCAAAACGCCATCGACTCGCTGCGTCAAGACCGCACGGTGATCGTGATTGCCCACCGGTTGAGCACGGTGGCCACTGCCGATCAGATCGTAGTGCTGGCCAACGGGGGTGTGGCCGAGGTGGGCAGCCACCAAGAGCTTTTGGCTCTCGGCGGCCGATATGCCTCGTTTTGGCATGAGACCTCCCGCGCCGCGGGCTGGAGGCTCGCACCTCAAGATTAGAGCGGTGGGGGCTGCTCCAGCGTTTTGCCGCCGGCGTGTTGATGAATATGGCTTGGAGAACGTTCTTCCAAAGTTGCGCTCAGCGATGGCGAAGTGGACAGCAGATGCCGTGTCATCTCGTGGTGGGGATGGTCAAACACCTCTGACAATGTCCCGTGCTCGCACAGTTTTCCATCGTCGAGCACCAACACACGGTCGGCGATTCGGGCCACCACTCCGAGATCATGGGTGATGAACAGAACGCCGAGGGAGAGCTCTCGCTGCAACTCGGCCAACAGATCAAGCACTCCGGCCTGGATCGACACGTCGAGGGCTGAAGTGCTCTCGTCGCATATGAGGACATCGGGTTCAGCGGCCAAGGCGATGGCGATGGCCACCCGCTGGCGCTCTCCGCCGCTGAGCCGGTCTGGGCGCCGATTGAACAGGTCGGGGTGAAGACCGACCCGTTCGAACAAATCGAGACCGATTTTCCCAGCCTGTGAGCGAGGAACCCCGCGGAAGCGCTCCACGCTGCGGGCCAAAGCGGCCCCGACCCGCCTTCTGGGGTTGAGTGCGGCCCAGGGGTCTTGGGCGATGAGCTGCACACGCCGTCGTTCGCCGTGGGTACGGTCGGCGGCCCGAGGTGCGACCACTTTGTCAGCGAGTCTGACGGTTCCCGCTTCGGGCGCATGCACTCCGATGACCGAGCGGGCGATGGTGCTCTTTCCCGAGCCCGATGCGCCCACCAGCGCGACGCATTCGCCGGGATGGACATCGAAGCTGACGTCTGCGGCGGCCACGACGCTGCCCGATCGTGTCTCGTATGCAGCCCGAAGCCCGTCCACTTTGAGCGCTGAGGCCAGATGATGGCCGCCCGGAGCAGAATGAGCAGGGCGTTGGTCGTGTTTTTTCGCCAAATCGGGGCAGGCGTCGATTATCTCCGCTAGGTAGTCGCTGGCCGGCTGGCGCACAACGTCGATGAATGGCCCCTGCTCGATGATCTCGCCGTCGCGCAGCACAACCAGCCAGTCGGCGAGTTGGGCTACCACCGCGAGATCATGGGAGACAATGACAGTGGTGCGCCCAGATTGCTGGCGGGCGATTTCATCGAGCACCATGGCCTGGGTGACGACGTCAAGGCTGGTGGTGGGCTCGTCGAGAAGGAGCAGTCGGGAGCGGTTTGCGAGAGCGCGGGCCAGCGCGAGCCGCTGCTGCTGCCCCCCGGAGAGCTGGTAGGGCCGTCGGCGGCGGAATTCGCGGTCGGCTGGCAACTGCACCGCGTGCAGGGCTTCGGTGATGGCACGGAAGGTGGCTCGTTCGACGATCCGTTCGGCGATGAGCTGCTCGACGCGCATTGAAGGAGTGAGCGATGCCGGCGGGTCTTGTCCGAGGTAGGCCGCCCCCTCTCGACGGAGTCGGGCCACCACCGATCGCGGCGCGCCGAGAATTGGGGTGCCGTCGACCGCTATCGCACCTTCTACCCGCAGGTCACGGTGCACTGCGCCCAATATCGCCCGCAACAGGGTGGATTTTCCTGATCCCGACTCGCCGACGATTCCCACGGTCGTCCCCTCGGCGATTTCGAGGGAGACATCGCTCAGGATCAGACGACCACCGGGGTCGGCAATGGTCAAAGAGTCGATGGATACTTTCGGTGCGGCATCGAAACGGAGAGGTTGGGCGGTCATTGCTCTATCCGGGCTGCCAATCGGTCGGCTAGCAGGTTGGCGGGCACAGTCAACAGGGCGATCATCAAGGCCGGGGCGGCGATCGCCCAGAGGTTCAAGCTGGCGCCGTCAAGGTTCTTGCTGATCTGGGTGGCCCAATCGGTGGCCGGCGCGCTAGGGCCAAAGCCGAGGAAGCTGGCCGCAGTGACCAGCTGCACGGAGGTGGCGAAGCGCAATCCGGTGTCAGACAGCACCGGCCCGGCGACGTTGGGAAGGACTTCGTGTCGCAGGATCCAACCATTCGACTCGCCTCGAAGTCGGGCCTGTTCCACAAAGGAACTGCCCCATGCTTTCGCTGAGGCCGACCGGGCGTATCGCACAGAGTAAGGAAAGGCTACGACCACTACCGCCGCGATGGGAACCCATGCGCTCTTGCCGAAGCGGTGGAGGAGCAGGAGGAGTATCAGCATGGCCGGCATTGCGATAATCACCATGAGCACCGCATCGAGAATTCGGTTGCGGGGACGCCGTCCGGCCAGAAGCCCCACAGTGTCCCCGGCGACGGTGGCGGCCAGTGTCGCCACCAGCGGGATGATCACCGTCCGGCGGCCTCCGTGGAGGATTTGCGACCATACGTCGCGGCCAAGCCGATCGGTGCCCAGCCAGCCATCGGCACCAGTGTTGGCCAGCGGCCGTCCGATGGTCTGACCTGCAGGGTGGGGGGCGAACCAAGGCCCGAAAACGGCGAGCACTACCACGGCGATCAAGATTGCGCCGGTCACCACCGCAACGAGGTTGAGGCTGCGGCTGTGTCGGGCCGGTGCCGGCGCGAGAAGCGATGGGGCGGTCATGGCAATGCTGCCGACGGACGAGAGTCGCTGCGGGGGATATGCCGAGCGGTGAGAGCTCCCAGCAGATCGGCGATGAGGAAGCCGGCGATCACGGCTGTGGTCATTATCATGGCGATGGCTTCGACAACGGTCACGTCCCGCCTTGCGATCTGCTCGACCAGCAAAGACCCTAATCCGGGGTAGGCGAACACCTGCTCGACGATCACGGTGCCGCCGATCAGGTAAGGCACGGAGAAGGCAAGGACTTGTGCAGTGGGCGCAGCGACCGAGGGCAGCAGATGCCGACGCAAGACAGCGGTCTCTCGGACTCCGGCGAGACGAGCTGCTTCGACGAACGGTTGCGCAGATGCTTCGGCCACCAAGGCCCGAACCAGCCGCAAGCCATAAGAACCGGCCACCAGGGTGATGGTGGCTACCGGCAGGATCAAGGTGGACGGAGCGTCGAGCGGCGTACCGCCCAGAGGCACAAGCGATACCGACGATACCCAATCCAGACGAAAGGCGAACAGCGATATCAGCAATCCGGCGATTACGAATTCGGGCATGGCGACGATGGAAAGCGTGCCGATGGACAGGACGCGGTCAGTGCGATTTCCCGGTCGCCGCCCGGCGATCAAGCCGCCACCCACCGCCGCGATCGAAGTTGTGGCAAAGGCGACCACGGCGAGAATGGCAGTGTTTCGCAATGGAGTGGAGATTGTGCTCCACACCGACCGGTTACCGGTGGCCTGTAGGCCGAGGTCGCCTTGGGCCGTGCTTTTGAGCCAGTCCCAGTACCGAACCACTGGAGAGTTGTCTAGGCCAAGTTGCTCACGCAGGGCATCGACTCGGTCTGGGCTGGCGTTTCTGCCGAGGATTGTGGTGGCGGGGTCGCCAGGGAGGATCTCGACGGAAGCGAACACCGCGATGCTGACCGCCAAGAGCAACGCCAGTGAGATCGCAAGACGAGACAGCAGCCGCAGGACGATCGGCACAGTCTGCCTCCGCTGCTCAATTCAGATAAGCAGAAGCAAAGTAGGGGGAACTCTGGATCAGGGAAACCCTCTCGATACCGGGGATGGAGGCATTGATCTGAGGTTCGAAGGCCCAGACGACAAAGCCATCCTCGTAGTGGATCATGGCAAGCAGCTCTTCAGTCTTGCTCAGCCTCTCATCAACGTTGACGGTGGCTTGCATATCGGCCAATCCCGCGTCGAATTCAGGAGTGGCATATCCCGAGATGTTGAACGTGCCCTGGGAGCCGCTGAAAGATCCCATGTGAACCCCAGCCGACCGGTTGATGTAGTACATGCCCTGCGCCGGGGTCGAAAAAACGGCGGCAAAGTCGTTGAAGTAGGTAGCTGCGTCTGCCTCTTCCACGGTGACGGTCACGCCGGCTTCTGCCATCTGCTGAGCGAACAACTCGGATGAGTCCACAATTCCGGGGACGAGGTCGGCAGCCCTCATGGTGAAGGAGTCCACTCCAGCGGCGGCGAACAGCTCTCGAGCAGTGTCCACGTCGCGCTGGACCTGGGGAATGGAGTAGTTGTAGCCGGGCAGTCCCTTCGACGGCATGTCGTTGCCGATCTCGCCATTCCCCAAGAGCACCACATCAATGAGTGCTTGGCGATCGATAGCCAGCTTGACCGCACGGACAACATCGGGGTTGTCGAAGGGGGGTATGTTGACGTTGAAGACAAAGCCTCGTATGACCGAGCCGCCGCCCGAGTCGCGGTGGATTGCCAAGCTGCTGTCGCCCTCTATAGAGGCCGCACCGGCGGCGCTGATGCCCCATGCGTAGTCGATATCGCCGCTGCGCAATGCGTTGAGACGGGTGGCGGGATCGGCGATGCCCACGAACTCAAGGGTGTCGAATGCGGGCGGATCTCCCCAGTAGTCGGGGTTTCGCTCCAGCAGGGCGCCGACACCGGGCTCGAACGAAACCAATTTGTACGGCCCGGAACCGATGTTGCTCCCCCAGTCGGTGAACCCATCGGGAACGATCAAGGAGAGCTGCCCGAACACGGCTTCGAGGAGGTCTCCTCGGGGGGATCGCATCGGGAGGATAAGCGTCCGGTCGTCTACAACGGTGCTCCCCTCTAGGTCGACGGCGGCGTAGTTCTGCCCGAAGTTGGGTGATGCGGCGAAGAGACCGAGGCTGTAGGCCACATCGCCCGCGGTCACCGGGCGCCCGTCGTGGAACCTTGCTCCTTCGATCAGGGTGATGGTCCATTCGGTGGCATCGGCGTTGGGCTCGATCGACTCGGCGAGCTGAAGGACGAATTCCCCGTCCTTTTGCAGCACGAGGGAATCGTAGACATGGAACAGGACTGCATACTCGAGTTGCCCGGTGGTCGCGGCCGGATTCAAGGTATCTGCGGGAGAGGAGAGGGCGGCGATTCGCAGCATCGCGCCGGTGGGCACCACTGCTGGCTCAGCTACAGCCGTTGCCGTTGCGGGGGCCGTGGAAGCGTCTGAGGCGGTAGGGCTGGGGACCGCTGACGGCGCGGTCGAAGCCGAAACGGTGGCCGATGCCGAGGGGGTAGGCGACTCTTCGGTCTCAGTCGAGCTGTCCCCTCCGCTGGAGCAGGAGGCGAGAAGCACAGCAAGCGCCACAACGATGCCGAGGCAGGCGATTCTTTTGCCGCAAATCTTCACGGAGAGTCCTTTCTGGCGGACTTATGCCTGAGGGGATGTGTCTGGGGCCATAGGCCTGAGGCGTTATTCAGCTGCAGGATTCAGCTACAGGCGTATGAGGCAGCCATAACTTACTGTCTTGCCGTAGGCCAAGAACAATTCTTATTCTGACAGGTGGCCGCCGGGTGGTCGGCGGCGATGCATCAAGGGGCGGCGTCGGGCGTACACTGCGGCGGTATGCGGGGCATCATCGGCTTCGGGGGCTATGTGCCGTACCGGCGCCTGCACCGGTCGGCCATCGCCGCGGTGATGGGCCGAGGCGGCGGGCGGGGCACCCGATCGGTGGCTTCCTACGACGAGGACACCACCACCATGGGGGCAGAAGCGGCCCGATTGGCGCTTCGCTCTGTGGATGCCGAGCCCCGGGCGCTGTGGTTCGCCACCGCCGACCCCGTCTATCTGGAGAAGACCAACGCCACCGCCGTCCACGCCGCCCTGCGGCTGGACGCCTCGGTGGGCGCGCTGGATTTCGGGGGCGCGGTGCGCTCGGGCATCGGGGCGCTGCGAACCGCCCTGCAGGCGGTCGGGCCGACCATGGTGGTGACGGCCGACATGAGGGGCGGCCTGCCCGCCGGTGCCGACGAGGCCGCCGGCGGTGACGGCGCCGCGGCGTTTCTCATCGGCACCGACGACGACGGGCCGGTGGTGGCCGAGCTGCTGGGCTCGGCGTCGGCCACTGAGGAGTTTGTGGACCGCTGGCGCCAGCCGGGCTCGCCCGGCGCTGGCCAATGGGAGGAGCGCTTCGGCGAGACCCGCTACGGCCCGCTGGTCGATCAAGCCTGGGCCGAAGCGCTGGGCGCCGCGGGTATCGGCGCTGACGATGTGGATGCGGCGGTGGTGACCGGGACCCATGGCCGGGCGGTCAAGCGGGGGGCAGCTCAGCTCGGGGTGCAACGAGTAGCCGACGACCTGGCCGAGTCGGTGGGCAATACCGGCACCGCCCATCCTGGATTGGTGCTGGCCAACGAACTAGAGCAGGCCGAGCCCGGCCAGGTCATCGCGGTGGTGATGCTGGCCGACGGCGCCGAGGTGCTGATCCTGCACACCACGGAGGCTTTGGCCGACTATGCGCCCGCCCTCCCGGTGGCCGATCAGATCGCCGCCGGCGCCGAGGTGGGCTACGCCACGTTCTTGCAGTGGCGGGAGATGATCCAGGTGCAGCCTCCCAACCGGCCCGAGCCGACCCGGCCGTCGTCGTCGGCCGCGGCCCGGGCCCAGGACTGGAAATTCGGGTTCGTGGGCAGCCGGGGCACCGAGAGTGGGACGCTGCACCTGCCGCCGGCCCGGGTGTCCATCCGCTCCGAAGACCATCTCGACGCCATGGATCCCGCGCCCATGGCCGACGTGGGGGCCACCGTGGCCACCTTCACCGTCGACCGCCTGGCGTACTCGGTGAGCCCGCCGGTGGTGTTCGCCGTGGTGGACTTCGACGGGGGCGGGCGGCTGCCGGTGGAGCTGACCGATGTGGATCCCGAGTCGGTCCGCATCGGACAGCGGGTGGAGATGACCTTTCGACGGCTGTACGAGGCCGAGGGGATCATCAACTATTTCTGGAAAGCCCGCCCGGCGCGGGCGCGATCGCGGGCGTAGGAGGCGACCGATGGCCAGTCACGGCATCAAGGACCAGGTGGCGATCGTCGGAATGGGCTGCACCCCGTTCCGCGAGCACTGGGACAAGGGCACCGACGACCTGCTGATCGACGCCGCTACCGCGGCGTTCGCCTCTGCGGGGGTGGCCAAAACCGATGTGGACGCCTTCTGGCTGGGCACGGCGTCCAGCGGCATGAGCGGGCTGACGCTGAGCCAGCCGCTGAAGCTGGAGGGCAAGCCGGTCACCCGGGTGGAGAACTTCTGCGCCACCGGCTCCGAGGCGCTGCGCCAAGCCTCGTACGCGGTGGCCAGCGGGGCCTACGACGTGGCCATGGCCATCGGGGTGGAGAAGATCAAGGACTCCGGCTACCAGGGGCTGAACCCCGCGCCCGTCCCCCACGACGGCACCAAGCGGAACCTGACCGCGGCGGCTATGTACAGCCTGGTGCTGCCGGCCTACGCCGCCCGGTATGGGGTGGACGAGGACGAGCTGCGCATGGTGGTGGCCAAGATCGCCGAGAAGAACCACCGCAACGGCGCCCGCAACCCGCTGGCCCAGTTCCGCCGGGAGATGCCGGCCGAGAGGATCTGCGAGATGGCCCCGGTGGCCGGGCGGCTGTCGGTGTTCGACTGCTCCGGGGTGGCCGACGGCTCGGCCGCGGCCATCGTGGTGCGGGCTGAAGACGCCCGCAAGTACTGCGACGACCCGCTGTACATCAAGGCGCTGTCGTTCGTGTCGGGCACGGGCGGCGGGTTGATCGACCCCGACTACGACTACACCTCGTTCCCGGAGTGCGAGATGGCCGGCGCCGACGCCTATCGCCAGGCTGGTGTAGACGACCCCCGCTCGGCGTTGGCCATGGCCGAGGTTCACGACTGCTTCACCCCCACCGAGATGGTGCTCATGGAAGACCTGGGATTCTGCGAGCGGGGCACGGCGTGGAAAGAGGTGTTGGCTGGGACCTTCGAGCGCACCGGCGACATGCCGGTCAACACCGACGGCGGCCTCAAGGCGTTCGCCCACGGGGTGGCCGAACGCCT
>JAPOSH010000087.1:2685-3351 GCA_026709815.1 bacterium | reverse complement strand
GCCTGTGGCGCCTGCCGGTGCCCTTCATGATCCGACCTGTCTGCGCTCCTTGGTGTCGTTCGGCGAGCGTTGGCGGGGCGCTGGCCGAACGACGCGCTGCTAGGGCCAGAGCTCGTCGCGGAGCTTGGTGCGCAGGACCTTGCCGGTGGGGTCGCGGTCGATCTCGGGACGGATGATGTAGCGGCGGGGGCGCTTGTAGCCGGCGAGGCGCCCATTGCAGGCGGTGTCGATGGCCGCGGTCACTTCATCAGGGGCAAACTCGTCGGCTACAGCCAGGTACACCACCACCTGCTCGCCCCGGTCGGGGTCGGGGCCGCCCACCGCGCAGGCGTCGGCCACTCCGTCCACCGCGAACACCACGTCTTCGATCTCAGCGGGGTAGATGTTGACTCCCGCGGCCACGATCACTTCGGAACTGCGGCCCGACAGGTACAGATAGCCGTCCTCGTCGAGGTGACCGATGTCGCCCACGGAGAAGTACCCGGCGTCGTTGTAGGCGCCGTCGGTCTTGTCGTCGGCGTTGATGTAGCGGAAGTAGCGTCCCTCAGGACGGCGGAAGTACACCGTGCCGGGCTGGCCCGGGCCCAGAGTGTCGCCGCTCTCAGCCACGATCTGGATGTCCAGCTCCCCGATGGGAGTGCCCACTGTGCCCGGTCGCTCCAGCCA
>JAPOSH010000087.1:0-2675 GCA_026709815.1 bacterium | reverse complement strand
CGGAGCTGCACATGGTCATGCCGCCCTCGGTGAAGCCGTAGTACTCAGTGAAAATCGGGCCCCACCACTCGATCATGCGCCGTTTCAGGGGCACCGGGCAGGGCTCGCCCCCGTGCAGGACGGTGGCCAAACGGGAGTGTTCCAATTCGGCTTTGCGCTCGTCGGGCAGGGCCAGGAGCTGGCGGAACATGGTCGGCACCATGATGGTGGCGGTCGCCCCTTCGTTGATGGCGTCCACGGCTCGGTCGGCATCCCACCGTTCCATGATCCGCATGGGTGCGCCGTTGGCCAGCGCGCCCAGGGCGAAGACCAGGGGAGCGCCGTGGAAGAGCTGGGCCACCATGAGGTGCTTGCCGTCGCGGGGAAGTCCCAACCCCTGAGCGCCCAGCGAGGAGAACTCCCACCACTGCTCGAAAGTGGACTCTGAGTCGAGAGTGCGTTCCACGCCCTTGGGGCGACCAGTGGTGCCAGAGGTGTAGGGAATGCGGTAGCCGGTGCCCCCCGCGGGAAACGGCGTCGGGTCTTGGGCTTCCGCCCAGTCGTCGAAATGGTCGCCGATCCACACCACGGGGCGCCCGCGGGCCGCGTCGCGGGCCGCGGGGACGTCGGTTGCCACCAGGGCTGAGCCGGCGTCGTCGAGCACGTAGGCGATCTCTGCCGCGGTCCAGTTGGTCTTGATCGGGGTCATCTTCAGCCCGGCTCGAAAGCAGGCCAGCATGACCTCCACGAACTCGGTGCGGTTGGAGCAAACCAGCCCCACGTGATCCCCCGGCAAGGCCCCCGCAGCCAGCAGCCCCCGCCCGATGGCGTGGGTGCGCCGGTCCAGCTCCGCCCATGTCACTCGGTGGGATTCGTCCTCCAAGGCCAGGTCATCGGGCTCTCGCCCCGCCAACTCCGCCAGCACCGAGGGCTCGCTCACCGCCATGACACTACCGAGCCCATCCTGGGCCGCTGGCGCAGGTCACGCCGTCAACCACCTCCAAGAGCGCCGCGTCCGCGTCTGAACGGTCAGCCACCGCATACCGCCAGGGCCAGATAGTGGTCGTCGGCGTCGTCGAGGACTTCCAGCGTCCACCCCCCAGCAGCGAGCAGCGGCCCGATGCGGCGGGGATCGATGTTCATGTCGTGCGCGCCGGCCCCGCGATCGCGGTGCCGAGCGGCCAAGGCGAGGCGGCCGATGGGATGAAAAACGCCCAACCGGCCTCCGGGGCGAGCCACCCGGGCCATCTCCCGCAGCACGCCCACGGCGTCGGGCAGGTGGGGGAGGAGCCCGGCGGCCAGTATCCCGGCTGCGCAGCCGTCCCGCACCGGCAGCCGCCTGACGTCGCCTATGGCGCAAACCGATATCGACCGCCGCCCGAGACGGGCTGCCTCATGGAGCATGGCTGGGGTGGCGTCAATGCCCAAGACCGCGCCTTCGGGGCCGACCGCGGCCCGCAGGGGCGCCAGCGCCCGGCCTGATCCGCAGCCGGCGTCGATGGCCGCATCGCCGGCAGAGAGCCCGAGCTGCTCCACCGCCCAGCGGAACAGCACGTCGTCGTCAGGATGGCGGTCTTCCCATCCCGCGGCCCGAGGAGAGAAGAACTCCCTGGTCTGCGCCAAATCCCGGGACAGGTTCACCGGGTTGCGGGTTCGACCGGCGTCCAACAGCAAGATCCCATCAGTGCCATCAGCTAGCGAACCGATGTGATGAGCGCCGAGAGCTCTTCGGCAGTGGCCGGACCGGCCAATGAGGCGCACACCGCGCCGCTGCGGTCGGCCAGCACCGACAGGGGAACGGCGTCCACGGTGTAACGGCGGTGGAGTTCGCCGTGGCGGCGGTATTCCACCTCCTGCACCGCGAGCGACTCGTCGGCCAGGCCCTCGGCCGCTTTCATCACCGCAGCGCAGGTCGAGCAGGTCTTGGAGGTGAACACCGCCAGCAGCCATTCGGCATCGGGCTGAGCGAAGTCCCATCGCGCCAGTTGGGCCGGCACAGAATAGGCGGGCGCAGCAGCAGGGGCAGTGGCGGGGCGCAAGCGCCGAACCAGCCAGGCCACGGCCAGCACCCCTGCTATCACCGCCAGCGCGGTCAGGGTGCGGGCCACGACTCCGAGGCTTCAGGCTCCTCCACGTCGGCTGCCGAGGCAACGGTGGTTGCGGCCGAGCCCCGTATACCCCCCGCGCCCTGAGAGCTGAGGGCTGCGCCGATCACGTCCCGGGGATCTCCGATGGGGCCTTCGGACCCCAACTCCACTAGCCGTCCGACCTCCTCCCCGGAGATGGTCTCATGCTCCAGCAGGGCGCGAGCCACCAAATCGAGGCCGTTTCGGTGCTTGGAGAGCACCTCCCGGCAGCGGTTCTCGTGGGTTCGCAGGATCTCAGAGACTTCTTCGTCGATCACCCGGGCGGTCTCGTCGCTGTACTCGCGGTTGGTCATCAGGTCATCGCCCAGGAAGACCTGGCCGGAGCTGCGCCAGGCCATGGGCCCGATCCGCTCGCTCATGCCCCACTCGCGCACCATGCGGCGGGCGAACTCGGTTGCCCCGGCCAAGTCGTCGGCGGCGCCGCTGGACGATACGCCGAATACCAACTCCTCGGCGATGCGCCCGCCCATGCGCATCACCAGCATGTCGTCGGGGTAGTCGCGTCGCGGGGGGTGGGGGTCTTCCTGGGGAAGGGAGAGCGGAGGAGGG
>JAPOSH010000199.1 GCA_026709815.1 bacterium | reverse complement strand
GGTGTCGGCCGAGGACAAGTGGAACCAGCACTCAGGATTGGTCATGCTGCTGCCCCACGGCTTCGAGGGCCAGGGTCCGGAGCACTCCTCCGGGAGGGTCGAGCGGTTCTTGCAGTCGGCGGCCGAGGGCAGCAGCATGACCAATCCTGAGTGCTGGTTCCACTTGTCCTCGGCCGACACCACGAACTGGTCGATGATGATCTGCGCGCCGTTGACGAAATCTCCGAACTGGGCCTCCCACAGGACCAGCGCGTGGGGGTTGCTGACCGAGTAGCCGTATTCGAACCCCAAAGCGGCGTACTCAGAGAGCAGCGAGTCGTACACCCGCAGCCTGGCCCCGTGCCGGGCCAGGCCGGCCAGCGGGCGGTGCTCCTGGGAGGTCTGGTGGCACACCAGGGTGCTGTGGCGGTGGGAGAACGTTCCCCGCCGTGAGTCCTGGCCGGCCAGCCGGACAGACGTGCCCTCGTCGAGCAGCGTGCCGAAGGCCAGTGCCTCGGCCAGACCCCAGTCCACCATGCCCTGAGCCATCATGGCGTCGCGGGCCTCGAATTGGCGGGCCAGCTTGGGGTGCAGGGCGAACCCGTCGGGTTTCGACCTCAGCGCGTCGAAGACCCGCTGGACCTGCGTTTCCGACACGACGGTATCCACCGGCGGGGGTGCCGGGGGCGTGGGGTCGGCCAGTCCCCGGGCAATGGAGAGCTGCAAGGCGCTTTTGGGCGCGGTCCCAGGCTCAGCGGTCCCGGCCTCAGCGGTTTCGCCCGGGCCATCCTGGGCCGCTTGGTCCCGGGTCTCTTCCAACGCCTGTTGGAGTCTGGCCCGGAACTCGTCCATGGCCTGCTCGGCTTCTTCTATGGTGATGTCCCCCCGCTTCACCAGCGACTCCAGGTAGCGCTTTCGCACCGAGCGGTGGCCTTCGATGCGCCGGTACATCTCCGGCTGGGTGTAGCTGGGGTCATCGGCCTCGTTATGCCCTTGGCGGCGGTAACACCACATGTCGATCACCACGTCTTTGTGGAAGCGGTTGCGATAGTCCAGAGCCCACAGGGCCACCCGAGCGCAGGCCTCGGGGTCGTCGCCGTTGACGTGGAAGATGGGGGCTTGGATCATCTGGGCCACATCGGTGCAGTAGTGGCTGGAGCGGGCCGCCTTGGAGGTGGTGGTGAACCCCACCTGGTTGTTGATCACCAGATGAACGGTGCCCCCGGTGCGGTAGCCCTCGATCAGCGAGAGGTTCAGCGTCTCGCTCACCACCCCTTGGCCAGCGAAGGCGGCGTCGCCGTGCACCAGCAGGGGAAGCACCGGATAGCGGTCGGCTTTTTCAGCCGCCCGACCTCGGACCCCGTCGCTTGCCGGGCTGTGCTCGCCCTGCTCGGTGCCGATCTGGTCCAAGCGGGCCCGGACCATGCCCTCCACCACCGGGTCCACCGCCTCCAAGTGCGAGGGGTTGGCGGCCAACTCCACCGGGATGCGGTTGCCGGCCAAGCTCGTGAACTCCGTGGTCGTCCCCAGGTGGTATTTCACGTCACCTGACCCCTGGGTGGACGACTCGTCCGGGTTCCCCTCGAATTCCCCGAACAGCTGCCCGTAGCTCTTGCCCGCCACGTTCACCAGCACGTTGAGCCGTCCCCGGTGGGCCATGCCCATGACGACCGAGTTCATGCCCAGGTCGGCGGCTTTGTTCAGCACCGAGTCCAGCACCACGATGGCGCTCTCGGCCCCCTCGATGCCGAACCGCTTCTGGCCCACGTACTTGGTGTCCAAGAACCGCTCCAGCGCCTCGGCTGCGTTCAGGCGATCCAGGATGTGCAGCTTCTCCTTCAGCCTCGCGGAGGTGCCGAAGGCCTCCACCTGCTCTTGCACCCATTCCTTCTCGCCGGGATCCTGGATGTGCATGTACTCCACCCCCACGGTCCGGCAGTAGGCGTTGCGCAGCACATGCAGGATCTCCCCCAGCGGCATTTTGCCGTCGGGCTGTCCCAGGTCGATGCCGCCCAGTCCGGTGGTCAGGAACTCTCGGTCGAGGTCCCAGATGGTCAAGCCGTAGGTGGCGGGATCCAGTTCGGCATGCATCTCGGGCTCGCCGGCCGACAAGGGGTCGAGGTCGGCGATGAGGTGGCCTCTCATCCGGTGCATGTTGATCAGCGCGTTCACCTGCATTTGCTTGGTGATCGCCGACTGCTCTCGGTTGAAGGGCAGGATGTCGGGCCGCCAGCGGACCGCCTCATAGGGCACGCCCACCGTTCGGAATATCTCGTCGTAGAAGCCGTGCTTGCCCAGCAGCAGGTCGTGGACCGCGCCCAAGAACATGCCCGACTCGGCGCCCTGGATAATGCGGTGGTCGTAGGTGGAGGACAAGGTGATGACCTTCGACACCCCCAAGTCGGCCAGCGTGCGGGAGTCGGCGGCCTGATAGGCGGTGGGGTAGTCGATGGTGCCCAGCCCCACGATGGTCCCTTGGCCGGGCATGAGGCGGGGCACCGATTGCACCGTGCCCAGAGTGCCGGGATTGGTGATGCTGACCGTGACCCCGGCGAAGTCGTCAGGGCTCAGATCATTGCTGCGCACCTTTCGGACCATGATGTCGTAACGCTCGACGAAACTCGGGAAGTCCAGCGTGTCGGCTTCGGGAATGCACGGCACCATAAGAGCGCGGGCGCCGTCGGCCTTCTCCACGTCCACGGCGATGCCCAATCCGATGTGGGGGTGGCGGACGATCCGCGGTCCGCTGTCGGTATCGACGAAGGAGCAGTTCATCGCCGGTCGGTGGCGGGCGATGGCCTGCACGACGGCGTAGGCGATGAGATGGGTGTAGGACGCCTTGCGCCCGTCGGTGCGTCCAAGGTAGCTGTTGAGGATCTGGCGGTTCACGTCGAGCAGCTTGGCCGGCACTTCCCGGAAGCTCGTGGCGGTGGGAATGGCCAGGCTGGCCTCCATGTTGGCGGCGATGCGGGCCGCCGCCCCCCGCAGCGGATCGCCCGGAGGGGGCTCAGAAGCCCCATCGGGCTCGGCGGCCGCCGGCCGGGGCGGGGCCGCGGGAGCAGATGATTCAATCGGCGCGCCGCCGGGGCGGTAGTCGGAGAAGAAGTCCCGCCAGCTCTCACTGACCGATGCGGGGTCGGCCAGGTACTGGCGGTGCATCTCATCGACCAGCCAGGCGTTCTGGCCGAGGACCGTCTCTTCATCTGGAGGCATGGGGAGAGCCTAGTGGTGTGGGCAATCAGGCAGATGTCAGCAACTAGGGTGCTGAGCGTGCGTTTGGCCACTTGGAATGTGAATTCGCTCAATGCCCGCATGCCCCGGGTGCAGGAGTGGCTGGAGTTGGCCGGCCCCGATGTGCTGTGCATGCAGGAGACCAAGATCGACGACGACGCCTATCCCGGGCCGGCCTTCGAGGCCATGTGCTACGAGAGGGATCACCACGGCCAGGGGCGGTGGAACGG
>JAPOSH010000117.1 GCA_026709815.1 bacterium | reverse complement strand
CTCCTGATATCGACTCTTGGGGTGACACGATCTGGTGGACGATAGTGACCATGACCACAGTGGGTTATGGCGACATCTTGCCCGTGACCGGCACCGGGAAGGCGGCGGCAATTGTTCTCATGCTCGCAGGGATAACCATTTTCGGGTTCATCACCGCCAACCTCGCCGCCTGGTTCACTAAGAGCAAAACAGAAGCCGAGGAACACAACCTGGCACAGCAGGTGAACAAACTGTCCGTCGCAGTGGAAAAGCTGAGCGGCCAGATAGAGGCGCTCAAGGCAGAAGACGAGCCAACAAGCTAGAACCCATCCAGCGTTCTCAGCCGCCGTCCGCCATCTGCCCGACTATGCCGCAGCAGCACGGGCCGCTGATCGCATCTGAGCATGACTCCTGAGATGTTGGATGCTATAGACATAGCTAAAAGCATGGTGGCAAGTGCTACTGAGAATTCGCTTGAGAGACTGGAGAGACTGGCATGTGCCATTCGGCGTGGATGGTGCAGGCTGTGAGCTTGATCTGCTTGACGGTGATTTTGGCGTCGGAGCGGTCGAGGGAGATGCGGGCGGCAGCGGGGTCGTCCTGGTAGGTGCAGTCGATGGTGGGGCCGTCGGCGGCGAAGGCGTCAAGCGGGGCGTCTTCGAGTGAGGCGAAAACGTCGGTGGGGATTTCAAGCAGCTGGTACTTAGCGGGAATCGCTGTGCGATCGGGCCGGAACGCTCGAAGGATGACGATGGCGTCTACGGCGGATCGGTATTGACGGAACAGGTCGAGGGTGTGATCTCGCCTTGTCTTGGCTGATCGGACGTCTTGAATCCAGGCGGCCTCGGTGAGCTTGGAGATATGGGCGGTTGCTTCGGACAACCTCTGAGCAGCGGTGGACTTCAGGGACAGCTTCCGCTCTTCGCCATAGCCGGTTTGGATCGTCATGTCTACGAAGCGCTGTGTGGCAGATCCCGGCTCGTCGACGGTCCAGCCGACTGCCTCGCAGGCGTTGCGGAAAGCGACCTCGAAGCTGACCAGTCCGAGGGGCTCGGTGGTGGTTCCATGATGAACTGAGATGGTGAGGCCGAAGTATTCGGCCCAACCCGGCGTTTGGCCAAGCCAGGTATTTGATACCGCGGCCTGGAGAGGGGATGAGAGCGAATCAAGGATCCTGCGGACGAATCTGACGCCCATAGGGGAGAGAGACTCAATGCCGGCTCTGAGGTCAGCCTGGTCGATTGTCAGGTCGTAAGGCTGGCTCACTCGGCTACTCTGCGCTCAATGAGGTTGACGTAAGCGGGGTTCAGTTCGATTCCTGCCCAGTTGCGACCGAGTTCTTCGGCGGCGATGAGGGTGGTGCCGGAGCCAGCGTAGGGGTCGAGGACGGTGTCACCAGGTTGGCTGGTGATCTGAATGCAGCGGCTGGCGAGGGTCATGGGCATGACGGCCGGGTGGTCTTCGACGCCGCCGGCGCCCCTTTTCCGGGGTTCGGTGTTGATGTCCCACATGGTTCGCAGCCGGCGACCGTTGGGACCCGTTATGGCGGCGGTGTCGTAGTAGTAGTCCTGGTTCTTGGACAGCAAGAACACCGTCTCATGCGATTTGGTGGGGCGGTCGGAGACCGACTCGGGATGGGCGTTGGGCTTGTACCAGATGACTTCGGAGCGCAGCCACCAGCCCGCATCCTGGAGGGCGAATGCCAGTCGCCAGGGAACGCCGATCAGGTCTTTCGGCTTCAAGCCTTCGGGGGTGGGAGGCCGAACCGCCATGGCCCGAGCCCGGTTCTTGCGGTCTGGCGCCCGATACCTTCGATTGCCGGAGGTGTAGGAGTCGCCTACGTTCAACCACGCCGTGCCGTCATCGGTCAGCACCCGGCGCACCTGGTCGAAGGCCATGACGATGCTCTTGACGTATTCCCCCAAAGCGTCGTCGCGGCCGATCTGCCCCTCGGACGCATAGTCCCGCAGCGACCAATAGGGCGGTGACGTCACCACCGTCTGCACGCAGCCGTCAGGGAGCAGTCCCAGGGCTTCGATCGCGGGGCCGCACACCAGTGTCGGGCCATCGAGCGCGTCCAGAGGGGTGTCTGCTCCTACGTCCAGCCGAGTATGCGGACTCGGGCGGGGTCTTGGTGGAATAGCGGCGGGCTCGTTTTCGGCAGCGGGGATCCAATGACCTCCAGCGCCCCCGGAGTTGCCTCTTGAACCCACAACGCGACCCTACTTCTGGCCGGTGACGCATTTGGGCAATTCTCTTGTGGCTGGGGGCACGGCCCTCTCAGGCGATCTGGTTGTGGTCGCGGCAATTTACAATCTGTCCAAGAGATAATTTAAGAATCGTCCTCTAGATAACTAGAGAAATGTCCACGAGATAGTTGTAAAACAGCTGTTTGAGCCGTACCCGCTAGGGTCGGGGGTGATGGGGCAGCGGGAGGACTCAGCGGGTCTGTCGGGCGCTGAGGTGGTGGAGATGCTCGGACTCGAGCCGCTGCCGGAGGAAGGGGGAATGTGGCGGGAACTCTGGCGGGACGAGCAGAGCACGGCCATCTATTTCCTGATTCAGCCGGGGGACTTCTCGGCCATGCACCGGCTCGACGGGCCGGAGCTTTGGCATCACTATGGCGGAGCGGCGGTGGAGATGCTGCTGCTGGGGCCAGGCGGGTCGGTGGCGCAGCCGGTGCTGGGTGACGACCTAGCGGCAGGCGAGCGGCCTTGTGTCGTGGTGCCGGCTGGCACCTGGATGGGGGCAGCCACCCGGGGAGAGTGGTCGCTGGTGGGCACCACCATGGCCCCGCCGTATCACCACGACGGATTCGAGCTGGGCGGCGGTGAATTGGCAAGCCAATACCCGTCGGCGGCCGCGGAGATTGCCAAGCTGGTGCGGTCGTGAGGGAGTCGCCTGCTGAGCTGTTGGACTTGACCGGCAAGGTGGTGGTGGTCACCGGTGCGGGGGGCGGCATCGGCGGGGGGATCGCGCGCCGCATAGCGGCCGCAGGAGCGGCGGTGGTGGCCCATGCCCGGTCGTCGTCGGTCGATCAGATCGGGGGAGAGGTCACCGAGGTGCGGGCCGACCTCACTGCCCAAGACGGTCCGGCTGCGGTGATGCAGGCAGTCAAAGAGCACCACGGAAGGATCGACGCGCTGGTCAACAACGCCGGAATTCAGCCGGTGGCGCCGTTCACCGATCTCAGCGACCAGCAGTGGGCTGAGATGATCGACACCAACCTCACCGCAGTACACCGGCTGACTCAGGCTGCGGCCTCAGCCATGAGGGATCAGGGAACCGGAGGTTCTATCGTTCACATCGCCTCCATCGAGGCGCAGCACCCCACGCCGGTCCACGGCCACTACGCGGCCTCCAAGGCCGGATTGGTGATGCACGCCAAAGCGGCGGCGCTGGCGTGGGGGCCCCACGGCATCAGGGTCAACTCGGTCTCGCCGGGGCTGATCGACCGCCCGGGCCTGGCCGACGACTGGCCCGAGGGGGTCGAGCGCTGGATGGCCGCCGTTCCGCTGGGGCGGATGGGAACCCCCGAGGACGTCGGGGACGCCTGCGTGTTCTTGTGCTCTGGTCTGGCCCGGTG
>JAPOSH010000220.1 GCA_026709815.1 bacterium | reverse complement strand
CAGGTAACCGACGGCCACCCCTGCCACGATCATCCGCGAGGGCGTGATCCGACCGGTGGAACGGGCCAGCGCCAGCACGAGGCCAAGAGCGCCGAGGGCGCCCGCGAAGGCCATGAGAGATACCGACTCCGCCCCCAATCCCGATCCGATCCCGAATAGGATGGCCGCCGCGGCGCCAGTGGAAGCCCCCGAGCTCACGCCGATGATGTACGGCTCGGCCAGCGGATTGCGAACCAGAGCTTGAAGGGTCACTCCGGCCACGCCGAGGGCCGTGCCCACGATGGCGCCGAGAAGCACCCGCGGCAGGCGCACCTCCCAGATGATTGCGTCGTCGGTCCTCGCCCAGCTCGCGAACTCGGGCACGCCAATCGTGTGGTGCCCGATGATCCGCAGGACTGTTGAAGGCGTCACCCCGACCGGGCCCAGACCGACGGCGACGATCATTGACACGACAGCCATGAGCGAGAGGACTATGAGGGTGAAGCGGCGATTCCACGACCAACCGGTGCCAAACGCAGTTTCGGCGGGGTTCCCGGCGGCAGCCGCAAGTCGGGTGGTCACGGGCTCGGCACCCGCGACTTAAGCTGCATCACAAAGAGGAGTATAAAAATAGGAATGATTCTTATACTAGTTCAGAGCAGAAATAATCTTCACCCCTGTTTGAGCGGTAGGCACAGACGGGGCCCTGACAATGGAGTCTGGTAGCTTCGTCCCCCACGGACGCAGCAAGCGACGGGAAAAGGAGCGTGCCGTGACGATCGCTGAATCCGAGTTGACGGCGGCCCGAAACGCGTGGGGAACAGGTCTGGTCGCGACCTCTCAGGCCTATGAGGCGGACGGCATCGACGGCGCTCGCGCGGCGGCCTCTCGCATGCTGGACGAACTCTACGGGTACGGCCTGGGGCCGGTGCTGTTCAAGCCGACCATGGCCAGCGGCGAGCAGACCTTCCGGACCGCCAAGAAGGGGGCGCTCTCCTACTTCGTCGGCCACGACCCGGAGTATCCCCTTGACGGCGGGTTCGGCCTCAAGGGGTGGCGAGCCGTCCGGTCGAAGACCGCGGCGAGCTTCATCGACGGCGACGTGGCCCTGTGGATGGGGTGGGTGGAGATGACCGACAAAGGCGGTCAAGCCACCACGGTTGACAAGAGCTTCGCCTACAAAAAGGACGCCGACGGCATGCTGCGCATCGTGCTCCACCATTCGTCGCTGCCGTACCAGCCATGAGCGAGCATCCGCTCCCCAAGCCGGGAGGCCACGCCCCGCTCCTCAACCCCCGCTCTTGAACCGTATCCAGATCAACCGTATTCAGACGGCGAGCTTGACGATGCTTCCGTCGGCCCGCCCGATCAGAAGGCAGTCTTCGCTGACCCACTGCAGCCGGCTGGTCGAGATGTCGGACTCAACCTCAGCGGTCGGTGAGAGAGCCTGGCCGGCGCGTGTCGGGGCGCCCCAGACGATCGTTCGGCCATCGCCTCCCCCCGTGGCGATGGACGCGCCGGATGGGGTCCATGCGAGATCCTCAATGTGCTTGTCGTGACCGGATGAGGAAGCGGGCACCGTGCCGGCGGGCCCGCGGCCGCCGAAGTCCCAGACGGTGAGTTCCTCTAAACACGCCACCGCCAGCCAAAGGCTGTCGTCTCGAAACGCAAGTCGCTCGATCTTCGACGGATAGCCCGACATCGAGAGTTCCCCACCGCTCCACAGCTTCCACAGATGCACGGTCGAGTCCTGTGCCCCGGCGCAGGCCCACTTTCCATCCGGCGACAGCACCAGCGCGAGCAGCGAACCCTTCCAGTCAAAGCGCCGACGACGCCCGCGGCGCGGTCCGACAACGTCGTGCCAGTCGACGCCGCCGTAGGCAGCTGCGCCGACACGCGTGCCGTCAGCCGACCAGGCCACCGCCGTGACCGTGGAGGGTTGATCGTCGAAGTCGTGGAGAACCGCACCATTGTGGTCGACGATGAGCAGGCGTCGGCCGGCGCCGATCGCCAGCACGGGGGCGTCGGGCGACCAGGCCAACGCCGTGGCCCACGCGGACACGTCGGCGATCCCCGAGGGGGTCCCTGCTTGGTCGTAGATCCGAACACGCCCGTCCTGTCCGCCGACCGCGACGCGGTCCCCATCAGACGACCACGCTGCGCTCAGCGCACCCATCTCATGGCGCTCCAATGCCGTGGTCGAGCCTTCAGCGGTGTCGACCAGCACCACGTCGCCGCCCAAGGACCCGGCCACGGCCTGGCCCCGGGACGGCGAGACTTCGAGCACCCCTACATAGTCCTCAAGGTCCACCCGCCAGTGCGCGGCGGGCGAAGCGCCGCTCATACCAGGCAGGATCGGAAACTGGCCTCAAGCGACGCCCGGTCGAGGTTGCGCCCGATGAACACGAGGCGATTGCGCCGCTCTTGGCCCCCCCAAGTCCCTTGCGCCTCGCCGTCGAGGAGCATGTGTACGCCCTGGAACACATACCGCTCCTCCCACCCGGCGATGGACAAGATGCCCTTCGAGCGGAAGATATCAGTGCCCTTGGTTCGCAGGAGGTTGCTCAGCCACTCATTGAGCCGGTCGAAGTCCAGGTCGCCATCCACCTCGATGCCAACCGACGTCACCGTCAGGTCGTGCTGGTGCTCGGCGTCGGGATCCAAGAACTCCGGATCATCGGCCAACACCCGGTCGAGCGAAAAGGCGCCAACCTCGAGGATGGCGTCCAAATCCACCTTTCCGTGCTGGGTCCGGATGATCGGCGCGAGCGCGTTGACGTCCCGGATCCGGGACTCCACCTCGTCGAGTTGGCTGTCGTCGGCCAGGTCGATCTTGTTGAGCACGATCCGATCGGCGAAGGCCAGCTGCTCGACCGCTTCGTTCTCCACGCCCTCGGGCTTCTCCTCGTCCAGATGGGGCAGCAGGTGCTTGGCGTCGACCACGGTGACGATGGCGTCGAGCCGCAGCTGGGCGGCCATCTCGTCGTCGACGAAGAACGTCTGAGCCACCGGCGCAGGGTCGGCGAGCCCGGTCGTCTCAACGAGGATCTGGTCGAACCGGTCTTTGCGTCGCATCAGATTGCCGAGGATGCGGATCAGGTCGCCTCGCACGGTGCAGCAGATGCAACCGTTGTTCATCTCGAAAATCTCTTCTTCGGCATCGAGCACGATCGCATCGTCGATGCCGACCTCGCCAAACTCGTTCTCGATCACCGCAATCCGCTTCCCGTGCTGCTCGGTGAGAATGTGGTTCAACAGCGTGGTCTTACCCGCGCCCAAAAAACCCGTCAGCACTGTCACCGGGACTCGTTCTTCAGTCATGCCTGAATAGTAATGGTTCCTATTCCCCCGTCCACATCAGCGCTGACCCCAGCATCCGCCCCCGACCCTGCGTTTGCTATTGATTATGGAGCTGATTATGGAGCGCCTCCCAGATCCGGTTCGGTGACAGCGGCGTGGTCACCTCGGTCCAGCCCGCGTCAGGCAGCGCAGCACACACGGCGTTCACGACGGCGGCGAACGCGCCGTTGGTGCCCCCCTCCCCCATGCCTTTCATGCCCCCAGGGGTGTACGGGCTGGGAATCTCCAGGTGTTCGATGCCCGACATCCGCATCGTAC
>JAPOSH010000012.1 GCA_026709815.1 bacterium | reverse complement strand
GGCGCTGGGCGGCATCTTGTCCAATCGGCTGTCGAGCAAACTGCATCTGGGTTTGATCGGCCCTTCGGTCGTCCCCCAGCGCCAGGCCCGCAGCGACGTGGGGGTGACCGTGGGGCTGGCGCTGCCGGTGTTCGCCTTCTTGGCGTTGGTCTCGCAAGCCGCCGGGTCGCTGGCAGATCTGGCCGGGCCGGGGCTGGGCCGTTTGGTGGGCGTGGCACTGGTGGGCGGAATCCTGGCGCTGGCGGTGGTGGTGGCGGTGGCCTATTACGGAACCATCGCCGCAGTGCGCTTCGGGGTCGACCCGGATTCGGTGGGCATCCCCACGGTGACCGCGGTGCTTGACTTGGTAGGCGCCCTCACCCTGGTGTTCGCCATCGGCGCCGTTGGCGCAGGGTGACGCGGGAGCAGCGAGTGGCTAGCTTGGGGAAACCTCACGATGGACGATAGACCCCGCAATCTTCGGGCCATGCTCGCCGAGGCCAAAGACCTCTCCGAGCTGATGGTGGATCTGGCCTACGCCGCCTTGTACTTCGGCGACCCCGACATGGCCACCGAGGTGGACGGGCTCGAGGTGCAGATGACCGAGCTGGTCAAGGCCATGCGGGCGGTGTGCATCGTGGCGGTGCGCCATCCCCGCGAGGCCGACGGCATGTCGTCGGTGCTGCAGGTGATCAGCGCCATCGAGCGGATCGCCAACGATGCGGTGGACATCTCCCGGATCGTGAGCCGCCGCCTGGGCATACCCGCCGAGCTGGTGGCCGACATGTCGAGCGCCGAGGAGGTGTCGCACCGTCTGGTGGTGAACGAGGGCTCTCACATGGTGCGCCGGCCCCTGGGCGACCTGGAGCTGCCGGTGGTGGCGGGGATGCGGGTCATGGCCATCCGCCGGGACCGGAGCTGGATCACCCACGTGGGCGGCGAGCAGCTTCTGATGCCCGGCGACGTGCTTTTCTTGCGGGGCTCGCCCGCGGGCATCATGCGGCTTCACCAGCTGGCCGCGGCGCCGATGTGGGAGGAGCCGGCCCCGCCCGAGGATCCCTGGATATCCGATCTGGATCGGGCGGTGGATGTGCTGGTGGAGATGAAGGATCTCTCAGAGGCCGCGGTGGGGCTGGCCTACTCCGCGTTGGTGCTCAACGACCGGGGCCTGGCCGCGCAGGTGGGGCTCCTCGAGGGCCGTCTTGACGAGATGAACCATCAACTCGAGCTTTGGGTGCTGCGGGCCGCGGCCGACAACATCGACCCCGCCCCGCTGCGGGGCCTGCTGCATCTGGGCCAGGCCGCCGAGGATATCGGCGATCAGGCCCGGCAGATGGTCTCGCTGGTGGAGCAGGGCGAGGCGGTGCACCCCATTTTGGAGATCGCCCTCGGCGACTCCGACGAGGTGGTAGTGGAGGTGCCCGTGGCGCCGGGCAGCGGCGCCGACGGCGCCTCGCTCAAGGAGCTGGCCCTCAACATCGAGCCCGGCTTCACCGTTTTGGCCATCCGCCGGGCCGGCCGCTACATGTATCGCCCCCGGGGCAGCGCCGAGCTGTTCGCCGGCGACGAGATCATCGCCCGCGGCCCCGAAGAGGGCCGCGAGGCCCTCGCCGAGCGCTTCGGCTGGAACCTGCGGCGAGAGGAAGAAGGCCGAGAAGACGCACTCCAGCGCCTGGGGGGGTGATCCCCTTGTCACCCCCCGGCAGCCTCAGTGCTGATGGGCTTCGATGCTGAGAGGCATCTATATCGATTTTGGCCCGTTTTGGTCCACTGCTGGCTAAAATCACACCAATGGTCTATCTTGAGCTTGAGCGCATAGAAGCCCTGGAATTGATGGGGATGGTCCTCGCCCACCTCAGTGATGCCCAGGCCGTTGGCGATTTGTCACCGCGGGTTCCGCTGTTGATGGCGATTCGAGACAAGCTGGCCGATGAACTGAGGGGAACTTTATGAGTTATAGCGAAACAGATGTTCTTGCTGCTGTTGGGCGGGTGGAGAAGTATCGGGCTGGCCAAGACGGTGAGATTGGCGCCGCGCTGGCCGTGGTGGGTTTGAGTTCTGAGCGGGCCGACAAGGAAGCCGCAATCCGAGACGACATGATCAGGGTCGCCCATCGCGTCGGCGCCTCGCTCCGCCAAATCGCCGAAGTCTCTGGGCTCAACCGCAAAACAGTAAGCAGCATTGTTACATCCGAGAAGCAGCATCCCTGAGCAGTCACATCCCCGGCCCTTCGCTTGCTCACGCCTTTTTCAGCTCGGCATAGTCGCCACAGTCGGAAGGGGGTGGGGCAACAAACTGTCACCGGTGTCGATATTCTGGTGGTATGGGTTTAGGCGGTTCTACCAGGGGAAATGCTCCATCGACCAGTGCCGGTCATGCGACCCGAGGCGGCGGTTGCGTGGAGGTGGATCTGCCGGACTCCGCTGGTCTGGGCTCGGGTGATCTGGTCAAGCTGATCCTCCAGGCCGACAGCGCCCGCCGCCGGCTCAACGGCTATCTGGCAGGGTTGTTGGGCCAGCTCGGGGAGTTGGAGGGCCAGGACGCGGTGAAGGAGCTGTGCCGCCAGTTCGGCCTCGGCCGCCACCGGGGTCGCCAACAGGCCAAGACCGCCAACGCGCTCAGCGCTTTGCCCAATACTCTGGATGCGGCCAAGCAGGGATGGATCTCCATCGACCACGCCCGGCTGGTGGGCGAGTCGCACCAACGCACCCCGCTGTCAGCCCAACAGGAGCTGGCGTTGATCACTTCTGCCATCAGCGAGGATTTCGACGAGTTCAAGAAAACCGTGGCCTGCAGCGAAGACCAGCGCTTGGCCGACGGCGGGATGACCCGCCAAGAGCGCCAGCACCAGCGTCGGAGCGCCAAGGTGTTCGACGGCGACGACGACATGGTGATCTTGCATGCCGAGCTGGACCGACTCGCAGGCGAGCGGGTCAAAACCGCGCTCCATGCGCTCAGCGACCGTTTGTTCCGCGACGACGCCAAAGCGGCAAGCGACCGCACCCCCGTCCAGCGCAACGCCGACGCCCTGGTCGCGCTCATCACTCAAGTGCCCGCACGTTTCCGATCTAGCGATGACCACAGCACGGGCTGTGAGCCTTCTGTTGGCTTGGCGGAATCCCCGCTCGGCGCCGAAGGCGCTGCTGATCCCGAAGGCAAGCCTGGATGCAAGCCCGACAGCAAGATCACGCCGCAGCCCACCACGCTGATCGTCACCGTGGACTACGACACCCTCCGCGGCCAACTGAAGAACGCCGGGCTTATCGACGGCACCCCCATCGACATCGACGAACTCCGACACATCGCCTGCGACGCTGGCATCCTGCCCGCCATTTTCGCCGCCGATGGACAGCCGCTCTACTGGGGAAGAAAGCAGCGAGCGGTCACCGCCGCCCAAAAGCTGGCCCTAGCTGTTCGAGACAAGGGCTGCATCGGCTGCGGCTTGCGAGCCAGCGCCTGCGACGCTCATCACATTATCTGGTGGGACCACGGCGGGACCACCGACATGGACAACCTCGTGCTGCTGTGTCCCAAGTGCCACACCAAGGTCCATAAACACGGCTATGCGGTGGTCCGAGCCTCCAGCGGCCAATACCGGCTCAAACCCCCTGCCAGCGCA
>JAPOSH010000075.1:16467-27918 GCA_026709815.1 bacterium | reverse complement strand
GAGACTGCCCACTTCGTGCCGCTCGTGCGGCGACCTGAAGGGCGACCGAGTAAAACCTGGTGTCATCTCCCTCGGCGTGGCTTCTTACCAGCGCTTTTACATGATCTGCGGTCGGCATCGATCCCCGTCCCCTCTCACCGAAATCGCTGCTGTGGTTTGATCATATCCGCCACCTGTTTTGCACATAGTCCAGAGCCTCTGCGGTGTTCAGTAGGCGTGTGGAGTTGTTGAGTCGCACATATAGCTCTGCCTCGCCCTTCTTCCTGCGGACGAAGGCGGGGCCGCTGCCGGCGACTACATCGATGCGGCAGACGGTGCCGGAAGGGCGCTCGTCGAAGCCTGCGGTCATGTTCGCGGCGGCTGTTGGGCCGAGCAGGTTGTCGATGATGCCGTTGAGCCACAAGGCGAAGCCGTCGGTGTTTTGCTTTTGGCCCAGGGTTTTGAAGTCTGCCTCGATACCTGTGACCTCTCCTGAGTCGGAGACGCCTATGAGGAGTGTTCCTCCGCTTGCGTTCATAAAGCCTGCTATGGCCTTGACCACCATCTGCTCAATGACCGGGTCTTGCTGTTTAGTGTGGAGGTTAACCCGCCCGGTTTGCTTGAACTCCACCTTCTTGGACTCGCCTTGCTCGATCAGCTGTTGGGTCGTCTCCCGAGCCGCTGCCGACTCATCTTGCGCTGCGGAATCTGTCCCGGAGGCCGCTTCGGCCCCTGTCCCTCGTCCCGCATCTGCGTCCTCTGGCTGCTCGGGGACTTCGATCCAGCTTTCGTGTCCGGTGTCCCGCTCGATGTAGCTGAAGGCTGTTTTGGCGTAGTCGTGGGCTGCGAGCTTCTTGAGCTGCTCTTTGACTCGCCTGCGGCCTTCGAGTGCGAACTCGAGATACTCGCGAAGCTCGGCCCTGGTCCACTCGCCGTGCGGGTGGATGATCTTCAGGAGGCCAGAGACTGTCTTGCGGACCGCCTTCTCGTCCCTGGCCGACAGGTGCGGGCCGAGGGCGAATTCGGCATCGATGGCCCGCACGAAGCTCTGCTTGCGAACCTGGCGCAGTGCTTCGGCGAAGTAGTCGGAGACGAAGCCGAAGTGACCGGTGAAGAGCCTGGTCTCGAGCTTCGGAACTTCCCAGCCCGGCAGATAGTAGTGGAGCCTGTCCAGAAAAGCGGGGTCGATCATGGAGGACGGCAAGTCGGCGAACAGGTGCGCTTCTCGGACGAGTTCGGCATGAGGGCGGCTGGTGTTGCCGACCAGCACGACCGATGCCTCAGCGGGAACTTCCTCCTTGCCGCGGGCGAAGGAGCCCGACTCCATGTAGTCCTTGAGCATGTTGACCACGGTGGAATCGCTCATTTGAAGGCCGGCCACCTCGTCGAAAGCCACAATGTCCCAGGTGCCCAAGAGCCCGACTCGTCCGGTGGACATGTTGATGAACAGCTGGGCGACGGTCACTTTGCCGCCGGAGATGAGGATGGCGTTGGGGTTGGACTCCCGGTAGACGAAGCTTTTGCCGGTTCCCCACGG
This sequence comes from bacterium, assembly GCA_026709815.1. GTDB lineage: Bacteria > Actinomycetota > Acidimicrobiia > Acidimicrobiales > Bin134 > Poriferisocius. The sequence continues at coordinate 26,402 of JAPOSH010000075.1, read as the reverse complement.
CCCGAGCTCTATGAGGTTGAAGTTACGCTCGGCCATGGGGATGAGCCGGCACACCGCAAGCAGCTTGCCCCGCAGGTCGAACTGCTCCGGCTCGAGCCCGATGGTTCGCATGACGAGGTCGAGCCAGGCGTCGCGGCTGAACCCGCGGCGTTTGTCGATGAACTCTTCGAGGTCGAAAGCAGCTACCTGGATTGGCTTGAGCCCGCGAATGTAAAACGGACGCTTCTGAGCCTCGTCGTCGGCCGCGTTGTAGAGCAGGTCGATCTGGCACCAGGCCCCGCCTTGGAGAAGCCGGTCGTATTTGTAGACGAGGTTCTCAGGGATGTGGATGAACCTGTCGTTGAAGTTCTGGAGATGGGCCCAGAACTTGTCCTCGCTGGCGAGGAGGCGGACATCGACCTTGTCGATGAGCCGGAACTCTCCTGTCTGCTTGGCACGGGCCTTCGCTAGCTCTGACTCATCGGGCCGGATGAAGTTGTCCTTGAGGGTCTGGTTGACCACCGTGAGCCCGGCTTCGATGGATAACGGGTCGTCAGAGGCGCAGTACTTCCCCAAGAGGAACTCCAGCACGTACACCGGCACATTGGCCCCGACCTTGACTTGGCGGACAAGGTCTTTGCGCACAACGCGGCCCGCGAAGGCGTCGTTGGCCAGCACATCAAGCTGGTCGAGCTGGAGCCCGGTATCAGTCAAGTTCGTCCTCCACCGTTATCGACGACGACACGGGCGCTGATGACGATGCGAGTTTGCGGCCGGTTCGAGCATCGAGGACTTGCAGACCAACCTCGGTGTCTTGGCCCAGGTTCTTGGTGATCTGGAAAGTGAGGATGCTCGGCTGGCCGGCGTTGACCGTCACCGAACCCGTGTCGGGATTGTATCCGTCACCTGAGACAACCCGAGCGACGGGCACACCTCCGCTAGCCCCGGCCACGACCCGGACGACCACCTCGCTGGCAAACAGGTCGCCTTCAAAAACAAGTTGGGCGGCGAACACTCCCGTGGTGATTCGCCCGCCAGCAATGCTGATCTCCACGCTCAGTTTCTGAGGCTGAGGCGCCTGAGCCAGCTCTACGACGATCACAGGCACGACGAGTTCCTGGGGCGAGAGCCCTCCGTGGAAGAACTGTTTGCTGCCTCCCGCCCGGAAGACTGCTAGCCCGCGAGGCACCACTAAGTCGAGGTCACCGGTGATCCCACAGGAGGCAAGCGGAACTCGAACGGTGGCCTCGTTCGGGGCACCCCCTCGGCCGATGAAGACTCTGCGCTTCGTCACCCCCCTAGCCCCCTCAGGAGCGTCAACTAGGCGATGCGTGTCGAGGTCTTGGCTGAGAGCGATGAATCCGTGGTCCGCGGAGATGACCACACGGTCGATGCCGCATTGCGCGAGTCGGGCGATCACGCTGGCCAGTAAGTCGATCACGCTCTGGAAATGCGTCCAGGCCACCGACAGGAGCCCCGACTCGCCGGCTGCATCCACCTCTTGCGACCGGAGCAGAACCAGGTCGGAGTCGCTGATGGCGTTGCCCAGAGCCTTCTCTCCTTTCTGAGAGGCCTCATTGAGGTCCAAGTTGGCAACCGCGCCGTGCCGCGCCCGCAGCAAGTCATGGCGATCGGCAACCGTGCTCACGTCCTTTCCGCTGATACTCACCTGGAGGTGGTCTCCATCCAGTCCGAGTTGCAGGCTCGATGCCGCCTCGGGCAGGAGGTTCGCCATACCCACCGCAGTGATTGTAGGAACAGCGGCGATTGCCGGATGGAGTTCGACGCGCTCTGCAACCTGCTTCAGGGCTTCGGCGAGTTCTACGCCCAGCTCGTAGCGGAGGGCGTCAACCCACACATAAGCCGTGAGGCCGCTCCCCGGCTCGACAAAGCGCTCGTGGACTTCGCCCTGCCGGACCAGACCCTCGATGTCGAGACCGTGATCGGCCACTGCACGCGTGAACCGGTCCAGCAAGTCGTCGAGCCAACGGTCATACTCAGTGCGCGCGGCAGTCAGGGAATCCTCCAGCTCCCCGAATGCCCCCAGCGCCGTCCGCGCCAACTCCAGTCGGCGATGAGCGCGGTCAACGGGCCAGCCGCGCTCGACATACCAAGACAACATCTGTCCCGGTGATGCCGACTTCGGGGGTCTGGCTTTTTCGAGTTCGAGATGCAGGAGGGCAATCGCCTGCACGGCCCGCCAGTTGCCGCCCCAGCCTGGTGGCAAATCCGAGGCCCAAGGGCTCTGGCCGAGGCGGCGCTCGGCCAGGGACAAGGCCTCTTGATAGCTGTGATCTTGAAGAAGCCGGACGCCACGCGAGTACAAGACCTCCTCGATTCCGGGCGTACCGGCGATGTCATCAAGGCCCGGACTCCAGCCGAGCGTGCTCGCCAGATCAAGCCTGGCATCAATTTCTTGGGCCAGGTGCCGGTAAGCGTCCAGGCCATCCGTCGATGAGCGAAGTCGCTCCAGCACTTCGCTCGCATATTGCTGCTGCGCAGCCGATGATGCCGTCGAAGACGCGGCGAGCGAATCGGGTACTGCCGTTTCGATCGCGCTAGCGACTTCAGTGAGGAGCAGGTGCTGGAAGAGGTCGAGGCGGAATTCGTCACCGGAGCCGGGTATTTCAGCGCCCACAGTGTCCATCGCCAGCGAGGCCACCGCACCCCAAGCCCCGGAATCGGAAAGCCGCTCGTCAACCGCACCGCTCAAGACGCGCACCAACATGGCAACGGGGTCGTGCGAACCCATAACTCCGGCAAGTCGGACATCGAGTTGGCTCATTCCCTCTGCGGCTGCTTCCGCTTCGCCAAGCGTGCGGGCGTCGTTGGCGATCTGTGCGATCCGTGCCGGTGGCAGCTGGCCATCCAGCGCCTGTCGTGCAAGAGTTGCCAGTCTGCGCTTGAAGGTGGGGCTTGCGGCGCGAACTTCAGCCAGCGGATCTTCTTGGGGCGCTGCAGGGGTGTACACCACCATCTCGGGGGGGCGATCTGCGGCCATTGCGCCTTCTATGCGTTGGCGAAGCTCGTACCAACTTCCCTCGAACGCTTCGAAACGAACTCCCTCGGGAGCCACCGCAGGCGCTATTTCTGCATACTCCGCTTCGGCATCCTCCCAAATCACGAGTCCGCGCTTCTGCACCTTCTGTGCCAGCTCGTTGGTTAGCGATTCCCGCAGCAAGCTCACAGCTCGTCCGCCCATCTCGACACGGTGGCCCACGGGTACTTCCCTGCCTTGAGGTTCTCCTGTTCCTTCGCCGTTTCTTTCCAAGCTGGAAACAGTCCGGCCAACGGAGCGGCGCAGAGAACAATGCCGTCATCGAGATCGGGCACCCAGCCGAGCGATGCGATGCGCTCAGCCTCCTGGCTGAAAACGCGCAGCTCCTCCGCCAGCCGCTGCTCAGCATCAAGAGCGTCAGCAATATCCCTGGCTGATCGCCCGCTTGCCCCGCTTTGCTGGTCTCGGCGAAGCCGGTTGATCTCCCTCTCGGCGGCGTTGAGTCGGGAAGCAGCCGCCGCTTCCACCGCGTACAGGGTCTCTCGGCTGAGCGACGGTGCGTACACCCACGCACCCCACCCTCCCGATGGCACATACAGCGGCCAATAGATGGGTGCCTTTCGGCGCGACTTAGAGTACCGGGAAAGATGGTCCTTGAAGAAATGCTTCCTCAAGTAACCCCGGAGGTCTTTGCCCTTCAAGTGGCCCATGAGGTCTGCAATCAGCGCGTCGGCGTCTTTGACCAGGACGTCGGCTGCGACCATCACTCGGTTCGCAATGTCCCAGCCATGACCTCGCTGGTCGAGCAGAAGCTGCCCTGGTGGTAGGTCCAGCTCGTAGCCTTCTGGGGTTTCACGTGCGGGCTTCCCGTCGTTGAGGAGCATGCCCGGCGGATAGGTCGGCACAGGGTCGAACAGGTCTCCCAGGAAGGGCTCCGTCCCCACTTTCCGAACATCCCACCTCCCGAAAGCAATGCCAACCAGATAGCTCACCATCTGAGAAGAAGAACGCTTTAATTCACCATCGGGAAGAATGGCAGCCTTACGCCTGAAGCTTTCTATCTGGCTCGGTGGACGTTCAAGACCATGTGCGATCACTTTCAGTCGGCGATCGGCAAAGAAGGTCAAATTAGCGATAACGCGGGAACCACCTCGGAGGCCAATTAATTCGTCGATGACCTTGTCTATAGACTCGCCGAGATATCTGGCGAGCTGATGCTCATCAACCGGCCCCTCTGAATAGGCAACGGGATGCGGTCCGACTTCCTCATCAAGATACGCCTCGGCGTCGCTATCGAGACGCGCCAGTTCATGGAGGCGGCGCTCAAGGCTGTAGCTATGTTCGAGAATTTGAAGGTGGCGATCTCCAGTGACGGACATCTCTGCCAACACTGCATCGCGAACCGAAGCACCTTCAATCAGGGGACGAAGCACCGGCGGAGCTTGAAATAGTCGACTTGTCTCTTCTCCCACATCTGTGAGACGATGGAGTCCAGCAATCTCGAGAGCAAGCGAAGAGGATACTGAGTCGGCTTCTAAAGCTGGAATCCAAGGTAGTTTCTGAACGAGTCCGACTTCGTAACTACGCGAGGCACTCCCACTGGTAGTCTGTTCCCCAGCAGCCACCAACGCATCCATACATGCCTGAATAGCACGTGACGTAAGCCAAGCTGGCACCCCGATCAGGTCAGTGTTTGAGACTAACGCAGGACCTTTGTCCGCGAAGACCGCTCCAGCAGGAAGGATACGTACGCCGAATCCGCTGTTGGTTCGGCGAGGCCATGTCAGGCCAGGGCGAAAGTAGTACTCAGTATTTTGAACTCGTGAACCGTCATATTGGCGAAGTTCGTGGCCGTCGTTCTCATAGTCTACTACTAGGTGGATGTCGGCCCAGTAGGGGCTGTACTCGCCTCCTTTGGCGAATGGCACCCATCGCTTGCCTGCTTTGGTCTCTTCGCGGCTTCGGCCGATGTTCAGGGGGCCAACCTCCCAGAATGCCCGGACGAAGCGGAAATCATCACCGCTTGCAAGACCTTGGCGAGCCTCAGCAGCATTACCTTCGAGGGATGGGTGGTCCGAGAAGAGCCGTCGGATTGCAGGGCTTATCCAATACGCGATCGGTGACCCCGGTACCTTTTGGAAGTCGTCCAGCGATGTGTCGAAGACCCTTTTGTCAGCGTGATTTAGGCGATGAGCGCTGATCGCCGCATCCAAGGCAGCAGGCCGGTCGGTGTCCTTGAGAAGGCGGACAAATGTGGCTTGCTGGTCTGGCGCCGCAGGTACCGCCTTCAATACATAGGCAGCCGCCTCCACCAGCGCTTGTTCCATTATCCCGTGGCCGAGATCGGCTAGCGCTACCAGGTGATTGCCTAGGAGAATCTCTTGTCGCCAGTTCTCGAAGGTCTTGATGAACAGTCCCGTCCGGGAAGTGATGGCGCCGACGTAGCCTGCCCCTGGTCGACACAGCTCAAGGCCCCGCCCGACGAACGCGGCCAACAGATTGCAGTCTTTGGTGGGAATCCACGGGTAGGCGGCTTTGAGATAGGGCTTTGTCTCCGGAACCGGTTCGCCGAACGGCGGGTTTTGGAGCACGGCGTCGTATTGCTGGAGGAGGGCTGCGACGAAGCGGACGGCGTCATCGGCTTCTGTGGCGAGCAGGCGTTCGGCGGGGGTGGAGGTGGCGGTATCGGCCGCCGCTTGGAGACTGAAGAGCAACTCCGCTTGGATGTCTGAAATAATTTCCGGGGTAATCCCCTCTGCGAGAGCCCCTGAGGCGTCTCCAGCGATGAGAGCGCGGATCTCGGAGTCGATTCGGTCTTCGATCTTCAAAAGCGGTCCGAGGATCGGAGCCTCTTGGAGAACATCTGCAAGGGCTTTGATCAGCCCCCGCTGGGTTGGGTTGAGTTTGGCGAGCAGTGTTTCAAGGCCAGTGGTAACGGTAGGCAGAGAACGGGCACAGATGATGTTCGGGCGGGGGAGCTTTCCTGATGGGCAAGAGCGTCGGGCCCGAAACAGGATCGCTGCAGAGGCGACTTGGGTGCACCGGGGGTCGATCTCGATCCCCCACAATGATCTCACGATGTGCGGGGCAGCATCACTTGGCGATGCGCCCGCGCGCTGCCAGGCTCGTTCAAGGAGGTCGTAGGCGGCAAGGAGGAAGTGCCCAGAGCCGCAAGCCGGATCGAGAACCTTTACTTGCTCCAGCTCAATAGATTCTCCTTGCTGAGCAGGGGGGTCGACGAGAAGAGGGAGGCTCTCGATCAGCGGTGAGTCGGGATCAGCGTCCAGCAGGCGGCGGCCGAGGCTGTTCTGGACGAGGAAGTCCACCACGTAGCGGGGGGTGAAGAACTGGTTTCTAACGGCGAGCTCGCGGCTGCTTCGGGGGGCGGCGGAAGCCTCTCGCATGGCACGTCGTTCTTCTCCAGTGTTGAAGAACTGGTAGGCCCAGCCCAGGCAGTCGGGCGCGGTCCAGATGCCGGCGTTGTCGACATCGGCGAAGAGGGCTATGAGGTCTCGAAGTGCAACTGGGCTAGGGGCCAGGGCGAGTAGAGGGTTGCGGGGGTCGAAGAGGTTGGGGACGTCACCGGCCAGTTCGTCGCCGCAGAGTCGAAGATAAGTCCAGTAGCCGTTGGTCTCGCCAGCAGTGAGAAGGGGGTGCAATTCTTGGATATCTCGGTAGCCTTGCGAGCGGTCGCCTTTGGCCAGCGATTCCGGCAGCAGGCGGAGGGCTTCGGCGATGCGAATGGCCACCAGCCGGTTCAGGTGTGTGAACCCGGCTTCGCGAATCAGCCGGGCAACGGCTTCGACCTCGCTATTGCCCTCGCTTCGAAGGTGCTCGACTACTTCGACGACCTCCCGGCGGTCGAAGAGTTCACTCGGGTCCAACCGCAGGGTCGCCTCGTCGGCGATAGTGCCGTCGGGGTCGATTCCGAAGCGACCAGCTGCTTGGGCCGTCAGGCTTTGCTCGAGGATTGTCCGAGCGCTGCCGATGAGCCTCTCGAGTTTGGCGCGCTGGTCGGCGGTGAGCGCTTCGGTCATTGCAGACGCACTTGTTTGCCTTCGGCCAGTTCAGCGGCGATTGCCTCGCGGATGCGCTCCAGCACGGGGCCTATGTCCTCTTCGGAGGCAATGACCTCAGGGGCTATCTCACTTATCTGCACCCATGAAAGCGGTTCGGCAACGCGCAGCTCTTCGAGCTGTCGGCACGCCTCCCGGCTTCGGGCGTGCGCGCTGTCGATCCGAGCCTCCAGCACTCCGGCATTGAAGGCGGCGAGGTCGCCTGGAGGGGCCAGCGCATCTAGGGGCCGTACTGCTTCGGCCAACGCCGCTTCATCCGCATCGCTGTACTCGCGCCGTATGCGGTCTCGAAGCTCCTCGAGCGTTGTGCTGAGCCGTTGGGCGGCGTCTTGCGTCGCTGCTGTTCGGGCTTCAGCGATGCGGCCTCCCAACGCGACAATCCGGGCCACCTGATCGACAAGATCGCCGCTGGCCAGGAGTTCGGCTAACTCATCATGCGCATGCATCAGTTCGTCGGGGAGCCCGTGGGCAGATCGGGTTACCTCGTCCTGCGCTCTCCTCAGTTCGTCGATGTGAGCGGTGAGGAGCTGGTTGAGATGGTCGGTGCTCTCGCGCCCGGCAATGAGGTCGGCCCATGTGCCATGTGCAGTCGCGACCACGTCCACATCATCGTCTGACCTCAGTCGGTCAATGATTTCCTGGGTGCGGGTGATCGGCTCAGGAACGGCTATGCCAAGGCCGCTGAGAGTTGAGGCAACGCGAACCGTTGCTTCTCGGCTGGGTCCGAAAGCGCTGCGGATTGCTGATGCGATGGCGTCGGTAGAGTGGCCGGTGAGCGGATGGCCTAGGTGTTCGAGCTTTTCGGCCAAGTCGACTCTCACATCTAAAGACACATCGGTATCGGCGGGTGGCCTAAAAGCGGCGGCGCGGAATTTCGGTAGTGCGCCGAAGACCTGATCGAGCCGCTGGTCGGCAGCGTTGGATATTCGCTGGCCTTGGTGGACGACCTCGACGATTCCTGCGCGAATGGCAGCGGCGCACAAAGCCTGGACAACTTCGACTTGAGCCCCGTAGGGAGGCTGGTCGAAGTTGCGCTCCAGGTAGCTGCCAGTGGCTTCTTGGCCGTAGGACGACCGGCCGCGAACCTCGTTCACGAGCGCGGCGAGAGGGCCGTGATCGATGGCGAATTGGTATCCCTCAGGGGTGGCCTTGACCAACCCGATGCCGCCATCGCGGAGACTTTCAGGGAGTGTGGAGATGTCAGATGAGCGAAGGATGAGCATCACATCTTCTCGGCGCAGGTTGGCAGCGAAGAGGTCGAGCTGCGGGTAGATCTCCTCTAGCCGTAAAGAAAGAAGACGCTGTGCCGTGGATCGCAGATCGGTGCCTTGGGCGTCGTCGATCCGCCCCCGGAAGACCACCTGGCCGGTGCCCATGTCGCGCGCGAGCCGCTGGAGCGTGATGGCCTCATGGCGTTGCGCGCGTGTGCGCTCTTCTGCCAGCAACTCAATCTCGGCTGCTGTTTTGTTCGGGGTATCACGACGCTCGATCATCGTACGGCTGCGATGCAGTTCGTGTATCGCAGCCCAGGTGTCGAGCTGGAGGTCGTAGACCCAGGTGACAACGTTCTGATTTGCTTGCTCGCGCGAGGTCGCTCGCAAAGACTCGCGGCGCAGAGGATCGGCTTCCTCAATCATGAGGGGCAGGTGGCCGGAGACGACGGTCTCTCCTTCCACGGTCACATCAGCTTTGAAGGACCGGCCTCTTGTGACCGCGAGGCCTGCCAGCTCCTGCTTGAGAAGCTGGCGGCGCAAGCGGACCGATGTGCCCTGGTTGAGGTCTATGCCGCGACGTGCCTGCTCCCAGTCCTTCTGCTCAGGCGACTGGAGCTTGTAGCCCTCGTCGGTGTCACGCAGTCGGTCGTCTTCCACCAAACGGATCAGGGCGTCAGCGACCTCGTCGCCGCAGCTCTCTGCGGTCACGCTGGGATGAAGCAGCGCCGCGATATTCACTGAGGTGAGCGGCAGGGCAGGAACCTCGACGCACAAGGCCACAACCCTCATGACCCGCGCTTCGATGCTCTCAGGGCCATACCGGTTGGCAACGTGTTCTATCTCGGCCCGCCAAGTTGTGGGGACCAGCTCTTCGAGCAGCATGTAGGACCGGTCGAGAGTGGCCAGAGCGCCGATCTCGCTGTTTCCCAGCCCGTGCTCAGGGTGGGTGATCAGCTGCTGGGCGTGCTTGATCAGCGTGCGGTTCGACCCGCCGACCGTGGGGGAAGCGCCGCCTTGGGTGCGCCGGACGGAAACAGCGTCGATCAACAGCTGTATCTGGTAGGGCAACAGCGGGTAGAGGCGGACCAGCTCGTCCTCGCCCGGCGCATCGATTCGGGTGGGCGAAGCCAGTCGCACATTGGCGATGAGCTGGTTACGGTGTGCGGAGACCACTTCTCGCACCGCTCGCTGCCCGTCGCCGGTCTTGTCGAGGATCCTTTTGCCTGTGACTTCGTCGATATCGGATGGCAGAAGGTCGACCCGCAGCGGAAATCGGGCCTGCGCGCGAGCTAGTTCGACCTGCCTCGATTCCAGGCTGTCAACGACATCGTCGAGCTTTTCCTGAGAGGTGACGACCAGCCACAGCTGGCCGCGCTGTTTCTGGAACGCCTCGGCCAGCCCTTGCAAATCGAGCATCCTGTGTATGGAGCGGGCGACATACTGACCCGCCTCATCGACGACAAAGGCCAGTCGTGTTGCACCCCCACCACGACGATCCAGAAGCTCCAGCGCCCGCGCCGCGAACCAGTCGGCATCGATGTCGGGATCGTCAAGCTCGCGGGCCCACTCGGGGAGATTGGGGGGCCCCCCCCCCCCCCCCGCCCCGGGGGGGGGGGGAGGGGGGGGGTGTTGGGGGGTGGGGGGGAGCGGGGGGGGGGGGGGGGGGGC
>JAPOSH010000075.1:1506-16457 GCA_026709815.1 bacterium | reverse complement strand
GCATCTTTTTCGGGTCCTTCTCTCTCGCGGGCCCACCCGGGGTTTTTGTCCCCCCCCCCCCCCCCAGACGGCGTCGAGCGCTTTCATGGCGTCCCTTTTTGCCAGGGCGGTGAACCGCCGTTCCTGCCATGGGAGGCCAACGGCCTCAAGGAACGCGGCCTCAAACTCATCGAGCTTGCCGTCGCCCTCCAATGTGTATTCGAGTTCTGCGAGCGTGAAGTTCCGCGAATAGCCCAGCCGCTCCAACAGAGAGCGGTAGACGGGCAAAACGACGGACTCGCCCTCCTGAGCCACGACGTTGGCGCCGGTCGCCAGGTTCAGCATTACTGAGGTCGTGGGTGCTTGGGAGCGGATCGTGCTGAGCAGCGCGCGCAGCCGGGGGGCGTGGGTGCGCTCGAAGAACCGTTCAGCGGCGGGCGTGCCCAGCACGTTGGGATTCCCAAGCAGGTAGCCGAGAACCTTGGCCCAGCTCGACTTGCCGGAACCGAAGAACCCCGACACCCACACAGTGCAAGTCTCGGTGGGGTTGTTGATCGACTCCTGGTAGGCATCGAGCACCGCCTCGAATTCATCGAGGATGTGGGCGGTAGCGACGTACTCGTCGAGTTCGCTGGCTATGACCTCTTCGTCGTTTAAATCGACCTTGACGACCTCTTCGATAGTGCGGTAGATGTCGCGGCGAAACAGCTCGGCGATTTTCATTTTCGCCGTCCCTCCCTCGGCACTATTAGGGCACGGTAGCCGTAAGCCGTTTCAGCGCGGTCCATGAACGACAGCCCGTACTCGCCGACCAGATGCCCCGGATATAGCAAAGTGACAGGTCGGGACAGACGGCCTCGCAGGTCGTCCAACAGTGTGGATGTGCGATACGAGGGGTACAGAGCCCCGGCACGATACAAGAACACAGCAGTTCGCTCGTCATACTCGCACACCCGGGCGATCACCCGGTCGGGCAGCGTGGGCGGCTCCCGTAGTATCTCGCCGACAGCGGCATTTACCTCCTTCAAGGCTTTGCCATTCGAAGCTGCGTTGGCCATTCGCTCCTGGGCGATGAGTTCGTCAAGGTATGCGGATCCTTCCAACGCTTCCCAGAACAACTCGGCCAGAGACACCGAGGCGCAGCCGATTCCCCGAGGTGCTGCCTCCAGCCATCGCCGCAGCTCGCCGAGGTCGCGGCGCACATGCCACTCCTCGCTGGGCAAGTACTGGTAAACGATGAACGGCGGCTCTCCACCGCTTGCGAAGTGAGCGGCGATGCGCTCGCCGATACCCCGCAACTCTTCACGCAGCGGCACCGGTCACCTCGGCCAGACTGTCAACCAGCCAATCGACTCGAACCGCCGAACCAGCCCGAGACACGCGCAGAACTCCCAGGCGGGCAACCTGGAGGAACATGTCGTCCACGAGTGAGTCTTCAAGCAGCCAGCGGCGCCAGACGCGGCTGGTGGCAAGCGTCCGAGACGAAGCCCCCTGCTCATGCTCTCGCCATGCTACGTAGGCGAATCCACGGGGGCTCATCGAGGGCGGAGGGATCTCCTTGCGGCGACTCTTCGCGGAGCCCTGGAGAATGCCGAAATCACGCAGAGCGGAAAGCAGCCCTCGCGCTGTTTTGGCTCGCACGTTGTCAGTCCATACCGGCGCTTGCCCACGTTCAGCCAGATGATCAAACCAGACAAGGACGTCTTCGATGCCGAGGCCCAGACGCCCTTCGAGCCAGTAGTCCCACAACGGCCCTTCAGCGAACGATGCCAGCAGATCGTCAGCCCGGGCGCTCTCGTAGTAGCAGGCGTTCCGAAACGCCGCATGATCTGCCAGCAGCCCTTTGAGCGCAGGGATGACATGAGGGCCTGGATCGACGTAGCGCGGTCTAATGATCCTGCGCAGAAGGTCGTCTACGCGAGATCGCGACGCCTTGCTCAGCAGATTCTCACTGGAAAAGTGCTTGAAGTTCTGCCTTGGCCCAAGATCGGCGTCCCACAGCTCGACAACACGGCGAGTGTCGTCGAGCGCAGCGCCGCCCTTCTGCAGCCGCGATGTGAAGCCGCTCCCCACTGATCACGCCCCTAGATCGAAATATGGGGCACAGAAGGAACCCTTTTGCCCGACATATGCAGCTGCCATTCGCCCAGCCACTGCTATGAGAGCGGATTCCTCACCAAGGTCAGACTGGCGGAGCCGGCCCAAGAAGATTCCATCTCCAATTGCCTCACCATCAACAGACTCACCCGCCCACTCCCGTAACCGCGCATCGGCGGCGGCTAGGTCCCAGCTGGCGAACTCCGCGAACAGCGGATCCACTTCTGGCGCTGACTTCTGTTCAGCGAGCCAGGCCGCGGCCCAGTGGCTGAACGGCAGCTCACCCGAAAACAAGTGCAGCGCTGTTTTCCGCCCAGGGAGCGAATTGGCGTGTCTGCGACGAGCTGACAGCACATCGAGCTCCAAAGCGGCCGGCTGCCAAGTCCGGGGGAACGCTCGCTTGAGGACGAAGCTCCCCACGTTGTCAAGCCCGTGGCAGTTCCACCAGCCACGCAGATCGGCTTCACCAAGCCGCGCTACTCCGAGAACCAGCCGCACCGTCGAGCGAACGGTGTTTGCTGTGCCTCCTCTTACCACTCGAACTCCCGGCACATGGCCATTGCGGACTTCTCGGCAATGTAGTGAACACTCGCGCTTGCTGCCACCGTGTCACAAGCTGGGTTAGCCAAGTGTTGTCCATCGATCTCGCCGCCGCCGATGAGCTCGCGCTTGCTGCCACCGTGTCACAAGCCGGGTTAGGGTGGGGTGGTGAGCGGTTTGGCGGGGGCGGCTGATCTGGCGGAGCGGGTGCTGCACGGGCTGAGGGTCAAGGGTATGGCCGACGTTGACGGGCTAACTCAGGCTGCTGGCGGGTCATCGGATCAGATCACGGCCGTCTTGGAAGCGTTGGAGGAGCGGGGGTGGGTGCGCTACCGAGACGGCAAACGGTCCAAGGGCTGGATGTTGCAGGCGCAGGGGCGAGCTGAGGCCGAGCGATTGGCGGTGGCCGAGATGGAGTCCTCGGGCCAGCGTGGGGCGGTCTTGGATCTGTACGGGGCCTTCAAGCTCTTGGACCCTGAGCTGAAGAGGGTCTGCACCGACTTCCAGATTCGCGGCGATCAGGTGATGAACGACCACACCGATCCCGACTATGACGCCGAGGTCATCGCCCGCTTGGCCGCCGTCAACCAACGCGTCCAGCCGATTCTCACCGGTCTGGCCGATGCCCTGGACCGCTTCGGGCATTACGCGCCGCGGCTGGACTTCGCGCTGAGCCGGGTCGCGGCCGGCGATCTCGACTGGTTCACGAAGCCGTCCTTGGACTCCTACCACGAGGTGTGGTTCGAACTGCACGAGGATCTCCTGGTGACCCTGGGATTGGATCGGGCTGCCGAGACGGCCGCCGACTCCGCCGACGCATAGAGGCCGCGCCTCCGGTAAGCGGGGGAGCGCGCTTTCTGCATTTTGCTAAAATCTCACCATCCTTCTTGCGCCTTCCCTTAGCCTCTTCCCTTAACGCCTTCCCCAAGGAGAACCCATGGCTCGATTCGGCAAGGTCCTCACCGCCATGGTCACACCGTTTCGACAAGACGGCTCGCTTGATCTGGATGCGGCCGCATCGCTGGCCCAGTGGCTGAGCGAGAACGGAAGCGATGGCCTAGTGGTCGCCGGCACCACCGGTGAGGCGCCCACCCTGACCCATGACGAGCAGGTCGAGCTCATCGGAGCAGTCGTCTCGGCCGTTGACATCCCGGTGGTGGCCGGGGCCGGCAGCAACGACACCGCGGCGGCCGTCGACCTCACCAAGCGGGCATCTGAGGCTGGCGCCGACGGCATCTTGTCGGTGGCGCCCTACTACAACCGGCCCTCACAGGCCGGCATGGCCAGGCACTTCGCCACGGTGGCGGCGGCAACCGACCTACCGGTGCTCATCTACGACATTCCCGTTCGCACCGGGCGCAAGGTGGACACGGCCACGCTCCTGGAGTTGGCCTGCGGGGTGGGCAACATCGTCGGCGTCAAAGACGCCGCCGGCGATCCCGCCGAGACCGCCGGGCTCATCGCCCGGGCCCCCGACGGCTTCGAGGTCTACAGCGGCGACGACAGCCTCACTCTGCCGCTGCTCGCGGTGGGGGCAGTGGGGGTTATCGGCGTGGCCACCCATTGGGCGGGCGCCGAGCACCGCGACATGATCGCCGCCTTCGAGGAGGGCGACCTTGTCGCCGCTCGGCAGATCAACGCCGGCCTCATGCCGTCCTACGACTATGAAACGGGATTGGCGGCGCCCAACCCGATTCCCGCCAAGGCCATGATGCGCCTGGTCGGCCTGCCGGTGGGCCGGTGTCGTCCGCCACTGGATGTGGAGCCCGATGGCCTGGCCCAACAGGCCGCCGCCGTCCTGGCTGGCACACGCCTCAGCGCCGATGGGTGAGTCGGCGCCCACCGCCAGCAGGCCGCCGGTGCCGATGAGCGGATTCTGAGCTCATGGCCGAGAAGGTTCAGATCACCTTTCTGGGCGGGCTGGGCGACATCGGCCGGAACTGCGCCGCCATTGAGTGCCGAGGCGAGGTGCTGGTATTGGACTGCGGGGTGCTGTTTCCCGATGAGGACATGCCCGGCGCCGACTTCGTGCTTCCCGATCTTGAGTATCTGAGCGATCGGGCTGATCGCATCGTCGGCTGCGTCTGCACCCACGGCCATGAGGATCACATCGGGGCGCTGGCCCACGCCCTGGAGCGGTTCTCGTTTCCCATCTATGCCTCTCGCTTCACTCTGGGGCTGATCGGCAACCGCCTCGAGGAGCGCGGGGTGATCGACCGCACGACCCTCATCCCCATCGGCGATCACGACCGGCTCCGCATCGGATCGTTCGACTGCGAGTTCATCCCGGTCACCCACTCGGTTCCCTCCGGGCTGATCTCGGCCATCCGCACCCCCCAGGGGGTGATCCTCCACTCCAGCGATTTCAAGCTCGACCTGAACCCGGTGGACGGGCGGCGCACCGACCTCGCCCGGATCGGGGCGATCGCCTGCGACGAGGGGGTTCGGCTGCTGCTGTGCGATTCAACATGCTTTAGCCACCAATGAAATGAAATACGAATGGATGGATGAGGGCTGATATTCACCGCCCATCGGGACCGGCGGCTGGTGGTGGCGGCGTTCGCCAGCCACATTCACCGCGTGCAGCAGGTGGCTGACGCCGCCGTCGAGTCGGGGCGCAAGGTGGCCACCCTGGGGCTCTCCATGAAGCGCAATTTCGCCCTGGCTCGCGAGCTGGGCCTGCTTCGGCTGCCCGACCGCGCAGTGGTCGAGGTGGCCGAGGCGAAGAGCCTCCCCCCCGGCCGGGTGTGCATCGTGTCCACCGGCTCGCAAGGGGAGAAGCGCTCGGCGCTGGCCTCAGCCGCCACCGGCGACAGCCGCTGGCTGGACATCGGCGCCACCGACACCGTCGTGCTGAGCTCCAGCCCCATTCCCGGCAACGAGGCCCGGGTGGCCCGCATGATCAACAATCTGGTGTGCCGGGGGGCCAAGGTGGTCCACAGCGGCCAGCTGGAGGTTCACACCACCGGCCACGGCAAGCAAGACGAGCTGCGCACCCTGCACACGGTGGCCGACCCGGAGTTCTTCGTGCCGGTCCACGGGGAGCCCCGTCATCTCGCGGCCCACGCCGAGCTGGCGATCAGGATGGGCATGTCGTCTGATCGGGTGGTGCGGGCCCGCGACGGCGACCAGGTGGAGTTGGGCGACCGCGGCCTGCTCAGCCGGGGCCGTGTCACCTCTGGCGGCTACTACCATGTGAATGGGCACTTGGTGGAGCACAGCCGGGAGCTGTTCGGCGAGCGGCTGATCCTCGGCGAGCAGGGAGTGGTCACCGTGGTGGTGGCGCTGAGCCGCGAGGAGCGCAGATTGCTGGCTCGCCCCCGGTTTGAGAGCAAGGGCTGGGTCGGGCCTGAAAAGGCCCGGGAGCTGGAGCGGGCGGGGGCCGACGAGGTGGCGGCCGCGGTGCAGGAGCATTTGGCATCGGGGGCGCAAGAGGGGCTGGAGCGGCTGGTGCGGCGGGCGGCCGGCCAATTCGTCAACCACAGCACTGGGCGCCGGCCGATGATCGTCCCCGTCATTGTGGAAACCTGATCGCGATCCGGCTACCTGTTTGGACTGTTTGGCCCAAACCGTTGGTTGCCGGTGTTGCCAATGATACGTTTGTGGTCGTTGTGGCCACGAAAACCGTTCGCAAATCCCCGGCCAAGCCCGACTCCAAGGCCGCAGCATCCACTGATCGCCGATTGAGGCAGGCATCGGCGGCGGTCTGGGCCCGCCACCGCGCCGACATCGTCGCCGTGGGCTTCATCCTGGTCGGCCTGTTGGCAGCCTGCGGCCTTTGGGCCGACGTAGCCGGGCCCTTCGGGTCGGGCCTTCGAGTGGTGCTTGGCGCGGTGATCGGCACGGCCCGGGCCGCCGCGCCGATCGCGTTGGTCGCGGTCGGGGTCGCGCTGCTGCGAGGCCCCCGGTCAGACGAGGCGGCGGACACCGCTTCGGGGCTCCGCGACAAGAGATCCGATGCCGATACGGCTCGGGCCGACCTGGTGCATTCTGTTCGCCTCGGCATCGGCGCCGCATTGACGCTCTTATCGGTGACCGGCCTGTTGCACATCGCCGTCGACCGTCCGGGAATCGAGGATTTGGACGGGTTGATGAGCGCTGGCGGGGCCTTGGGCCTGGTCTTCGGAGGCACGCTGGCCGCGGTTGCCGGAGTGTGGGGAGCGAGCCTGGTGGCGGGGGCTTTCGGCCTGCTGGGGTTGGTGGTGCTCACCCGGGTGTCGCTGCGTTCCTGGGCTCGCCGCGTGGACGGGGCCAAGCTCAGGGCGGGCCTTGCCCGGGTGGTCCGCCTGACCGCCGGCACCGCTCCACCCCTTATCCCGGACGCAGTGTCCTCTGACGACGGCCAGGAGGCTGAGGCGCCGCCACCGCCGCTCGAATCCGCCGTGCCCTCTCCGCAGGCCGAGCCCGAGCCGGCGCCTCAGAGCAGTCGGCAAGCCCCGGCCGAGCCCGAGCCGGCGCCTCAGAGCAGTCGGCAGGCCGAGCCCGAGCCGACACCTGCTGCTGAGCCCGATTGGCAGGCCCCGGCCATCTTGGGCGACAAGTCTTCGGAGGCCTCGGAATCTTCGATATGGAAGCTGCCCCCGCTCAAGCTGTTGGACGAGTCCGACCCCCAGAGGGGAAACCATGAAGAGGCCGCCCGGCAGGGCGCGGCCCTCGAGCAGGCCTTGGCGGCCCATGACGTGGAGACCAAGCTGGTCGGGATGGTGGTCGGACCCACCGTGACCCGCTACGAACTGGAGCTGGCCCCCGGCGTCAAGGTCAGCCGGGTCACCAGCTTGAGCAAGGACATCGCCTATGCCATGGCCTCGCCCGATGTCCGCATCCTGGCGCCGATCCCCGGCCGCCAGGCCATCGGCGTGGAGGTGCCCAACCGCGATCGCCAGGTGGTGTCGCTGGGGGGGATTCTGGCGTCGGCCGAGGCCCGACGCGCCGCCCATCCGCTCGAGGTGGCCATCGGCCGGGACATCAACGCCAAGCCGGTGATGATGGACCTGTCCCGGATGCCCCACATCCTCATCGCCGGGGCCACCGGCGCCGGCAAGTCCTCGTGCATCAACTCCATGATCACATCGGTGCTCATGCGCTCCACCCCCGAACAGGTCCGCATGATCCTGATCGACCCCAAGATGGTCGAGATGGCCCAGTACGAGCATGTGCCCCACCTGCTCACCCAGCCGGTCACCGATCCCAAAAAAGCCGCCAATGCCCTGGCGTGGGCCTGTAGGGAGATGGACCGCCGCTACGAGATACTGGCAGCGGTGGGCGTCCGCGACATCGGCGGCTACAACGCCGCCTGCGAACAGGGCGTGTTCGAGAGCGACCGAGAGTCAGGCGTCGGGGACTCCGAGCCGAGGGAGAAGCTGCCGCTCATCTTGGTTGTGGTAGACGAGCTGGCCGATCTCATGATGGTGGCCCCCCGCGACGTGGAGGATTCCATCTGCCGCATCGCCCAGAAGGCCCGGGCGGTGGGGATCCACCTGGTGATCGCCACCCAGCGGCCGTCCATCAACGTGATCACCGGAGTGATCAAAGCCAACATCCCAGCCCGGCTGGCCTTCGCCGTTTCCAGCCAGACAGACAGCCGGGTGATCCTCGATCAGCAGGGCGCCGAGCGTCTGGTGGGTCGGGGGGACATGCTGCTGCTCAGCCCCACCTCAACCTCCGCCCAGCGCATCCAGGGGGCTTGGGTCACCGAGTCAGAGGTGCGCAGCGTGGTGGCCGCCTGGCGGCGGCAGGCCGCGGCGGTCAAACCCAGCAGCTCTCAGGTGACCGCTGATGGCGCCGACGGCCACGACGATCCGCTGGCCCCCGACCCCTCGGCTGCTCCCGCTGGGAGCCGTGACGATGACGATGAGCTGCTGGCCCAAGCCATGAGCTTGGTGGTGGAGAGCCAGCTGGGCTCCACGTCGATGCTCCAGCGCAAGCTGCGCGTGGGCTTCGCCCGCGCCGGCCGGCTCATGGACCTGCTGGAGCAGCGGGGCGTGGTCGGCCCCTCTGAGGGCTCCAAGGCCAGAGAGGTGCTGATGACTCCCGACGAGCTTGCGAGATGAAGGCAGACTGAGCCTCGGTGGTCTCGGCACCTCGGTAGTCTCGGTACGTGGCAATAGCGGCAGTTCTCTTGGCGGGGGGTCTCCTCGTGCTGGCGGTGGGTGCCGACCAGCTGGTGATCGGTGCTTCCCGTTTGGCTTTCGCCCGGGGGATCTCGCCCGTCGTGATCGGCGCGTTGGTGATCGGCTTCGGCACCAGCGCACCGGAGATGCTGGTTTCGGGGCTGGCCGCCGCCGACGGCAACGTGGATTTGGGGGTGGGGAACATCGTCGGCTCCAACGTGGCCAACCTGAGCTTGGCGCTGGGGGTCTCTGCTCTGGTGGGAGCGGTGGCCGTCTCCGGCCGCTACATCCGGGTGGCCCGTAGCACCCTGCTGCGGGAGGGAGTGATCTCTGTGGCGGCCGCGCTCTTGTTCTGGGTGCTGGTGCAGGGGGGGCTCGAGCGCTGGGAGGGCATCGTGCTGCTGGTGGCGTTCGCGATGGCCATGGCCGTCATCTTGATACGCCCGGCCCATGATGGCGAAGCGGCCCGCGGCGGGCACGTCGAGAAGCGGACAGGCCAGCTCGCGGCGCAGAGTCCGCGGCGGGGCGAGGGCACCGCCGATGCCGCCCCCTCCCGCAAACCGACCAGCCAGAGGCTCGAGTTGGGGCGCACGGTGCTGGGGTTGGCGGCCACAGTGCTAGGCGCTCAGCTGGCGGTGACCGGCGCGGTGGACATCGCCGAAGAGGTTGGCCTGGGCTCGGGTTTCGTGGGGCTGTCACTGGTGGCGTTCGGCACCTCGCTGCCCGAGCTGATCACCGGGGTGCAAGCCGCCCGCCGGGGGGAGGCCGACCTGCTGGTGGGCAACATCTTGGGCTCCAACACCTTCAACAGCCTGCTGGGGGGCGCGGTGGTGGCGCTGGTCGGCCCCGGGCCGCTGGTCGACGGGAACCTCTCCGGCTTGGCCGTTTGGATCATGGTCGGCATCTCCGTGATCGCCTGGGTGCTGATGTTCGAGGGCGACGGCTTGGAGCGGTGGTGGGAGGGCGCCTTGCTGGTGGCGGTGTACCTGGTGTCGCTGCCGTTTCTGGTGTCCGATCATGAAGAAGGCGCGGCCGTCGCGGCGCCGTCAGCGGCGGTCGCAGCGGCACCGGATGCTGATGGCTCGGGTTTCATTTCGCCCTAGTCTCCGTACGGTGCGCCGGTTTTGGATTGAGACGCTGGGATGTCCCAAGAACCAGGTGGACTCCGACAAGATCACCGGTCTTTTGGTCGGAGACGGGATGGCCGCCGCCGGTGCGCCCGAAGAAGCCGACCTGGTCGTGGTGAACACCTGCGCATTCATTGAGGAGGCCCGCCAGGAGTCGGTGGATGCGGTGCTGGCGCTGCGCTCGGCGGCCGCCGATGCCGAGCTGGTGGTCACCGGCTGCATGGCCGAGCGCTACGGCGCCGAGTTGGGCGAGGCTTTGTCCGAGGCCGACCGGGTGGCCGGTTTCGGCGTGCCGGTGTCCATCGGGGCCAAGCCTTATGAGGCCTCGCCGGCAGAGCCTCCTCGGTTCGACCTGTTGAACCTGCCCCGTCCGCCGGCCGACGCGCCGTGGGCCTACGTCAAGATCGCCGAGGGCTGCGACCGGCGCTGCGGGTACTGCGCCATTCCCAGTTTCCGGGGACCGCAGCGCTCCCGGTCGCCCGAGGCCGTCTTGGCCGAGGTGGAGGCGTTGGAGGTGCGAGAGGCGGTGCTGGTGGCCCAAGATCTCGCCTCCTACGGGCGCGATCAGGGCCGGGGGGAGCGGGGCATCATCCCCCTGGTGGAGGCGCTTCGCGAGCGGGTCGACTGGGTGCGCCTGTTGTACCTGTATCCGTCTGATCTCACCGACCCGCTGATCGACGCCATATGCGCCACCGGTGTGCCCTATTTCGACCTGTCGCTGCAGCATGTTTCCCGGCCTTTGTTGGCCCGAATGCGCCGCTGGGGCGACGGCGATCGCTTTGCGGCTCGAATCGCGGCGATCCGCCGGCGCCAGCCCGAGGCGGTTTTCCGATCCAACTTCATCGTGGGCTATCCCGGCGAGACGGAGGCCGACCACGATGCTCTGCTGGATTTCGTGGCCGCGGCGAGCCTCGACTGGTGCGGGTTCTTCGCCTACTCCGCGGAGACGGGCACCTACGCCGCCTCGCTCGACGGGCAGGTTCCCGCTGAGCTGGCCGCCGAACGCCGCCGCGAGCTGGCCGAAGTCCAAGACGAGATCACCGCGGCCAAGCGCGACCGGCTCATCGGGCGCGAGGTGATCGTTTTGGTGGATTCTCCCGGCTCGGCTCGCAGCTACCGAGAAGCCCCGGAGATCGACGGAATCATATCCGTGCCCGAGGATCTGGCCGTGGGGCAGTTCCACACCGTGCAGGTGCTCGACGCCCTGGGTCCTGACTTGGCGGCCGGAGCGGTTTTGCCATGAGCCAGGGAGGGGCTTATTCCTGGGCCGACCTTCGGTTGACGGCCAACCTGATCACGCTGGGGCGGATTCTGCTCTCACCGCTGCTGTTCGCGCTCATCCTGGCCGCATCCGACGATCGGGGCGCCTCTTGGGCTGTCGTCGCCGTGGGCTGGGTGCTGGGGGCCAGCGACTATTACGACGGCAAGCTCGCACGCTCCTCCGACAGCGTCAGCCGCTGGGGGGCATTCCTGGATCCTTTGGCCGACAAGGTGATGATCCTGGGGGCGGCCTGGTGCTTCGTGGCCGTGGACCGGCTGTTCTGGGTGCCCGTTGCGATCATCACCGTGCGGGAGCTGCTGATCAGCGGGGCTCGGATCAGGTGGGCCCGTGACGGCCTCTCCCTTCCGGCCCGCCGATCGGCCAAGCTCAAGACGCTGATGCAGGGAGCGGCGCTTTCTGTGGCCGGTCTGCCCCCGCTGGAAGCCCGCGACTGGGCGGTGTCATTGGCCATCTGGCTGGCGGTGGCCATCACCGTCTACACCGGTTGGCGCTACTGGGGCGACGGACGCGCCGGCGCCGTTTCCGCCGCCGGTCGCGGGTAGTGGTTGCCCGGGCGGCGGCTGCTGGCTGCGGATAGTTGTTCCCGGGCGGGGACTGCCCGTCACGGGTAGTCGTTCGCCGGGCGGGGATTGCCGATACCCGGGTGGCTGCGTTGGGGGAGATAGTCTCCGGGCGTGAACTGTGAGGTCATCGCGGTGGGAACGGAGCTCTTGCTGGGCCAGATCGTCGACACCAACTCGTCGTGGATCGGCGAGCAGCTGGCGCTGGCCGGCATCGACTCGCACCACCAGGTCAAGGTGGGCGACAACTTCGAGCGGATGCGGGCGGTGCTCACCCAGGCTTTAGAGCGCAGCGACTCGGTGATCATGTGCGGCGGGCTGGGCCCGACCCAAGACGACATCACCCGGGAAGTGATCGCCGCGACATTGGGGGTGAAGCTGGTTCGCCGCGACGACTTGGTGGAGCGCATCTCAGCTGTCTTCGGAGGCCGGGGGCGGGCCATGCCCGAGAACAACCTGCGTCAAGCCGATGTGCCCCACGGAGCCGAGGTGCTGCCGGTGATGCCCGGCACCGCTCCCGGTTTCAAAGTGGAGTCCGGGGCCAAGGCGGTGTACGCCGTGCCGGGCGTGCCCTGGGAGATGCAGCAGATGGTGGGGGAGTGCGTGATCGGCGACCTGAAGCAGCGGGCGGGGATCACCGCGGTGATCAAGAGCCGCACCCTGCGCACGTGGGGCGACTCCGAGTCGGGGTTGGCCGAGAAGCTGCACGAAGAGATTCAGCGGCTGGACGAGACCGGTGAGTGCACCATCGCCTTTCTGGCCTCGGGAATGGAGGGCCTCAAGGTGCGGCTCACCGCCAAGGCCCCCAGCGAGGAGGCCGTCGATGCGATCCTGGCCGACGAAGAGCGGATCGTGCGGGGCATCATCGGCGACATCGTGTTCGGCATTGACGACGAGACCATGGAATCAGCCGTGCTCGACGCTCTGCGGCGCCGGGGGTGGACGCTGGCGCTGGCCGAGTCGCTCACCGGCGGATTGATCGGCTCCCGGATCACCGCCGTGGCTGGGGCCAGCGACGTGTTCCGGGGCGGCGTAGTGTCCTACGCCGGCGATGTGAAGTTCGACCTGCTGGGTGTTCCCGAGGGCCGAGTGGTCAGCGAGCAGGCCGTGACTGCCATGGCCCGGGGCGCGGCCAAGCTGCTGGGCGCCGACTGCGCCATTGCCGTCACCGGCGTGGCCGGTCCCGATTCCCTCGACGGCGAGGCGCCCGGCACTGTGTGGATGGCAACCCTGGTGGCTGGCGAAGTGGAGGCCAACAGGGTGGTGTTTCCCTTCGACCGCGAGCGCACTCGCCAATTCACCACCGTCTCAGTTCTCAACAACCTCCGCGTGAGAATCCTGGCGAGCCGGTAGGGGTCCCTCCGAAAGGAAGTTTCCGAAGAGCGAGGTCTCGGGAGCGCTAGACCTCGGGGTTCACGACGCCGGCCAGCATGCCGCCATCGGCGATGAACTCGGCACCGGTGCTGTACGAAGACTCGTCGGAGGCCAGGTAGAGGGCCAAGCGGGCGATCTCAGCGGGCTGGGCGGGCCGGCCCAGCGGGAGCATGGCATAGGCTGCGTTCTGCTCCTCTTCGGTGATGGTCCCGCCCAAGCTGTCTCGGGCGGTCATGGGGGTGTCCACCCCACCGGGGTGAATGGAGTTGACCCGGATGCCGTGTCGGCCCAGCTCCAAGGCGGCGGTCTTGGTCATGCCCCGCACCGCGAACTTGGAGGCGGTGTAGGCCACCGTCCCTCCGTAGCCGGCCAGGCCGTTGGTCGAGCTGATGTTCACAATCGACCCGCCGCCGCCGGCGATCATGGCCGGTGCCGCGTGCTTCATGCCCAAGAACACCCCCACCTGATTGATGCCGATCACCCGCATGTACTCCTCGAGGGTGGTGTCGATGGTCGACACTCCGAACTGGAGCACTCCGGCGTTGTTCACCAGCACCGTGGGCGGGCCGAAGCGGCTCGTGGTCTCGGCCACCGCCGCCTGCCACGCCTCGGGATCGGTCACATCCAGGGGAAGGTAGTGGGAGTCGGGACCCACGTCGGCTGCCACCGCCTCGCCCAAGTCATGGAGCACGTCGCCGAGCACCACCTTGGCGCCCTCGGCGGCGAAAAGCCGAACTTCGGCCTCGCCTTGGCCTCGCGCCCCGCCGCTGATGATGGCCACCTTGCCGTCGAGGCGCCCCATGTCAGCTCACCTCTGCATTGGCGTCGTGGTCAAGCCGCAGCGCGGCCGAGTTCATGCAGTAGCGCTCGCCGGTGGGGTGGGGGCCATCGGGAAAGATATGCCCCAGATGGGCGCCGCAAAACGCGCACACCGCCTCGGTGCGGACCATGCCGCGGCTGGCGTCGGTGCGGCGGTCCACCCTGCCCTCGGCGATCTCCTCGTAGAAAGACGGCCAGCCGGTGCCTGAGTCGTACTTCACCTCGGAGGCGAAAAGCGGCTTGTCGCACACTCGGCAGCGGTAAACGCCCTCGTCCTTGCAGTCCCAGTACTCGCCGGTGAAGGCGCGCTCGGTGCCCGCCTCCTGGGTGACGTAGTACTGCTCGGGGGTCAGCCGACGATTCAGCTCTTCCGGGGTGAAAACTCGCTCAGACATGGCGCCATGGTAGAGGACGCAACAGGCAGGGGACGGGTTGGCATCCGGGTGCTTGTCAAATTCGGCTGGCGTAACTACGCTCCTGTCATTACCCGGGGACGAACTGTCACTGGTCGTCTTTAGAGTACGCCTCGACATTACCCCGACAATCTGCAGTCGCGACACCCGCGACCCGAAGGAGGAGATGTGGAGAGAGACAAAGCACTGGAGATGGCCCTTGGCCAGATCGAAAAGCAATTCGGCCAAGGCGCCGTCATGAAGATGGGCGAGAAGGGCACCATGGCCATCGAGACCATTCCCACCGGGGCGCTGGCCCTCGACCTGGCGCTGGGGGTCGGAGGGCTCCCTCGGGGCCGGGTGGTGGAGATCTACGGTCCGGAGTCATCGGGAAAGACCACCTTGGCGCTGCACGCAGTAGCCGAGGCTCAGCGCAACGGGGGGATCTGCGCGTTCGTGGACGCCGAGCACGCCCTTGATCCGGTCTATGCCAAAGCCATCGGCGTAGACGTGGACGAGCTGTTGATCTCGCAGCCTGACACCGGCGAGCAGGCCTTGGAGATCGCCGACATGCTGATCCGCTCCGGGGCGCTCGACGTGATCGTCATCGACTCGGTGGCGGCTCTCACCCCCCGGGCCGAGATCGAGGGGGATATGGGCGACACCCATGT
>JAPOSH010000075.1:0-1496 GCA_026709815.1 bacterium | reverse complement strand
AAGCTCACCGCTAACTTGAACAAGTCCAAGACGGTGTGCATCTTCATAAACCAGCTGCGGGAGAAGATCGGCGTGATGTTCGGCTCTCCGGAGACCACGCCGGGGGGCCGGGCGCTCAAGTTCTACTCGTCTGTGCGCCTCGACATCCGCCGGATCGAGTCTCTCAAGCAGGGAGTCGACGTGGTCGGCAACCGCACCCGAGTGAAAGTGGTCAAGAACAAGGTGGCCCCGCCGTTTCGGCAGGCCGAGTTCGACATCATGTACTCCAAGGGCATCAGCCGAGAGGGATCGCTGCTGGATGTAGGCGTGGACCTGGACATCATCGACAAGTCCGGGGCCTGGTTCACCTATGAGGGCGAGCATCTCGGCCAGGGCCGGGACAAAGCCAAGACCTTCTTGGCCGAGCATCCCGAGATAATGGTGGAGATCACCGAGCGGGTGTGGAAGGCCGTGAACCCGCCGGTCGAGGAAGAAACCGCCGAAACCGAAGAGCCGGCTACCCAACCCGGCTAGCAGGCCGTTGGCCGTGGCCAGGTAGCCTGACGAGGTGGGCCGCAGCTACTTCATCCGCACCTACGGGTGC
Source organism: bacterium (assembly GCA_026709815.1). Classification (GTDB taxonomy): domain Bacteria; phylum Actinomycetota; class Acidimicrobiia; order Acidimicrobiales; family Bin134; genus Poriferisocius. The sequence continues at coordinate 913 of JAPOSH010000075.1, read as the reverse complement.
CAGATGAACGAGCACGACACCGAGCGGATCGCCGGCCTGCTGGAGGCCGACGGGATGACATCGGCCGATGCCATGGAATCGGCCGACGTCATCGTGCTCAACACCTGCTGTATCCGCGAGAACGCCGACAACAAGCTCTACGGCCAGCTCGGCCAGCTCAAACGGCTCAAGCAGGTCCGCCCCGACACGCAGATAGCGGTGGCTGGCTGCCTGGCCCAGAAAGACCGCGCCCTTATTCGAGAGCGGGCTGGCCACGTGGACGTGGTGTTCGGCACCCACAACGTGCATCGGGCTGCTGAGCTGATCGGCGCCGCAGCCAGCGGGCCCGTGGTCGAGATCCTCGAAGAGGCGGTTGAAGACGACCGCGACAGCTTCCCGTCTGCCCTGCCGGTGCGCCGCGACGCGCCCTATGCCGCGTGGATGACCATCCAGGTGGGCTGCGACAACTCGTGTGCGTTTTGCATCGTGCCCTCGGTTCGGGGAGCAGAGATCAGTCGCCCGCTCGAACTGCTGGTGGAAGAGGCGGTCAATCTGGCGGCTGGCGGAGTCACCGAGATCACCCTGCTGGGCCAGAATGTGAACTCCTACGGCCGCGATCTGCAACGAGACCGCCGCCAAGCCGGTGAGCGGGTGCCGCTGAGGCCGCTGTTCGCCGACCTGCTCCGGGCGGTCGGCGCGGTGGACGGCATTGAGCGGATCCGGTTTACCAGCCCTCATCCCAAAGACCTGCGGCCTGAGACCATTCAGGCGATGGCCGAGGTGCCCGCGGTGTGCGAGCACCTCCACCTGCCCTTGCAATCGGGCAGCAGCCGGGTGCTGGCTGCCATGCACCGGGGCTACACCGCTGAGCGGTATTTGGAGCGGCTTCAGGCCGCCCGGGCCGCAGTGGACACCGCCAGGTCGTCCACTGCGG
>JAPOSH010000177.1 GCA_026709815.1 bacterium | reverse complement strand
CCTCCCCCACCGACAGCCCGCCCACCGCGTAGCCATCGAAGCCCACCTCGATGGTCCGAGCCGCGCTCTCGACCCGAAGAGCGGGGTCGATGCCGCCTTGGACGATGCCGAACTGGCTGGCCCCGGCTTCGGGCCCGCCTGCCTCCAAGAAGCGGCGGCGGGCTCGGGCCGCCCAGGCCGCGGTGCGGTCCACCGCCAGGCGCAGCACGGCGTCGGGCGCCTCCGACGGCGGGCACACGTCGAGCGCCATCTGGATGTCGGCGCCGAGCTGGAGCTGCACGTCCACCACGCCTTCGGCGGTGAAGCGATGAGCCGATCCGTCGTAGGTGGAGCGAAACACCGCGCCGTCGTCGTCCACTTCGGGGTCGAGGGAGAACACCTGGTAGCCGCCGGAGTCGGTGAGGACATGACCCGACCAGCCGGTGAAGCCGTGGATGCCGCCCATCTGCTGCACCACCCCGGGACCGGGCCTCATCATCAGGTGGTAGGTGTTGGCCAGGACCACCGGGGGCTTGAGGGCTTCGAGATCGGCGGTGTCGAGGGTTCGGACCGCGGCACGCGTGCCCACCGGCATGAAGCACGGGGTGGTGAACGAGCCCCTCGGCGTGGTTATGCGCCCTTTGCGGGCCTGCCCGTCTCGGGCCAGAACATCGAACCGCAGGGGCATCGCGTCTGCGACCGGCCGGAATCGAAGGCTCACCGTCTCAGGCCAGGCGCCGGTCTCGGTTGCAGAACATCGCGTCGCCCAGGGATAAGAAGCGGTAGCCCTCGGCCAGGGCGACGCCGTAGAGGTCGCGCCAGCGGGGCCCGATGAAAGCGGCCAGCAGGGCCAAGAGGCTGGACCGGGGCAGATGGAAGTTGGTGAGCATGGCGTCTACCACTGCGAATCGGTGCGGTGGCTTGATGAACAGGTCGGTGCAGGCACAGGCCGAGCCGGTGGCCGCAGCCGCCTCTAGTGCCCGCACCACGGTAGTGCCCACCGCCACCACTCGCTCTGCCCCTGCACAGGCGGCCAGCGTAGCCTCGGGGATCCGGTACGCCTCGGTGTGCATGGCGTGATCTTCGAGGCTCTCCGCCGAAACCGGTGTGAACGTGGCCGTGCCCACGGCTAGCTCCAGGGCGCGCACATCCGCCCCGGCGTCCCGGCAGCGGTCCAGCACGGCCGGGGTGAGGTGGAGCCCGGCGGTGGGCGCGGCGGCCGACACCGGCCGGTCGGCGTAGACCGTCTGGTAGCGCTCGGGGTCGTTCAGCTCCCCGGTCAGATAGGGAGGCAAAGGCACCTCTCCGGCCCGGGCCATCAGGGCGTGGGGATCGCCGGCGGGCCTGACCCAGCGCCGGCCGTCGGCGCCTGCGCTCTCCCCCACCGCCATCACTTCCGCCCCCTCGAACCACAGCGCGGTGCCCGGAGGCACCCGGCGGCCGGGGCGCACCAGCGCACTCCACCAGCCGTCGGCGGCCGGTTCCAGCAATAAGACCTCCACCCGGCCGCCGGTGGCCTTGCGGAGTCTCAGCCGGGCAGGCATGACCCGGCTGTCGTTCACCACCAGCACATCGCCGGGGCCGACAAGCTCGGGCAGATCCCTCGTCAGCCGGTGTTCGGGCCAAGCGCCCGGCCCGCGATCCACCAACAGCCGCGAGCTGTCGCGAGGCTCGGCCGGATGCTGGGCGATGGCGGCTTGAGGCAGCTCGTAGTCCAACTCCTCGGTCTGCATGGCCCGTTTCTAACCGACGAGAGCCCTCACCGCCGAAAGCTGTCGCCGCCGTTCAAGCCGTGTCCCCGGGCCTGCTCCCGCTCGGACAGCGCGCATCCCGAAAACTGTCGCCGCGGCCCGATAGTTTTGAGGGCGATGCTGGTGATGGGAATCGACCCCGGCCTGTCGCGATGCGGCTACGGCGTGGTCCGCCAAAAAGGCCGCGCCACCGAGGCGGCGGCCGCGGGGGTCATCCGCACCGACAAGGACGATCCCCTTCCCCGGCGGCTGCACGAGCTCCAAAACGAACTGGCCGAGCTGCTGGGCGCCTACCGACCTGACGCGGTGGCAGTGGAGCAAGTGCTGTTCCAAGTGAACGTCCGCACCGCCATGGCAGTGGGGCAGGCCAGCGGGGTGGCGATGGCCGCAGCAGTGGGGGCGGGCGCGCAAGTTTTCGAGTATTCGCCGACGCAGATAAAGAAGGCGGTCACCGGCTGGGGGGGCGCCGACAAAGAGCAGATGGGCAAGATGGTGCAAACGCTGCTGGGCCTGCGTCAACCCCTCAAGCCGGTTGACGCCGCCGATGCCGTGGCGGTTGCGCTGTGCCATCTGGCCCATCGGCCGGCCGCATCCCGGATCTGGGCGGCGACGTGATCGGGCTGCTTCGGGGCACGCTGGCCCTGCGAGACTCCGACGAGGTGATTGTGGAAACTGCGGGCATCGGCTATCGCGTGGCAGTGTCGCCGGACACCTCGGCCGCCCTGGGAGAGCCGGGCCAGCAGGTGCTGCTGCACATCCATCACCACATCAGAGACGACGCCCAAACCCTCTACGGATTCGAGACCCCCGACAGGCGCCGGGTCTTCGAGGGTCTCATCTCAGCGCACGGCGTGGGGCCGGCGATGGGCATGGCCATCTTGTCCGTCTACGGTCCCTCGGAGTTGGCCGGCATTCTGGCCACTGACGACATCGACGCCCTGTGCCTCATCCCCGGAGTGGGGAAAAAGACCGCGGCCCGGCTGCTGATGGAGCTCAAATCCCGTCTCGACATCGGCGACGCCACATCCGCGGTGAGCGCGGGGCAGCCTTCAGGACCAGCGCCGGCCGATCCCCGCGGCGTGGTCCGCCAAGCATTGGGCGAGCTGGGCTACACCACCGAGGAGATCCGAGGCGCCATCGCCGCCCTGCCTGAAGACGGCGATTCCTCTGCCCTACTCAAAGAGGCCTTGCGGCACCTGGCCTCAGGGGTGTGAGCCGGCGTGTGCATGAGCCGACCGTGAGCGCGAGAGAGGAGCTGCTGGCGGGAACGCCGCTGCCTGAGGACACGGTGGCTGAGCCGGGGCTGCGGCCCGTCCGGCTGCATGAGTTCGTGGGCCAGGCCGAGCTGAAAGAGCACCTTGACATCATCTTGGGAGCGGCCCGGGCCCGATCGCAGCCCGCCGACCACCTTCTGTTCGCGGGGCCTCCGGGCTTGGGCAAGACCACGCTGGCCCACATCGTGGCCCGGGAGATGGACACCGGCCTGCATGTGTCCTCCGGACCAGCACTGGAGCGGGCGGGCGACCTGGCCGCCATCTTGTCCAAGCTGGAGGATGGCGACGTCTTGTTCATCGACGAGATCCATCGCCTGCCCCGAATCGTCGAAGAGGTGATGTACCCGGCCATGGAAGACTTCAGCGTGGACATCGTGCTGGGCAAGGGGCCGGCAGCCCAGTCGGTCCGCCTCGACCTGGCCAAGTTCACCTTGGTGGGGGCCACCACTCGCACCGGCCTTATCACCGGACCGCTGCGGGATCGATTCGGGCTGGTGTCTAGGCTCGACTACTACTCCCCTGCGGACTTGGAGACCATCGTGGCTCGGGCGGCGGGCATCCTCGACATCCGGGTGGATCAGGCCGGGGCGGCCGAGATCGCCCATCG
>JAPOSH010000120.1 GCA_026709815.1 bacterium | reverse complement strand
TCTGGTTTGTACCCGCAACGCCGCCCGCTCGGTGATGGCCACTGTCATCGGTCGTGCCCGCACCGCTGCGGTGAGGTTCGTGGGCGCCGGCACCCACAGCATCGAGGGTTTGCCCATGAGCGGCCGGACCAGACGAGCGCTTCAATCCCTGGGCCTGGCCGACGCCGGCCACCGCAGCCACCAGCTCACTGCCGCCGATGCCCGAGACGCCGACCTGATCGTGGCCTTCGCCCCCGAGCACGTGGACTATGTGCGCCGAGTCCACCCTGAAGCGGCGGATCGCACCGCCACCATCAAGCGACTGGTGGCCGAGCTGGCGCCGGGCCCCGAGCCGCTGGCCCAGAGGGCGGCTTCCCTCAGCCTGGCCGACGCCGAGGTTCCCCGAGACGAGGAGGTGGCGGACCCCGGCGGCTTCGACGACGACGTCTTCATGGACTGCGCCCGCGAGATCGACGCCCTGATGGATCAACTCATCCCCCTGCTGCGGGGGTAGATACCATCGCTGCCGATGGACATCCGATTCACCGAGGCAGAGATCGCGTTCCGCGACGAGCTGCGCTCCTGGCTTGGCGCTGTGCTGCCGACGCTGGGCGATCCCCCTGGGCGCGACGACTGGGCCAGCCGCCGGGAATGGGACACCGGCTGGCAGCGGATGCTGTATGACGCCGGCTATGCGGGCGTCAACTGGCCTTCGGAGTTCGGCGGCCGGGGCTCCACGCCCACCGAGCACCTCATATTCTTGGAGGAGACCACCCGGATGGGCGCCCCCTATGTGGGGATGAACTTCGTGGCCCAGCTGCACGCCGGACCGACCCTCATCCTGGAGGGCACCGCTGAGCAACAGGCCCGCCACTTGCCGGCCATGTTGAAGGGCGAGGAGGTGTGGTGCCAGGGCTTCTCTGAGCCCAACGCGGGGTCCGACCTGGCCTCGCTGTCCACCCGGGCGGTCCGCGACGGCGACCACTACGTGGTGACCGGCCAGAAGATATGGACCTCCTTCGGCCATGTGGCCGACTACTGCGAGCTTTTGGTGCGCACCGATCCCGAGGCCCCCAAGCACCGGGGCATCACCTGGCTGATCTGCCCTATGGACCTGCCCGGCATCGAGGTTCGTCCCATTGCCACCGTGGCCGGCGCCAGCGAGTTCTGCGAGGTGTTCTTCGACGAGGTCCGCATCCCGGCGGGAAACCGGGTGGGCGATGAGAACGACGGCTGGCGGGTGGCCATGGTCACCTTCAGCTTCGAGCGGGGCACCGCCTTCATCAGCGAGCTGTTGGGCACCATGAACCAGCTGGCCGAGATGGCCGATTTGGCCCGCAGCACCCCTCGCAGCGGACCATTTGCTCGGCACGATGGCTCTGCTTGGGACGACGACGATGTCCGCCGGGAGATCGGCCGTCTCCAAGCCGAGTACGACGCCCTGTGGGCCCTCACCAAGCGGGTGGTGTCGCAGGCTCAGCGCACGGGGATGCCCGGACCGGGCGGCTCGGTGTTCAAGCTGTACTACGCCGACGTGAAGAAGCGCATGGCCGACTTGGCCCATCGCATGCTGGGGCGGGAGGCGCTGGTGCTGGCCGAGGGCGGCGACGAGCAGACCGGGGGCGACATGGTGGCCAGCCGCCTCTATGTGCTCAGCCTGTCGATCGCCGCGGGCACCTCTGAGATCCAGCGCAACATCATTGGCGAGCGCATCCTGGGCTTGCCCAAGGAGCGGTAGGGGGAAGCGGATGGTTTTCGAGTTGCCCGGTTGTTTTCCGGGCTGGCCCGAGGAGCGATAGGCATGGACTTTGAGCTTTCTGACGATCAGGTGGCACTGCGCGACGGCATCCGGGACTTGTGTGCGGGCCGCTTCGACATCGATACCGTGAGGGGTCTGGCCGACTGCGGCGGGGTGGACCGCCGCCTGTGGGCAGAGCTGGCCGACACCGGGGTGTTCTCGCTCTTGGTGCCCGAGAACGAGGGCGGCGTCGGGTTGGGCTGGGCCGAGGCCGGCCTGGTGTTCGAACAGCTCGGCCGGGCCCTGGTGCCCGGGCCGCTGGTGGGCACGCTGTTGGCCGCCGGGGTGGTCTACTACGACGACCATGACAACGAGGTCAGCGTTGACGACGAGGTGGTCGGCTTTATGGAGCGTCCCAACGGGCCCGCCCTGGTGGAGTACCCCGACGTGATCGACGCCCTGCTGGTGCTCGACGAACACGGGGTATGGCGGGTGGACGCGGCCGAGTTGTCGGTGGAGCCGGCTCAATCGCTGGATCCGCTCACCCCGGTGGGACGAGCAGCAGAGCTGCCCCAAGGCGAACAGGTGCAGAGCAATTCCTACGGTTGGGCCAACCGGGCGGTGTACCTGTGCTCGGCCCTCCAAGTGGGTCTGGCCACCGGCGCCCGGGAGCTGGCCGTGGCCTACGCCAAGGAGCGCCGGCAGTTCGACAAGCCCATCGGCCAGTTCCAGGCCGTCAAGCACAAGTGCGCCGACATGTACAGCCGCGAGGAGGTGGCCCGGGCCGCCCTCTACTACGCCGGCTGTGTGATGGACGCCACCCACGGCCCCGGCCTGCCCGCGGATCCCAGCGGCTATCTGTACTTCGAGGGTTGCATGATCCATCTGGGCGACCCGTTGGGCGACGGAGAGCACAAAGAACTGGTCCGAGCGGTGTCGGGGGCCCGCATCCTGGCCGCCACCGCTGCCGACCGCAATGGCAAAGACTGCGTGCAGGTCCACGGCGGCATGGGCTTCACCTGGGAGGTGGACGCCCACCTCTACCTCAAGCGGGCCTGGGCGCTCACCCCGCAATTCGGATCGCTGGACCGCCACGCCGATCGTGTGGCCGACTCGGTGGGAACGGATCGACATGGCATCGGTGCGCCGCTGGGCTGAGCGCCTCCCGCCCCACCTCGACCCCGAGCTGGTGGAGGGCGGCGACGCCCGCAACGTGGTGGACGCCTACCGTTTCTGGCGCCACGAGGCCATCGTGGCCGACCTCGACTCCCGCCGCCATGGTTTCCACGTGGCGGTGGAGAACTGGCAGCACGACCTCAACATCGGCACCATGGTGCGCAACGCCAACGCATTCGGGGCGGCCGCGGTACACATCGTGGGCCGCCGGCGCTGGAACCGCCGGGGGGCCATGGTCACCGACCGCTACCTGCATGTGTTGCACCACCCCGGGCTGGATGACCTCATCGCTTGGGCCGCCGAGGCCGAGCTGGTGATCCTGGGCATCGACAACGGTCCCGGCGCCGAGCCCATCGAGGGCTATTCGCTGCCCGAGCGCTGTGTGCTGCTGTTCGGACAGGAGGGCCCCGGCCTGTCGCCGAAGGCGATGGGGGCATGTGAGGCGGTGCTGGCCATCACCCAGTTCGGCTCCACCCGCTCCATCAACTCCGCCGTGGCCTCCGGCATCGCCATGCACCGCTGGGTGTGCCAGCACGCCCTGTGAGCGCGGGAGCGACCCCGATGAATGGCCTGGAGTTCGACGATCTCACCGCAGGCACGCAGCTGTCGGGGGTGGTGGCCGACGGCGATGTGACCGTCGTGGCCTTGGAGGCGCATGGAACGGGGTCGGCCACCCTCACCTATCGCTCGGCTGGCGGCCAGCTCGGCGAGCGCATCGTCACGCTCGAAGATCTTGGCCGCATGCAAGAAGTCCCCGCCCAGCGGTGGAGCTTCGACGCCGACGGCG
>JAPOSH010000217.1 GCA_026709815.1 bacterium | reverse complement strand
TTCCAAAAGAACCCCCCGTGACCAGGGCCAACTCCCGTTCGGATTCGCTCATCGCCTGCTCCTTGTGGGTCTTGCCTGTGGGTCTTGGCGTCCGGTCCAACGCCGCTACTTTACACAGTATAGTAAAAGTACGCAGCATAGTAAAAGGGCTGGGGCTTTCGCTCGCCCAGCAGCACTGAATCTCAGGGCCAGCAGCGGTTTTGGCAGCCTCGCGGCGGAATCTGTTGACTGTGTCTTGCGGAATCAGTAGATCAAATACTGCGGAATCAGCAGATCATAGACAGCGGAATTGTTATATTTAGGCGGTGACCGACGGTTTCCTCACCCCTTCTGGGTATATGCCCCGAGTAGGGGAGTCCTCGGTACGCCAGGCGCTTGCCGTGGCCCCGATGGTGCTGCTGGAGGGCGCGAAGGGCTGCGGGAAGACCTGGGCCGGGTTGAGCATGGCCCGTTCCAAGCTGCTGCTGGACGCCGACGCCAATGACCTGGCAATAGTCCGGGCATCGCCTCGAGACGCTCTCCGCGAGAGTCCCTACCCCAAACTTGTGGATGAGTATCAGCGAGTGCCCGAGCTGTGGAACGCCATCAGGGGCGTCTGCGACGAAAGCCGCGATGCCGGGCGATTCGTCTTGACCGGCTCCGCCGAGAAAGTCGACGATCTCACCCGCCACTCTGGAGCAGGGCGTTTGGTCCGCGTCCGTCTGCGGCCGATGTCGCTGTTTGAAACGGGCGAGTCTGCGGGCGAGGTGTCTCTGGGCCTGTTGATGGCTGGTGAACCGCAGTCGGCGGCCCGAACGGCAGAGAGGTCGCTTCGGGATTGGTCGGAGATCATTTGCGTAGGCGGGTGGCCCCGCCATCTGGGGATGCCCTCCGATGCCGCCCATAGGCTGCTGCTCGGCTACCTGAACGAGACGATCAGGGCTGATCTGCCACTGGAGACCGGTGTGCGTCGCGATCCCGCGAAGATCATGCGTCTTTTGCGATCGCACGCCCGCCACACCGCGACCATTGCCTCCCAGGCATCGCTGGCCCGGGACACCGTCGGTGACGGCCCGCCTTTGAGCCGACATGCCGCCAGCAGTTACCTCGATGCCATGCACCGGCTATTCGTGCTGGAAGATCTCGATGGCTGGGTGCCGGCGATGCGATCGAAATCAGTCTTGCGCCAATCCCCCAAGCGTCACATGGTCGATCCCTCACTGGCGACTGCGGTGCTGCGGGCGGGGCCCGATCAGTTAGCTGTCGATTTGAGGACGCTTGGGCTTTTGTTCGAGTCGCTGGCGATCAGGGATTTGCGGGTGTACGCGCAAGCCCACGACATGTCGGTCTGGCATTATCACGACGACAAGCATCGAGAGCTCGATGCGGTGGTCGAGCATCCCGACGGGCGATGGATGGCGGTGGAGGTCAAGCTCGGAGGCGTGCCCTCGGCATTGGATGAAGCCGCCGAATCGCTATTGGCCGTGGCCCGCCAAGCCGTAAAGCGCTCCCGCCGCAGCCCACCGGCGGCTCATGTGCTACTCACCGCTCTCGGCACCCATGCCTACCGCCGCCCCGACGGAGTAAACGTGGTACCTCTGCCGCTGCTCGGCCCCTGAACGGAATTCAATCTCGCATCGACCTGAGGGGCAGCGGGGGATTCTGGTGACCGAGGCAATCGTCTCGTGGCTGGCAGACGCCAGGATGGACGAGGCTGATCACGAAGCCATCGAAGCGGCCCGTAGCGAAGCAGCTGAGCGGGGTGGAGCAGAGTTCGAGGCTTCCTTCGACGGCTACAACAGGATCAAGGCTGATTGACGGCCTTGTATCGGGTCGAGCTGTCTCCTGTCGCCCAGCGACAGGTGCGAAGACTCACGCCGTAGGCTGCCCGACAGGTACGTCATACGCTCCGCAACCTGGTTGTCGATCCTCGGCCCGCAAGAAGCGTGAAGCTGTCGGTGTTTGCTGCGGTATGGTCCTTGGCAGGCTTGAGCCCAGCAGTTCAACTCAGCAGGATTGAGTTGAGCTGGGCGGGTCGCCAGGTTGTGGTTCCGGTGTGGGGGAATGGTTCGGGTGGGGGTTGGGTTTTCCACCGGCCGGTGTGGGGGTCTTGGATGGTCTGGTAGTGGTGGTCGTGGATGTCGTGGTGGCAGTCGTTGCAGACGAAGGCGAGGTTTTCGTAGTCGGTTGGCCCGCCGTTTCTCCAGAAGGTCAGGTGATGGGAGAAGCAGCGGTCGGGGGCTTCGCCGCAGCCGATGCACCCTTGGTCTCTAATCGTCAGGGCGATGCGCTGGGCGTCGGTGGCGGTGCGCCGGGAGCGTCCGAGCCACAGGTTCTGGGTTTTGGCGTCGAACACGGCGGGGAAGATGTCGGCTTCGAGGCCCAAGCGCACCAGCTCGGCCATCGGCAGCGGGCTGTTGTCTGAGAATCTGGCGTTGACGAGTTCGCGTTTGGCGGCGTCGTAGTCGGCCACCAACACCAGAGCCACGCCCTTGGCTTTGCCCTTCTCGGGCTCAAGGATCAGCTCGGCCAAAGCGTCGGCCATGCGCTGCTGGGGAGTGCGCCGGGCTTTGGGGTCTTCCCGGTTCCACAGCTCGCGTTCTTTGTCGGCCACCACCGCGGCGATGTGCCGGCCAGTAGAGGGATCGAACTCCCCGGACAGGAGGAACATGCCGGTGTCGCGGCTGTTGAACAGGCGGGCCGCCCGCTTCTTTCTCTGCTTCTCCAAGATGGCCATGCCGTCATCGTCGGACAGGTCTTGCTGCTGGCGGCGCAACGTTTTTTGGAACTCGTCGTAACCCTGCTCCTTGGCCGCTTCCACCAGCGCCCCCTCATCGATCGCCCCCTCAGAAGAAGCCCGGGCGATCAGCCGCGCATGGCTTTCAGGAATATCACCAGAGGCCAACGCCTCCGACGTGGCCCCCAGCCCGGCCAGCCGCTCCGCAGCCTCAACATCGCCGCGGGCAGAACGCTTAGAGGATTGCAGCTCCTCGCGGACGATCCTCTCCGCAGCCACCGCGTTGTGCAAACGGGCCAATTCGGCCACCGCCTGAGCCTTCATCGCCGCCAACCTCGACTCCGCCCGCCCGATCAAACCGATCCGCGACCGCAACCGCTGCTCCGAAAAACCAGCCACCTCCACCGAAGCCACACACACCGCCGCCCCGCAACCGGCCTCCACGCTGCCGCGGGACTCGACGCAATCAGCCTGAGTGGGTTTGGCCTGTTCAGAGGCGAATCTCATAGCTGTAAGCATACCAACATTCAGTGACAACAACCCCCTGAATATCGTAGAAAAACAGAAAAAATCTTAGAAATATTCAGAAAATAATAATAAAAACCGTCAACAGCCCAACATCAGCCAGCACTCTCCAAGCAGGCTGGCCCGACGATGCCCTCACCAACAGGCCGAACCCGCTCAACACGGGTCGGCGTGGTCAGAGGATTGCAGCCTGAACGCCAAAACGACCTGAGCGCCAAGACGATAGGCGCTTCTAACCGGAGAAACCGGTGAAACCCCACATAACCTGCCTATCCGTACACCCTCTTAGGATTAGCTATGTATAGAGAAGAGCCGCAAAATCACTGTCGCTTCAGCCGCGGCAGTCGGCAGCGACAGTCCATGAGCCCTCAGCATCCACTTCAACCACTACTGCACCGGAGCCTTGCTTGAGGTTCCCCCCGTTGGCTGGACACGTGGTTTATGCGGCTTGGTTTAGTCGTTG
>JAPOSH010000101.1 GCA_026709815.1 bacterium | reverse complement strand
GCTACGGGTGAGCCGGCTGGAATCGGCGGGGGGCGTGCGCCAGGCCGAAGCCGCCGTCGACTCAGACGAGCTGGCCGACGCCCATCGCCGATACGCCGCTGAGCGGGATGCTGCCATTCCCGACGGCTACGGAGGGCACCGCCCCTTTGGCGGTGTGGGCGGCACCCGCCGAGGCGTCAAATGTCTCCATGCCCACTACGCCTGGTTCTTGGCCGGGGGCGACGATCCGGTTGGTCGCTGGGTGGCCGAGAGATTGGCAGCCGAGGATCAGAGGTGACCGCGCCGGTGGTGGCTGCCATCGATTGCGGCACCAACTCCACTCGCTTGCTGGTCAGCCGGGGCGGTGCGCAGACCCTGGACCGGCTGATGACCATCACCCGCCTCGGGGAGGGGGTGGACCGCACCGGTCGGCTCGCCCCTGCGGCTATCGAGCGCACGCTGGACTGCTTGCGGCGCTACCGCGAGGTGATGGACCGCCACGGCGCAAAGATCGTGCGGATCACCGCCACCTCGGCCGCTCGGGACGCCGCCAACCGCGATGATCTGTTCGACGCCGCCGAGGCGGTCGTCGGCCGCCGCCCCGAACTGTTGAGCGGACTGGCCGAGGGCCAGCTCTCCTTTCAGGGGGCCACCGCTGAGCTGGATCCGGCGCTCGGACCGTTCCTGGTGGTCGACCTGGGAGGAGGTTCGACCGAGCTCAGTGTGGGCGTCTCGGCGTGTCAGGCGGCGATGTCTTTGGACCTGGGCTGTGTCCGCCTCACCGAGAAGTACATCCACAGCGACCCGCCGCTCCCCGAGGAGCTGCATGCCTGCCTGTCGGTGACCGGCGCCCACCTCGACGACGTGGACCGGGAGATGCCCGAAGCCCGCAGCGCCCGGACTCTCGTCGGGCTGGCGGGCACCGTCTCCACCGCCGCCGCGGTGGAACAGGGGCTGTTGGAATACGACCGCGGCAAAGTCCACCACTTCAACCTCACCAAGGCCGCGGTCGAGGACGTGTTCCGCACATTGGCCACCGAGGCCCGAGCCGACCGGGCATCCAACCCGGGCCTCGAGCCCGGCAGGGTGGATGTGATCGTCGGGGGCATGGCCATCCTGGTGAAGATCATGCGGCATTTCGGATTTGAGAACTGCCTCGTGTCCGAGTCGGACATCCTCGACGGCATGGTGCTCAGCCTGCTGGACTGATCCCCCGCCGGGGCGGCGGGCTTGGCTAGTAGGTTTGGCGGGAGTGAGGACGTGGTCTCGAGCTCGGAGCAGTCGCGATGCGCAGGTGCTGCGCGGGTCCCGGGTGGAGCTGCGGCCACTGGTGGAGGGCGACTTCGCCGAGTGGCGGGCGGTGCGCCGGGCCAACCGGGAATGGCTCACCCCGTGGGAGCCCACCCCGCTCCGCACCCAGCCCGACGTGGTGGAAGACCGCTTGGCCTTCGCGGCCCGGTGCAGCGCCCGCGCCCGGGAGCGCCAGATGGACGCGGGCTACGGGTTCGGGGTGTTTGCCGAGGGTTGCCTGGTGGGCGAGATGAACTTGTCAGGGGTGCAGCGGGGCCCGTTTCAAAGCGGGCATGTGGGGTACTGGATCGACCATCGGCGCGCCGGGCGGGAGTATGCCCCCGAGGCTCTGATCGTGGTGCTGGACTTTGTCTTCGACGCTTTGGGGCTGCACCGGGTGCAGATCAACATCATCCCCCGCAATCAGGCCAGTCGCCGGGTGGTGGAGAAGCTGGGCATCCGCAGCGAGGGGGTGGCCCTGCGCTATCTGGAGATCAACGGCCGCTGGGAGGATCACGTCCGCTACGCCATCACCGAAGAGGAGTGGCAAGTGCGGGGCCCCGAGCTAGTGGCCCGCTGGATGAGCTAGCGGCTACTGGATGAGCTGATGGCCTCTTTGAGGGCCAACACCCGCTCTTTGAATGCTGGCTGGGCCATCGACCAGGTCTGAGGTTCGACTTCCCGGGCCACTGCGGCCTCGCTGTCGGTGACTGAGGCCATGTCGATCACCGTTTGCTTCATCGCCTGGGTGAGCTCCCGGGGGGCTCGGGTGGGACGGCGAGCTATTCGGCGGGCCTCGTCCAAAAGCGCACCGTCGCCCACGCATTTCCAGGCCAATCCGATCTCCGCGGCCCGCGGCCCGTCGAGGCGCTCGCCGAACACCACCATGGCCATGGCCGTCTGGCGGTCGCAGATGTTGCGCAGCCGCCAGGTGTGGCCGCCGCCGGGGTGGATGGCGATCTGGAGGAATCGGCTCTCGAACATGGCCTGGTTTCCGGCCAGAATCACGTCGCAGGCCAGAGCGAAGTTCATGCCCGCTCCCACCGCGGCCCCGTTCACCGCGGCCACGGTGGGCAGCGGCGTGTGAGCGACTCGCAAAAAGCCGGCGTAGATGGCGCCGAGGCGCTCGGGATCGCCCGCGGCCAGCAGCTCATCCAAGTTGGCGCCTGCGGAGAACGCCGGGGGTGTGCCGGTGAGAACCACCGCCCCCACCGACTCATCGGCCTCCAGGCGGTCGAAGGCGGCGTCGAGCTCCCGGTTCATCTCCAGGCTGACTGCGTTGCGCACTTCGGGATGGTTGAGGGTCACGGTGGCAACTCCGTCTTCGATGTCGGTGAGCACAAGAGCCATGCCCTGACAATAGGGGTGAAGGAGAATGGGGGTGAAGCGGTTAGCTTGGCGCAGTGACCGAGCCCCGGCATCCCCGACGAGCCAGCCGGGCGCTTTCCTACCGCAACTATCGCCTGTTCCTCTCCGGTGCCATCGTGTCCAACTCCGGGGTATGGGTTCAGATGATCGCGCTCGCCTTCGTTATCAATGAGCTGACCGATAGCGGCACATGGGTGGGTTTGGCCGCCATGATGCAGACGCTGCCGGCGGTGGGGCTGGGGATGGTGGGAGGGGCGATGGCCGATCGCTTCTCGCGCCGGACCATGCTGATGGTCACCAACTCGACCCAGGCGGTGATCGCGTTGGGATTCTCGGCCATGTGGGCATCGGGGGTAGACCGCCCGCTGGCCTACATCGCCCTCGCAGTGGTTAACGGATGCGTCAACGGTATCCAGCTGCCGGCCTGGCAGGCATTCGTCAGCGAGCTGGTGCCCCGCAGCGCATTGTTGAATGCGGTCACGTTGAACTCGGCCCAGTTCAACGCCTCACGGGCCGTCGGCCCCGCAGTCGGCGGCTTGGTGCTGGCATTCGGCGGACCGGGGTGGTCGTTCCTGGTCAACTCCCTGACATATGCGCCCGCGGTGCTGGTTTTGGCGCTGATCCGGGTGCCCCGCCTGGGGCCGGCCGACGGCAGGAGGCCCAACATATTCAAAGACACCGCCGCGGCGGTGCGCTACGCCACGACCCACGCCGGAATCCGAGGGGCCGTTCTGATCGCCGGCGTCATCGCCTTTTTCGGGCAGCCCATTATCCACTTGGTGGTGATCTTCGCCGAGGACGTCTTCCGTGTCGGTGAGTTCAGATACGGCATTCTGGCCGCAGCCAGCGGGGTCGGGGCAGTGCTGAACACCCCGTTCATCGCCGCGAGGGGCAGCCAGATACCCCGCAGCCGCCTGGTGGGCCTGGCCTGGCCGGTGTACGGGCTGGCTCTTTTGGGGTTTGCGCTGTCTCCCCATTTCTGGTCGGCCGTGGTCGCGCTGGCGGTTCTGGGCGCGTCGCACATCGCCACCTCGTCCACCCTCAATACAGTTATCCAGCTCCAGGTGG
>JAPOSH010000223.1 GCA_026709815.1 bacterium | reverse complement strand
GTTCGCGGTGCTGGGCCGCCCTCAAGGCCACCGAGCTGAGCGTCCGAGCGGCCTGACCGGCAAGCGCGAGATAGCGCGCCGAAGCGCCCTCCAGAGCCCTTCGGAAAAATACTTGCACGCGAAATCCCTGCTCACAGCGCCGTGCTCAAAAAATCCATTGATGAAGTTCCTCCTTTGTAATTACACTTAGTGGACTTCGCTCCGGCACGCCTCATCCACAGGGGGGACTGATGACACTCATACAGGAGCCGCTGGCCGCTGTGGGCGGCAACGGTGCCGACCCCGCCCCCAATGGCGCCAGCCCGACCGGGATGCGGGTGCGCAAGCGCAACGGCGAGCTGGAGCCGGTGGACGTCAACAAGATCGTCAACGCCGTGGCCCGCTGCGCCGAGGGGCTGATGGGCGTCGACCCGATGCGGGTGGCCACCCGGACGATCTCCGCGCTGGCCGACGGGGCCACCACCCGAGAGCTGGACGAGCTGTCGATCCGCACCGCCGCCGGGCTCATCGTGGCCGAGCCCAACTACTCGAAGCTGGCCGCCCGGCTCCTGTCCACCTGCATCGACAAAGAAGTCCGCAATCAGAACATCCCCTGGTTCACCGAGTCGATAAAAACCGGTCACGGCCTGGGCCTGATCAGCGACGAGACCGCCGGCTTCGCCGAGCGGAACGCCCCGGCGCTGAACGCCTCCATCAGCTCGCTGCGCGACCGGAACTTCGAGTTCTTCGGCCTGCGCACGGTGTACGACCGCTACCTGCTGCGCCATCCCGACACCCGCCAGATCATCGAGACCCCCCAATATTTCTTCTTGCGGGTGGCCTGCGGGTTGTCGTCCGACGCCGACGAGGCCATCTCGTTCTACGACCTGATGAGCTCGCTGGCCTACCTGCCGTCGAGCCCCACGCTGTTCAACTCGGGAACCGCCCACCCGCAGATGTCGTCGTGCTACCTGCTGGACTCCCCTGAGGACAGCCTCGAGGGCATCTACCAGCGCTACACCGACATCGCCCGGCTGTCCAAGTTCGCCGGGGGCATCGGCGTGGCCTGGCACCGCATCCGCTCCAAAGGATCGCTCATCCGGGGCACCAACGGCCTGTCCAACGGCATCGTGCCCTGGCTCAAGACCTTGGACAGCTCGGTGGCCGCCGTCAACCAGGGCGGCAAGCGCAAGGGCGCGGCCTGCGTCTACCTGGAGACGTGGCACGCCGACATCGAAGACTTCCTGGAGCTGAAAGAGAACACCGGCGACCACAACCGCCGGGCCCACAACCTCAACCTGGCCAACTGGATTCCCGACCTGTTCATGGAGCGGGTGGAGAAGGACTGGCAGTGGTCGCTGTTCGACCCCAAGAAGGTCCCCCACTTCACCGACCTATACGGCGACGAGTTCCGGGACGCCTACGAGGAGGCCGAGGCCGCCGGGATCTACGAGCGCCAGCTCTCCGCCCGGCACCTCTACAGCCGCATGATGCGGTGCCTGGCCCAGACCGGCAACGGCTGGATGACCTTCAAGGACTCCGCCAACCTGCGGTGCAACCAGACCGGCCACCAGGGCCGCACCGTGCACCTATCCAACCTGTGCACCGAGATCATCGAGGTGACCAGCGCCGATGAGACTGCGGTGTGCAACCTGGGCTCGGTCAACCTCGGGGCGTTCGTCGACCCCGGTGCCGCCGAGATGGACCTCGATCGGCTCGGAGAGGTGGTGCGAACCGTGGTTCCCTTCTTGGACCGGGTGATCGACATCAACTTCTACCCCACGTCCGAAGCGGCCCGCTCCAACGCCAAGTGGCGGCCGGTGGGGCTCGGCCTGATGGGCCTCCAAGACGTGTTCTTCCACCTCGACCTGCCGTTCGACAGCGGCGAGGCCCGCCGCCTGTCGGCTCGCATCTCCGAGGAGATCTACTTCAACGCCCTGTGGGCCTCCACCGAGCTGGCGGAAAAGCACGGCCCCCACCCGTCGTTCGCCGAGACCAGAGCGGCCGGCGGCCGGCTCCAGTTCGACCTGTGGGACCAGGCGCCCTCTGACCCGGCCCGCTGGCAGACCCTGCGGGACCGCATCGCCCAACACGGCCTGCGCAACTCCCTGCTCATCGCCATCGCCCCCACGGCCACCATCGCCTCCATCGCCGGATGCTACGAGTGCATCGAGCCCCAGGTGTCCAACCTGTTCAAGCGGGAGACCCTCTCCGGGGAGTTCTTGCAGATCAACCGCTACCTGGTGCGCAAACTCCAGGAGCTGGGCCTGTGGGACGAGCAGATGATCGCCGACGTGAAGCGCGCCGAGGGCTCGGTGGCCGAGATCAAGCGCATCCCCGACGGCCTCAAGGCCGTCTACCGCACCGCATGGGAGCTGCCCCAGCGGTCGCTCATCGACATGGCCGCCGACCGGGGCGCCTTCATCGACCAGTCCCAGTCGCTGAACCTGTTCATGGAGTCGCCTACCATCGGCAAGCTCAGCTCCATGTACCTCCACGCCTGGAAGGCGGGGCTGAAGTCCACCTACTACTTGCGATCCCGGCCGGCCACCCGCATCAACCAGGCCACCACCGGCGCTGCCGGCACCGCGGCCGCCGCCCCCGTGCCCGACGCCGAAGCGGTGGCCTGCTCGCTGGAGAACCCCGAGACCTGTGAGGCGTGCGACTGATGGCACTGGCAGAAACCCCCTTCCTCGAAGCAGCACCGGGCGCCGCCCCCGCCCCCGGCGCGACGCCCGCAGCCGCGCCGGCACGGGGCCGCATCCTCGACCCCGGCTTCAAGCTGACGCTGCGCCCGATGCGCTACCCGCAGTTCTTCGACATGTACCGCGACGCCATCAAGAACACCTGGACGGTGGACGAGATCGACTTCTCCGACGACCTGGTCGATCTGGAGCGCACTCTCCTGCCCGCGGAGAAGCACCTGGTGAACCGGCTGGTGGCGTTCTTCGCCACCGGCGACTCCATCGTGGCCAACAACCTGGTGCTCAACCTCTACCGCCACGTCAACGCCCCCGAGGCCCGGATGTACCTGTCCCGGCAGCTCTACGAAGAGGCCCTGCACGTCCAGTTCTACCTGACCCTGTTGGACAACTACATCCCCGACCTCGACGAGCGGGAGGCCGCCTTCGCCGCCATCGACACCATCCCCTCCATCCGCCAGAAAGCCGAGTTCTGCTTCCGGTGGATGAGCTCCATGGACGACGTCGACCGCTGCGACACCCCCGCCAAGCGCCGCCAGTTCCTGTTGAACCTGATCTGCTTCGCCACCTGCATCGAAGGGCTCTTCTTCTTCGCCGCGTTCGCCTACGTGTACTTCCTGCGCTCCAAGGGGCTGTTGAATGGGCTGGCCGCCGGCACCAACTGGGTGTTCCGCGACGAGAGCTGCCACATGAACTTCGCCCTCGAGGTGGTCAGCACCGTGAGGGCCGAGGAGCCCGAGCTGTTCGACGCCGAGCTCGGCCAACAGGTCACCACCATGATCCGCGAGGCGGTAGACTGCGAGCACCAGTTCGCCAACGATCTGCTGGGCCAGGGCGTGCCCGGCATGTCGGTGGCCGACACCCGCCGCTACCTGGAGTTCGTGGCCGACCAGCGCCTCACCCAGCTGGGATTGCCCAAGCAGTTCGGCGCCAAGAACCCGTTCTCGTTCATGGAGCTCCAAGACGTTCAGGAGCTGACCAACTTCTTCGAGCGCACCGTGGCCTCCTACCAAGTGGGCGTCGAAGCCGAAGTCGCCTTCGACGAGGAGTTA
>JAPOSH010000025.1 GCA_026709815.1 bacterium | reverse complement strand
TCGCCCAGCGACGGGAGCACCTGCTCGATGTAGGTGAGAAACAGGCGGTTGGGGCCCAGCACCAGCACTCCCTGGCCCTCGAGGGGAAAGCGATGGGTGTAGAGCAAGTAGGCAGCCCGGTGGAGGGCGGCCACCGTCTTGCCGGTGCCGGGACCGCCCTGCACCACCAGCACTCCGGCCAGCGGCGAGCGGACGATGGCATCCTGCTCGACCTGAATGGTGGCGGCCGCGTCGGCGAGGCGCCCGGTGCGCCCGGCCTCGAGTCCGGCTCTCAGCGCGGCCTCGCCGACTAAGGGCAAGCGACCGCGGCCAGCATCCTCGCCGAAGTACTCGTCTTCCACCCCGAGGAGCTCTCGGCCCCGGGTCACGAAGTGGCGGCGCAGCGAGAGGCCCATGGGATCGCTGCCGATGGCCCGGTAGAAGGCCTCCGCCGCGGGGGCCCGCCAGTCGATGGTGACCGGCTCCTGGTCTTCGCCCCACACCGCCACCCGGCCCACATAGAGCCGGTCGCCTCCTTGCTCATCCGACCAGTCGAGGCGACCGAACACCAGCGAGGCGTCGCCGATGTCGAGGGCGCTGAGGCGAGTGCTGATGGAATCCCAGATGATCTCCCGCTCATACCGGGCCTGGTGAGTGCCGCCTGCGCCCACCTCCACCATGTCTTTCAGCGTCAAAGCCCGCTCCCGGGCCGACTCGAGGGCATGATGGGCCCGATCAATATATGTCTGCTCCGCGGTGTGGTCGGGGTGAATCGGAACGCTCCTCCGATTGAGCCAAAAACAGGCAGATCAGCCAACTCGGCCAACCCCCGACCCTACTACAAAACCAACCCACCGAGGCAGCCCCCAGGCCCAACACAGAAATTGCCTACCCGGGGACTACTCGCCCTCCTGCCGATCCTCGACCCCCCATAACCCGCCTCTCCACAATCAGGGTGGGAAGCTCAGCTACAACACCGGGCACCGCCTCGGCCCATTCCTGACTCAGCGGCCTGTCAGCGGTCGAAGAACCCAACGTGATCGCTTTTGAGAGCGGGAAACCAATTGCCCATCCGCTTGCCCAATTGGTAGGCTAGATAACCCGCCCCAAGACCACCAGCCAAAGCGCCAACAGCTGTGATCAAAAGACCCAGATCGCTCAATAAACTGCTGATCTGGGTGCTTACAGGTATGCTAACAACGATGCACAGGTAATCATACCATGGCAATTTCCGACGATTTTTACCGACATTCAACTTCATTACAGCCTCGCAATATCCATAAGCTCTGAATGTCCGCCTATCGATCAGGTTCCCGTCCAACGGCAGATTATCGCAAAACCCCCGATCCCTAGCTCCATAGAGAAGAGCCACTAATGAGGCGCGTTGGTGTGGTCAAATTCGCTGCCGGTGCCATCCCAATAGGAACCCTCCCACCGCTTGAACAGCGGATAGCTCAGCGCGACGCCTACAAAAACGAGGAACAGGTAGCCCCAGAACGGCAGTCCGACTGTTTGGATGAGGATAAGTCCGACAAGGACGATGCCGCCCCCGATCAATCCTGTGTAGCAAGAGTGTCGAACACTCATCCGCCTGCGAGCCATCGACTTTCGCATGCTCGTCATGCTACTGCCCTGCCGCTGTAGCAGCGCCAACTACGATGGCGCATCCGGTAAGTGCCAAGCCGACTCCAGCAGGGCCCGCACCTGCACCGGCGACTGCACCGGCGAATGTGCTGCACGCCCACCAAGGAGTGGCGGTGGTCACCACTGGCCTCCACCAGTGTGAGTGCTCGACATCAATGCACACGGTCACATAGTGGGGCACCTCTCTGGTCACCCACTCTCCGCGAATCGGCATGGCCCAAGACCTCGCCGCCGCGGGCACCGAAATGCCCGGACTCATGCTCGCAGGCCGATGGAAAACCCCCGAACGATATACCAAACGCATCCAAGCTCAACACACTCCCGCTGCCAAATACCTCAAAACCCAGTACCAAGTAAAAAAAGACTGAAGTTCGCCATGAGGGTGCTCACGGCAGTGGGTGTGTCGCTCGTCAGGCATACAGATGGATGTTGTCACTGCCGTCGTTAGAATGGAGATATGGAATCTGGGGTTTTGACCAGGGAAAACGCCGGGATCGGCATTCATGTGGACGCGGTTGATGTGGCTAAGTTGGATGATGTATCTCTGGATTTTCGGCTGCGTGAGATCGGTCGGGCCCGCAATCGGCTAGATGGGTTCTTGGCCGAGGCGGTGGCGGAGAAGAAGCGGCGCAGCGGCGCCTATGACACCGCCAATGCGCTGAAGACGGAATTACGCCAGTCGGGCCAGCAGGCCCAGCAAACGATACGCCACGCCGAGCAGCTCGAAGCGCTGCCAGTGGCCCGAGAGGCGCTGGCCGACAGCCGGATCACGTCTGAGCACGCTCGCATCCTCGGCGCGGCGGCGGAAGCCGGGCCCTTGAACGAGCCTGAGATGGTGGCCGCCGCCGAGACTCAAACGCCGGAGCAGCTCCGGCGCACCCTGCGCGAGCACCAAGACCAGCTGGCGGGCGACGACGCAGCCACCAAGCGCCTGGAGCGCCAGCGCAAAGCCCGCACCGCCAGCTTCACCGAGACAGACGACGGCATGTGGCGGCTGTTCGCTCTGTTCGACCCCGTCACCGCCCAGCGAATCCGAACCGCCCTGAACCACAAAACCGACATGGCCTGGCACGCCGCAACCGGACGCGAACGGCTCGAAGCCCGCCACCGCCGGGCCGACGCCATCGCCGAGCTCTTGACCCGCACTAGCGACGGACAGGCAGAGAGATCCCAGCCCACCAGCTTGTTGATACTCGCCGACTACGACGCCATCGACCAACAACTCGGCAACCCCCGACTAGCCGACGGCACCCCCCTGCCCCAGGCCGAGTTCCGCAAACTGGCCTGCGATGCCGACATCCTCACCGGCATCTTCGACGCCGACCTCCAATGCCTCTCGCTCGGACGCCAACGCCACCCCAGCCCCCAACTCCGGGCCGCCATCACCGCCCGAGACCAAGGATGCATCGGCTGCGGCACCCAACCCGAATGGTGCATATCCCACCACATCATCCACTGGGACCACGGCGGCCCCACCCAATACGACAACCTCGTGCTCCTCTGCCACGACTGCCACCACAAGGCCCATCACCGCAAACACACAATCGAACACCACCCCCAAACCGGCCGCCCCTACCTCCGACCCCCCTGGCAACAACCCCCCACCCCACCACCAAGACAATGACAGGGATTCTCCGGGCCCGGTGACTCCTCTATCGGAGGCGGCGGCTGATGAAATCGCCGAACATCGGCACGGTGAAATCTATGTGGCCGTGGCGGGGGGAGTAGCACAGGCCTCTTTTGATCAGGGCGTCTCGGAACTGATTGACCTGCGGGGTGGTCTTGTGCAGCACAGAAGCGACGTCGCCGGTGCTGTGCGGTCCTAGGCCCAGCGACGCCATCGCTTTGAGGTAGTCCCGCTCTGCTGAAGTCGTGCGATCCACGCGAACCCGGAAGAATCCTGAGTCCAGTCGCTCTGTGGCCAGGGGAAGGGCAATCTCCACATCCTCGGCGGTGATGCGATCAGGCCCTGGAGCGAGCTCCCAGGTGTGCTTGCCGATCTCCTGCAAGAAGTAGGGATACCCCTTAGTGGCCTCAATTGCCGCGTCGAGCGCCGCGGGTTGAGGTTCCCCCCGTTGGCTGGACACGTGGTTTATGCGGCTTGGTTTAGTCGTTG
>JAPOSH010000172.1 GCA_026709815.1 bacterium | reverse complement strand
GAACAGCTCGTCCTCGGCGGCGAATGTGCCCGGCACCGGCTCGCCGTCGATGGCCCGGTGACCGATGGTGCGGGAGGTGGACACGCCCAGCGCACCGGCCTCGACGGCCTCGCGCACGATGGCGTACATGGCCTCGATGTCGGCGGGCGCGGCCGGCTCGTTCTTCGCTCCCCGCTCCCCCATCACATAGCCCCGCACCGCGCCGTGGGCCACCTGGGTGGCCACGTCGATCGACAGTCGGCGCTCATCCAGCACGTCGAGGTACTCGGGGAAGCTCTCCCATCCCCAGGTGATCCCCTCGGCTAAGGCGGCGCCGGGGATGTCCTCCACCCCTTCCATGAGCTGAATGAGCCATTCCTCGGCGCCAGGGCGCACCGGGGCGAACCCGACGCCGCAGTTGCCCATCACCACGGTGGTCACCCCGTGGTTGGACGACGGTTGGAGCATGTCGTCCCAGGTGACCTGGCCGTCGTAGTGGGTGTGGCAGTCCACGAAGCCCGGGGTCACCAGCAACCCGGCGGCGTCGATGATCTCGGCCGCCTCGGGGGCGGGACCGCCGCTGCGGTCCACCACCGCCACCTTGGCGTTCTTGACCCCGACGTGGCCCATGAACCGGTCGGCGCCGGTGCCGTCCACGATGGTGCCGTTGGCGATCACCAGATCAAGCATTGCTGGTCCTCTCGTCTTGTTCTTTTTTGTGTTGCTCGGCTTTGGTCGTCTAGCCCGCTGCTCCGGCTCTAAGCAGCCTGCCGGGGCGGGCCCCGGTGTCTTCTCCATTGCGGCGGGCCACCACCCCGCTGACCAGGGTGGCCACATAGCCGGTGGCCTGCTGGTCGAACCGTTGGCCCCCCGCCGGCAGATCGGCCACCAGCTTGGGCGGGTGCAGCACAAGCCGCTCGTGGTCGATGACGTTCACGTCGGCCTTCATGCCCGGCTCCAGCGTGCCCCGGTCGGTGAGGCCGAACAGCCGGGCGGTGTCGCGCGACTGCTTTTGCACCACGAACTCCAAGGGGAGCCCCTCGCCCCGCTGGCGGTCGCGGGCCCAGAAGGTGAGCAGCCAGGTGGGCATGGAGGCGTCGCAGATGGCCCCGCAGTGGGCCCCGCCGTCGGACAGGCCCGACACCCCGGAAGGATGCAGGAACATCTCCCGCACCGCGTCGGCGCTGCCGTGGCTGTAGTTGAGGAACGGGAACAGCAAAAGCGCCCGACCGCCGTCTTCCAGCAAAAGATCGTAGAGCAGCTCCTGGGTCTGTCGGCCTTGGGACTCGGCGATGGAGGCCACCGACCGGTCGGGGCCGGGCTCGTAGTCGGGGGGATCGCCCAGCACGTAGATGCGGTGGAGCTGGGTGCCCATGTACTCGGCGAACTGGTTGGTGAACGAGCTCTCCTCGGCCAAGATGGCCGCCTTGCGCTCGGGACGGCGAAGCTCGGCCACCAGCTCGGCCAGGGGCAGCTCGGCGATCTCGGCGAAACTGGGCCGGCTGCTGAAGGCGTGATTGGTTTGCAGCCCGATCAGAATCCCATTGCACCGGGGGGCCACCTGCGGGTGGAGCCGGGCGCCTTCGGCTGCGGCGTCGGCCGACAAGTCCATGATCTCCCGCCACAGCTCAGGGGCGGCGTCCACCTGCACCAGGGCGAAGGTGACCGGGCAGCCGACCTCGGCCGACAGCCGGCGCATCCAGTCCACCTCTTTGGCCGGGGCGGCCAGGTCCTCGCCGATCACCCCCGCGGGGGCCAGCTCGTACACGCCGTGGCCCACCTCGGCCAAGGCCTCGCCGATGCCGAACAGCTCGTCCTCGGCGGCGAATGTGCCCGGCACCGGCTCGCCGTCGATGGCCATGTGGGCGATGGTGCGAGAGGTGGAGAAGCCGAAGGCCCCGGCCCGCAGCGCCTCGGCCACGATGTCGCGCATCTGGGCGATGTCTTCGGGGGTGGCGGGCTCGTTGCGGGCCCCGCGCTCGCCCATCACATAGGCCCGCACCGCGCCGTGGGGCACCTGACAGCCCACATCCAGCGACAGGGGCTTGCGCTCCAGGGCGTCGAGGTATTCGGGAAAGGTCTCCCACTCCCAGGTGATCCCCTCCGACAGGGCGGCGCCGGGAATGTCCTCCACGCCCTCCATGAGCTGAATCAGCCATTCCTCGGCGCCGGGTCGCACCGGGGCGAAACCCACCCCGCAGTTGCCCATCATCACCGTGGTCACCCCATGGTGGGCCGACGGCTCCAGCACCGGATCCCAGGTCACCTGGCCGTCGTAGTGGGTGTGGCAGTCCACGAACCCGGGCGTCACCAGCAACCCCGCTGCGTCGATGACCTCCTTTGCCTCCAAGTCGGGGTTGCCACCCGGATACACCCCGGCGATCCGATCCCCGTCGATGGCCACATCCCCGGTGAACGGCGCAACACCGGTGCCGTCCACAATCAAACCGCCCTTGATCACCATGTCGTGCATGGCGCAATGCTAGAGGGTGACGGGTTCCCCAGCCGATTGGGACTCAGCTTTGTCAACCGAGCTCGTGGGCGGCAATGGCAAGGGGGTGTGTGACGAGTTGCTTGTCCGCGGTGAGCAGCCTGAGGCCTTCTTCTTGGGCTTGCACAAGCAGCAACTCGTCGAATGGATCCTTGTGAAGAAGCGGCGTCTCCAAAACCCGGGCAGCATGGAGCATTGTCATCGGCAGAAACGTGACCTCCTGATCCTCGAGAGCGGCAATCACATCTTCGGGGGCAAAACGGCTCTTGCGTGCGCCTGATTGATAGCGGGAGCGGTACTTGAGCCGCATCTCCCAGATCGACACCGAGCTCACGTAAAGCTGCGTCTCTCGCGCCGCCAATGCTCGGCGCTCATAATCCAGCAGCTTTCCCGGCCTGTCCATGAAGTCGTACAGGTAGGAAGTGTCCAACAAAACGCGCATTGCCAACCGAGCTATCCGTCATCTAGGCCGAGCACATGGCGACTAAAGGCAGGAGCATTGAATTCCTCTGGCCACCCTTCGCCGTCGCCATCGATTCCGAGGCACCGCCGTGCCTCCTCCAGCTTGTCGAAGTCGATCCCACCGCGCCGATCGCATCGAATTAGTTCGGCGGCCGGTTGGCCGTGTTTGGTGATGACGACACGCTCACCGTTGCGGGCGGCAGCCACCAGCTCCGAAAGGCGCGCCTTCGCCTCGCGTATAGCAAGCTCCATAGCCAATCGCTCCTTGTGTTCTGCCAGCATGGCTCGCATGGCCTTCAAAATCAACACTACAACGCCACTACAATGTTCGCGCCTACACAGCGCTGAGGTAACGTCGGGGGATGGCTGAGATCGTCGTCTACCACAACCCCGGTTGAGGCAAGTCCCGGGGCGCGCTCGAGATCCTCGAGGCGCGCGGCATCGAGTTCGATGTCGTTTACTACCTCAAAACCCCCCTGGGGCGGGACGACTTGGAGCGCTTCTTGGATCTGCTTCCCAACGCGCCGGCCGACCTGATCCGACAGGACAGCCACTTCAAAGCGCTCGGGCTGGACATCGGCCGCTACCAGAGCGCCGACGCCGTGGTCGATCTGCTGATGGAGCACCCCAAGCTGATGCAGCGCCCCGTGGTGGTGCGGGGCGACCGGGCCGTGATCGCCCGCCCCTCGGAGTTGGTCGAAGAGCTGCTGTGACGACGCGGTGAGGGCCTAGCCGTGACCGGAAGCAACAGCCCGGTGGGCGAGAGGGAGTTCCCCGAGGGAGCGACCATCGTGGCCGGCCCCGACGGGAAGTCGTATCCGGTGGCCGCGGTGTGGCGGCGGGTGGTGGCCCGGCTCATCGACGCCGTCACCGTGTTCTTCATCCAGTG
>JAPOSH010000202.1 GCA_026709815.1 bacterium | reverse complement strand
CAACGACTAAACCAAGCCGCATAAACCACGTGTCCAGCCAACGGGGGGAACCTCAGGCTTGGGCTTTGGTGGTCCAGGAGCGGCGGTCGATGAGCTCGTGCTGGAGGGTGGAGAACAACGACTCGGCTGGGGCGTTGTCCAGGGCGTTGCCGGTTCTTCCGGTGGATCGTGCGATGCCGAGGCGCCGGCAGGCTTTGGCGAAGGCTCCGGCGGTGTATTGGCTTCCCTTGTCGGAGTGAAAGATCACGCCTTTGATGTCGCCGCCTCTGGTGGCCACGGCGGTGTTGACGGCGGCCTTGGCCAGCTCGGCGGTCGGGGAGGTGGCGAAGCCGGCCATGCGCCTCGAGCACAGGTCCAGGACCGTGGCCAAAAACACCGGGCCCTCGGCGGTTTTGACCTCTTTGAAGCCGCCAAACTGCTTCTGGCTGACACCCGATGCGCTGAAGTCCCGCCTCAACAGGTCCTCAGGAGCGGCGTTGCCGGGGTTCTGGCTGGTCAGGCCCTTCTTCTTGTTGGGGCGGGCGCACAGGCCCTGGCGGGCCATCGACGCCTCCACCGTCTTCTTCGACACTGACACGCCGTCTCGGCGCAACTGGGCGCGCACCCTGGGCGACCCGTAGGTCCCCTGGGAGCGGTCGAACGCCCTCTTCACCTCAGCGTCCGCGGCCCGGCGGCGGACCTGCATCTGAGTCAGCGGCCGATCGAGGTGCTTATAGAACGTCGAGGGCGCCACATCCAGCGCCCGGCAGGCCACCGCATGAGGCACACCGTGATCGGTCCTCTGGGCAGCGATGAACTCTGCGGTCACCGCGTTGCCTCGTTCACCCAGCCGACCACGGATCGTTTGAGAACATCACGCTCCATCTCCAACTCGGCCACCCCCTTGCGGAGCCTCGCCAGCTCGGCCCGCTCATCCGCGGTCAGCCCTCCGGCCCGCCCGGCAGCGTCCCGGCGCACCCAATTCCCCAGCGTGCCCTCACACACACCGAGCTCCCGGGCCACGCGAGCCACCGGCCTGCCGGTCTCCTCGACGACCCGAACAGCCCCATCACGGAACTCCCGATCGAAACCTCTTCGCAATCTGGACACAGCTCCTCCCTATAGAGCATGCCCCCACGAAAAGGAGGGAAGCTCAGGCCTTGGCGCTTTGCTTCTTCGGCCTGGGCACAGGGGTTATGTACGAAGCCGGGCGTCGAGATGGGATGACCTGGTTCGTGGGTCGGCGGTAGTCGTCTAGCTCCCAATGCCGAGACGGGTATTCGTAGGGCGAGTATAGGATTGGCGAGTCGAAGAAGGAGCCGTCCACTTGCTGCAAACCCTAGTGGAGCATTGCGACAGCTTGGCTGGAATGGAGCTGTTCAGCGTGGGCGAAAGAGCAGGGTCGACGCGCTGGCGATTGGGGTGGCGCTGATGCTTGAGCGGTTGTGGGCGCCGTGGCGCAGCCGCTATGTGGCGGGCATTGACGGGGTCGGCCCCGAGCCGGGCGCCCCCACCCTGTTCGAGCAGATCTTGGCCGCTCCCGAACCCGAGGAGGACACCGGCATCTTGTGGCGGGGCCAGACCTGCTTCGCGGTGCTCAACGCCTACCCCTACGGCAGCGGCCACCTGTTGGTGGCGCCCAACCGGCCGGCGCCCGATCTGGCCGATCTCAGCGAAAACGAGAGCGAGGAGCTCTGGGCCGCGGTCTTGGCCGCGGTGGCGGCCATCCGCCGGGCCTATGCCCCCGACGGTGTGAACGTGGGCCTCAACCTGGGGGCGGCCGCCGGCGCCGGCGTGCCCGATCACCTGCACGTCCACTGCCTGCCCCGCTGGCAGGGCGACACCAACTTCATGACTGCCGCAGCCGAGACCCGAGTGCTCCCCGAGCCCCTGGCCGAGTCATGGTCCAAGCTCAGACGAGCCTGGGAAGACCGCTAGCCTCGCGATGTGACCGACGCCGAGCCGAGCTTGCCCGAGAACAGGGCGATGTCCGACGTCGAACAGGGACCTGCCCATAGCGAGGCGATGTCCGATGCCGAGATAACCGATGAGCTTCCCTCAGAGCTGAACGTCAGCGAGTACGTCGGCCCCTACCTTTTTCCCAACAACAGCCGCCGCCGGATTCCGGCCATCATCTACTTGTCGGCCGCAGTGGTCTGCACGGCGGTGTGGGCCACCTCCGCCGACAGCCCGCTGGTCAACGGGGGCATTCTGGGCGCGGCGATCGCCCTGGCTGTTTTCGCCCTCTACGGCTTCATCTGCGGCAAGGAGCTGAAGATCGACGAGTCGGACGCGTTGGTGATCGCCGTCGGCGCCGTGGGCTTTCCCGTGGGCCATGCGTCGGCCCAGATGGGGTGGCGGGGCTGGTTCAGCCGCCCCACCTGGCGGATCCTGCTCTATTCCAATGAGCCCCAGCCCGACCAGCGGGGCCTGGTGTTCGTAGACGGCATCTCCGGCGATGTGGTCGACCAGCTGGTGCAGCCCAATCCCGAGGACTGGAGCGATCTCAGCCAGCACTGACGGCAAGACTCCGAGCAGCTTTTGCGCCCAGACTTGGCTACTGGGCTGAGATGGGAAACGCTCGAGAAGTACAATGGCGGGCACATGTTCGACGGGAATTGGCGCTCGGCAGTCAATCGAGGGCTCGATCCCATTGGCGCCGTCCTCTGTCGGATGGGCGTCAGCGCTGATGCGGTCACCTTCTTCGGCATCGCCATGGCCACCGTGGCCGCGGTGGTCATCGGCCGCGGCCATCTGATCCTGGGCTTGGTCTTTTTGATCCTCACCGGGATTCCCGACGCCCTCGACGGGCCCATCGCCAAGGCCTCGGGCACCAGTTCGGTTCGAGGGTCCTTTTTCGACTCGGTCAGCGACCGGGTGTGCGACGCCCTTTTGTTCGGGGGCGTGGCCTGGCATCTGGGCGCCACCGAGCCCGGCCAGGTGTTCATGCTGCCGGTGGCGCTCATGGCAGTGGCCTCGCTGGTCTCCTATCAACGGGCCAAAGCCGAGTCCCTGGGGCTCGACGCCAAGGGCGGCCTCATGGAGCGGGCCGAGCGGTTTGTGGTGCTGGGCGCCGGGCTGGCGTTCAGCTTCGTTTTGATCCCCGTGCTGTGGGCCATGCTGGGGCTGACCGCGGCGACGGCTTTGTACCGGTTCGCCAAGGTCTGGCGCCAGGCCGCCTTCGTCCGCCCGGCATGAACGGCGAGACCGGGGCGGCTGCTCCGCTGCCGCCCATCGCCCGCACCCGCCGTCTCTCGGCCGATCTGGTGCTCTATCGCAGCGGGGCCGCCTTGGCCCGCCACCTGCCCCGGCCAGTGGGCACGGCCCTCGCCCGGGCCATCAGCCGCGCCGCCTATCGGCTGCTGCCCGAGCGCCGCCTCATCACCGAGCGCCGTCTCCAGAGGGTTTGCGGGCCTCACTTGCAGGGGGAGGCGTTGGCCCAGGCGGTGCGGGCGTCGTTCGAATCGTATGCCCGCTATTGGTACGACGGCGCTCGGATCGGCGACTTGGACGACGCCGAGGTTCAAGCCGGGTTCAGCCATCAGGGGTATCACCACATCCAAGAGGCCATCGACGCCGGCACCGCGCCGATCCTGGCCCTTCCCCACCTCGGGGGCTGGGAGTGGGCAGGGACGTGGATGGCCCGCGTCGCCGGCTACCGAGTGATCTCCGTGGTCGAGCCGCTCAAGCCGCCGCGGCTGTTCGACTGGATGGTGGAGGAGCGGCGCCGCATGGGGATCGACATCGTTCCGCTGGGCCCGCAGGCGGCCTCGGTGCTCATCGGGTCGTTGCGGGCCGGCCAAGTCGTGTGCCTGCTCGCCGACCGGCAGGTTGGCCGCGGGGGAG
>JAPOSH010000018.1 GCA_026709815.1 bacterium | reverse complement strand
CACCTTGCAGTAGTGGACTTCCCGGTAGTCGATGTGGCAGAAGAAGCTGCCGGTGTCGGCCAGCACCCGGCGGGCCTCCTCGAAGCGGGGGGCCAGAAAGCCCATGTAGTCGTCGAAAGCGTCCTCGTAACCCGACTTGCCGAGGCGGATGGTGCGATAGCGGCGGCTGGCAAAGCCGGTCCGGTCGCCGTCGGCCTCATCGCGCATAGTCTTGATCTGTTCCCGCTGCTGGCGTTTGCCGGTGTTGAACGGAGGGTCGATGTAGATCAGATCAACACTGGCATCGGCCAAACCCTGCAACACCGTCAGATTGTCGCCAAAAACAATCTTCCCATTTCCAACCTCCGTCAATTCTCGAGTCCTCGGTTGCATCGGCACTGATAGACGTCCCGGCGGTGGCCGACGCGGATCACCTGGATCACCAAGCGAGCATCGATGATCGCGTACAGAATGCGGTAATCGCCGACCCGCACTCGGTATACGGACTCCTCGCCGGTGAGGGCGACGCAGCCAGGAGGCCTCGGCTGCTCGGCCAAGAGGTCTATAGCCGCCCGGACCCGCTGCTGCTCCCGGCGCGGCAACCCGGCGATCGCCTTGATCGCTCGTCGGGCGATCTCAACGGTGTATCGGCTCACCCGAGTCCCAGGGCAGCTTTGACCTCGTCCCAGGGCACATAGTCGCCGTCGGCCCGAGCTGCCTCGAGTTCGCGGCGATCCTCAATGTCGTCTGCGGTGTCAGTGAGCCGGTCGAAGGCGTCCGAATCCAAGATCACCGCGACCCGCCGACCCCGCCGAGTGACCGAGACCGGCTCACCCGACCGCCGGCACTCCTCGATCACCTCGGCCAACCGGTTTCTCGCTTCGCTCACTGCCACTTCATTCATGTACGAATAGTACATGGTGGTCAGGATGATGTGGACTGTTGAATATATTGAAAAATATCTGAATACCTTGTATCCACAGTCATTTCCACATATCCACAGGAAAGAGTCAAAGACCGCGAGATGTGCTAGTCCGCGGCGGCTGCGGTGCCGGCGGCTCGGGCGGCGACGAGCAGCGGGCCGATGGTGCCGCCCGCGCCGGGGTAGGCAGAGCCCAAAGGGCTAGCGGCGGCGTTGCCCGCCGCGTAGAGGCCCTCGATGAGGCCGCCGCCTTGGCGGCGCACTCGCCCCCGGGCATCGGTTCGGGGACCGCCCTTGGTGCCCAGACAGCCGGGATGGAGGCGAACGGCGTAGAACGGCGGCTCTTCCACCGGTCCGAGCGTGGGGTGCGGGGCCGTCGGATCGCCGACGAAGCGGTCGTACAGCGAACGGCCCCGGCCGAAGTCGGGGTCGTCGCCCGCGGAGGCGAGCTGATTGAACCGCGTCACCGAGGCGGCCAGCTCGTCGGCATCGACGCCAAGAGCTTCAGCGAGGTCGGCCAAGCGGTCGGCCCGGTGCAGCCACTCGGGGTCGGGTCCGCCCGGCCGCAGCGGCCCCAGGCGGTAGCGGCGACGGTAGCCGGCATCGAACACCAGCCAAGCAGTGGCCGCCGAATAGCAGAACCCGGTGGGGTCGAAAGCATGCATGGCCCGGCCGGTGTCGTTGTAGTTGCGGGCCTCGTTCACGAACCGCCGTCCCCGGGAGTCCACCATCAGCGAGCCGGGCCGAGCCCGCTCGGTCAGCACCAGCCGGTGGAAGGGCTCCTCGCCGATGGCCTCTCTGGGCACGGTCATGGCGGGGCACCACCAGGCCTCGGCCATGTTGCCCAGCTCGGCTCCGGCGGCCAGCGCCATCCGCAGAGCGCTGCCGTCGAGGCCGGGCGCGCCGACTGGTCCGGTCATCGGACCCCGCAGGAATGCTTGCACCAAAGCCGGATCCCGCTCGAATCCGCCGGAGGCCAGGATCACCCGGCCGGCCAGCACCTCGTGGCCCACGCGCACGCCGTTGACCGTGCCGCCCGACTGGGCCAACCCGTCCACGCCGGTGCCGGCGTGGATCGTCGCGCCGAGAGATTCAGCGGCCTCCACCAACGAGGCGATCAACGATCGGCCCATGGTGATAAGCCCGCGCCGGGATCGGGCGGCGACCTCGCTTCGGCTGAAATCTCCCGTCGCCAGCTCTCGATAAGTGATCGGGGCGGTCACATTGGGGGCAGTGCGGATTCTCTGGCTCAGCTCTGGCGGGGCCTCGCGGGGCTGGGGCTCCAGGGGGCGGTGGCCGGGCTTTCCACCGGGCAGTTCGGGGTGGTAGTCGGGGTAGGGGACGGTTTGCCACGACAACCCGGTGGTCGATTCCAGCCAATCGGCCACCGACGGCGCCTGGTGGGTGAAGGAATCCAGCAACTCGTCGTCTACATCCCCCAGACGGAGCGCCCGCAGGTACTGCCGGGCTTCGGCGGGGGAGTCGCCCACCCCTTCAGCAGCCATCAACCGGTTGGCCGGCATCCAGGCCAAGCCTCCCGACAGCGCAGTGGTCCCGCCCAGCACCGGGGCCCGCTCCACCACGGTCACCTCGGCCCCCGCCTGCGCCGCGGCCAACGCCGCCGTCAACCCGGCCGCCCCCGACCCGACGACCACGACCGAAGACGCGTAGGACGCCATGCTCAGCGTGTCAGCTTCGGGGAGTCCAGCGGAACCATCGGGTGACGATGAGGGCGGCGGCCACGCCCCACGCCGCCATGACCAGCCAGTTGGCTATAGGCCAAATCGACTCGTCGCTGAGCGGGTCGAAACTCCGTTGCAGGGCCACCGCCAGATGCCTGATGGGGAATATGTCGCCGATCAGGGTGATGGCCCGGGGTGTGTCGTCGGTGGCCGGCACATAGACGTCGGAGACGAAGTAGAGCGGCAAGACGATCAGGTTGAGCAAAGGCGGCCCCGACATCTCGTTGGGCACCACATTGGTGAAGGCCAGACCGAGGGCGCAGAACATTGCGCCCCCGATGATCAGGGTCACGATCAGGCTGGGGACCGTTCGCCACAACAGTTCCACGTCGTAGACGGCCCAGCCGATCAAAGCCATCAGCACCGCCATGAGGCCGATCACGGCGTAAGAGGTGGCAACCTGTGCGCCCATGAACGTCCAGGGGCGCATGGGGGTGCCCCGCACTCTCTTCAGGATGCTCCGCTCGCGGCGAAAGACAGTGACGATGGCCAGATTCACGAAGGCTGCTTGGACCACGGCCAAGGCCATGATTCCCGGCACGAAGCGACTGGCGAGCTTCGGGCCGAAAGGAGTGACCAAATCATTGCCGAAGAGCGCAGTGAGGACGAATAAGAAGATGAGCGGCAGGACGACGGTGAAAAAGCTGGCCAGCGGGTTGCGCCACAGCAGCGCGAAGTCGAAACGGGTCTGCGTCGCAAGCTGCTGGAGTCCCCGAGTGCTCATGGGTTGCGCCCTTCGGCCGGGTCGGCATCGCCGATCAACGCCAGATAGGCGTCTTCCAGAGTGGGGGCCTGCACCTCCAGCGACTCGATCTTGGCGCCCCGCCTCCCGGCGGCCTGCAACAGCGCGGCCACGGTATCGGTGACCTCGTTGGTGCGAACGGCGAGCTTCGTGGCGCCCTCGGCTTCGCTCGTGCTCAGGGGCCCATGCCAGCCGGTCTCATCAAACATCATTGCCGCGGCTCGGAGCTGCTCGGGCAAGTCGGCCAGCGGCGCCTCTCGGGCGTCCCAGGAGATGCGGGTTCCCAGCGAAGCCGCCTCAGCCAGGTCTGCGGCCGTGCCCTCGGCGATGATCTTTCCCGCGGCGATCACCGAGATGCGGTCGGCCAGGCTCTGGGCCTCGTCCATGTAGTGGGTGGTGAGCAGGACGGTCACCCCGAGATCGCGCAGACCGTCGATCATGGCCCACGCCTCCCGGCGGGCGG
>JAPOSH010000111.1 GCA_026709815.1 bacterium | reverse complement strand
GGAGTGGACCAACCGCTACGACACCCCGCGGCGGCATTGCACCCTGCGGACCACCGAGCGCAGCCGAACCTACTCTGACGGCACGGTGCTGCGGGACTCGGTAACCGCGCTCTACCAGCCCCGAGAGGGAGTCAACTGCCAGGGGGCGTGCACGTCTTCGGTGCTGCCGCTCGATGCCAACGGCGACGGCGAGGCTGAGTTGGACGCCGAAGGGCTGCCTGGGGACTGCGTGCTCCCCTGGAATTGCGTCGGCACCCATGCGCCCGCCGACCTCAACGGGGACGGCAGGGCCGACCTCTGCACCATTGCCCCGCCCGAACAACCCGAACAAGAGGCAAAAGACGCGCTGCCCGAGGCCGACCCTCCTGAAACACCCGCCTCCGACCCCGAAGCCCGACTCGGGCAAGCTCAGCCCGGGCAAGCGGAGGAACAGGCCGCATGAGCCCGTCGAAATCGATGAGCGGCGATTGGGACGCAGCCGTCATCGGCGCGGGGCCGGCCGGCTGCGCGGCGGCGATCACCATGGCGCGGGCCGGCAAGCGGGTGGTGATGGTGGACAAGGCTCGGTTCCCCCGTCCCAAAGCCTGCGGCGACGGGCTCACCGCCGGCGCGCTGAGACTGCTCGAGGGCCTCGGGCTGAACCCGAGCCTCATCAACACGTGGATGCCGGTGGCAGACGTGTACGTCCGATCTCCCTCCGGCCGCATCGTCGAGTTTCCCCTTCCCCGCTCCGGCGGGCAGTTCGCGGCGGTCGTGCCCCGGAGCGAGCTGGACAGCGCCCTCGTGCAGAGGGCCAAGGACGAGGGCGCCCAAATGGTGGAGGGCGCTGCCTGCCGGGGGGTGTCTGAAGACGACGGCCGAGTGACTCTGGAAGTGGAGGGCCAGGGAACGGTGACCGCTCTCTACGCCATTGCCGCCGATGGGATGTGGTCGCCCACCCGCAAGTTCCTGGGGCAGGCTCACGACGGCTACCGGGGCGACTGGCATGCGTTCCGCCAGTACTGGTCGGGGGTTGCCCCTTCGGCCAGCCGGGCACTGTGGGTGTGGTTCGAGGAGGAGATACTGCCCGGCTATATGTGGTCGTTCCCCCTGCCCGGCGGCCGGGCCAACGTGGGGTTCGGCGTGCGCCGCGGCGGTCCGGTGGCGGTGGGCGACATGGGCGGGCTATGGCGCGACCTGCTGGCGCGAGATCACATCCGCGCCGTGCTCGGCCATGGCGCCGCTCCCGAGGCCGCCCATCGGGCCTGGCCCATTCCCGCTCGCATCGACAAGATCCCGCTTACCGCCGGCCGAACCATGTTCGCAGGCGACGCCGCGGCGGCCACCGACCCGATGAGCGGCGAGGGCATCGGGCAGGCCCTGCTCACCGGCATCGGCGCGGCCAATGCCGTGCTGGCCGGTCCAGATGACGCCCGATCGGTGATGGCCCGCTACCGACGCTTCGCGCGCCAGGAGCTGTTCGCCGACCATCGCATGGCTCGACGCCTCGGGAGGGTGTTGGCCACCCGCTCCGGCGCCCGGGGGGCGGTGCGGATCGCCGGTCTCACCCCCTGGACCCGGCGGAACTTCGCCCGCTGGCTCTTCGAGGACTACCCCCGCGCCATCATCACCACCCCCCGCCGCTGGCGCCGCTATCCCCTTACCACCCCCGGCGCTTACCTATAGCGCCTTCAACCGCCGTAGTCTTCGGGCCATGACTTTGAGCTTTGACAACCGGGTGGCGATCGTGACGGGTGCCGGCGGCGGGCTGGGGCGCCTGTACGCCTTGGAGCTGGCCCGACGGGGAGCCCGGCTGGTGGTGAACGACTTGGGCCGGCCCAGCGGGTGGCCGACGAGATCAACAGCGGCGGCGGCGAGGCAGTGGCCGACGCCAACTCGGTGGCCACCTCCGAAGGCGGGGCGGCTATCACCGCCACCGCGCTGGAGGCCTTCGGGCGGGTGGACATCGTGATCAACAACGCCGGCATCCTGCGGGACAAGACCTTCCACAAACTTGAGGACGGCCATCTCCACCCGGTGCTGGCCGTCCATCTCCGAGGGGCGTTCAACGTCACCCGGCCGGCCTTCACCCAGATGCGCGAGCAGGGATATGGACGCATCGTGTGCGCCACCTCCAACGCCGGCGTGCTGGGCAACTTCGGCCAGTCCAACTACAGCGCGGCCAAGATGGGCCTGGTCGGGCTCACCAACACGCTGGCCCTGGAGGGGGCCAAGTACAACATCAAGGCCAACTGCATCGCCCCGGTGGCCACCACCCGCATGACCGAGGCCATCTTCGGCGAGGAGCTCCAAGAGGCCATGAACCCGGCGCTGGTCGCCCCGGTGGTCTGCTTCCTGGCCCATGAGGACTGCCCGGTCTCAGGTGAGGTGTACTCCGCGGCCGGGGGCACGGTGGCCCGCTTCTTCGTCGGTCGAACCCCGGGCTACTACAACCCCGACCTCACCGTGGAGGACGTGGCCGAGAACCTCGAGCAGATCCGCGACGAAGCCGGCTACACGGTGCTGAGAGACGCCAACCACGAAGTGGGGGTGGCCTACGAGGCGATCCGAGAAGCCGGCGGGTGACCCGATTGGAGACCGCCGCAGAGGCGTTCGACAAACCCGCCGAGCAGCTCTTCGAGCGCCTGCGGGGCAACCTGGTGGCTGACCGGGTGTTCTACACCGCCTCGGAGCTGGCCAACTTCAGCATTCTTTGGCACGCCTTGGCCTGGGCGGGGGCGTCCTCAGCGCGGGGGCGGCGCCGGGCCTTGCGGGTTTCAACGGCCCTGATAGCGGAGTCGGCGCTGGTCAACGGGCCGATCAAATCGACGTTCAACCGCTCCCGCCCCCTGGCGGAGACCGACCACCCCCACCGGTTGCGCCAGCCCATCACCAGCAGCTTCCCCAGCGGCCACGCCAGCGCGGCGATGGTGGCGGCCACGCTTTTGTCCGAGTCCCGACGACGCCGCTGGCCGTACTGGGCGGTCGCGGGGGTGGTGTCGGCCAGCAGGATGCACGTGCGCACCCACCACGCCTCCGACGTGGTGGCCGGCGCCCTGCTCGGCGCGGCGATCGCCCGGCTGTTCAAAAAGATCTGGCCGCACCGCTAGAAAGCGAGCAGCCCATGGCCGATCAAGACGCCGTGGCCTCGCGCAGCTATGTCCGCATCGACCGCCGCCGTGTTCCGCTGGCCCTCGCCGACCTGCATCAGGCCTTGGCGCTCGATGCTCCCGTGGAACTCCGCCTCTTGGAGGGCGACGCCGACCTCGAGCCGTTCGCCGACGACGACTTCCCGAGACGGCGCTTTTGTTCGTGGCCCGAGGAGCAGGTCGCGCCGCTGATCGAGGGCGCCGGGTTCGCCCTCGATGAACTGCAACGGATCGACCGGCCTCCCAAGGCGGCCACGCTCATCG
The DNA here is from genome assembly GCA_026709815.1 of bacterium. Taxonomy (GTDB): domain Bacteria; phylum Actinomycetota; class Acidimicrobiia; order Acidimicrobiales; family Bin134; genus Poriferisocius. The sequence continues at coordinate 477 of JAPOSH010000111.1, read as the reverse complement.
TGAAGGGCCGCCGGGCCCGCACCCTGCCCGACACCGTCGGCCCGGATATGCGCCTGCTCGTCTGCGGCCTGAACCCCAGCCTGTATTCCGCCGACGCCGGCGCCGGTTTCGCCCGCCCCGGCAACCGCTTCTGGCCGGCGGCGCGTGCCGCGGGGCTAGTGAGCGCCGATCGGGATCCCCGACGAGCGCTGATCGATCACGGAATCGGCATGACCGACCTGGTGAAGCGGGCGACTCCCCGGGCCGACGCGCTCCGCAACGAGGAGTACCGCCGAGGCCTCAAGCGGTTGAGTTGGCTGGTGGAGTGGCTCCAACCCGCCGCAGTGTGCTTCGTGGGCCTCGCCGGCTGGCGGGCCGCAGTCAACCGCAAGGCCCGGGACGGCCAGCAGCCCCAGGATCTCGCAGGACGGACGGTCTATGTGATGCACTCCACCAGCGGATCGGCCTCCGGCTACCGGCTTGACGACTACGTCAGCC
>JAPOSH010000138.1 GCA_026709815.1 bacterium | reverse complement strand
TTGTAGAGCTCTTCAAGGGAGACCAGGGTCTCAACCGCCTCGGCTTTGCGACCGCCGAGTTCAGGCGGCCAGCCCGGACCCAGCCAGCCGTCGTCGAACATCCGCCGGGCCCCGCGCTGGGCCCACGGGGGCCGGTGGGCGGAGGAGCGGACCGGCGCCGACTCCATCTCCTCGGGAGTCGGCTGGTTCTCGTCGAGCCATTCCTGGAATTGGGCTCGGAAACGCTCCACGTCGTCGTCGTAGCGGAGTTTCATGATTCCCCCTTGTCCGCGAGTCCCAGAATGGCCGCCAGCTCGCCGCGGTGGAAGCGGCTGCTCCCGCACAGCAACTCGCCCGCCTTGGCCCGCTTGAGCAGAAAGTGCAGGTCGTTCTCCCAGGTGAAGCCGATGCCGCCGTGGAGTTGAAGCCCGTCTCGGGCCAGAAGCCTCTGGCAGTCCCCGGCCGCGATCTTGGAAGAATGAGCGGCCGCCGCCCGGCCCTCACTGTCTTCGGCGATGCACAAGCTGGCGTAATAGCAAACGGCAGTGGCGCGCTCCACCGCCAAGAAGAGGTCGGCAAGACGGTGTTTGACGGCCTGAAACGAGCCGATCGGCCGCCCGTACTGCTCGCGCACCTTGGCGTACTCCAGCGTGACCTCGAAGATCCTTCGGCAAGCCCCCACCGTTTGCATCGCCATGGCCACCACCGCGTGCTGAAGCACCCGCTCGACCGCATCGCTCGAGCCGTCACCCGGTTCGACGAGTGCGGTGGCCGGGGCCTCGTCGAACTCGACATCGGTGAGGGCGAGGGTCGGCTCTATGGACGGCTTTGGCCGCGCCTCGGCATCGCCGGCCTCCACGAGGAAGAGCCCGGGTGCGCCGGTGCGGTCATGGGCGGCCCAGACAACGAAAGAGCTGACTTCGGTCCCCGAACAGACATCGGTTTTCGCTCCCGAAACGCCCCACCCGTCTGCGGTGGGCGCGGCCGCAGTCTGAGGTTGGTCAGGCCGCCACCGGCCGCATTCTGAAACAGCCAGGGCCCCGGTTCGCCTGCCGGAGGCCACCTCCTCTAGCTCGCTATGCGCTTTGGCTTCGACCAGTGCCGGGGTGAGCTGAGAAGCGGTGGCCAACAGCGGCCCCGGCGCGGTTGCCCGCCCGAGGTCCTCGGCGAGAAGAGCCACCTCGACGAAACCCAGCCCCAAACCACCGGCGCTTTCCGGCACCGACAGGCCGGGCCAGCCGAGGTCTGCCACCTGTTCCCACAGCGCCCTTGAATCCCCGGATCCCTCGTATACCGCCCGCACGGCGTCGGGCGGGCAGGCCCCCTCGAGCACGGTTCTTATATTGTCGCGGAGGGCGAGCTGATCGTTGGAGAGTTCGAGATCCATGCTTCTTTCCCAGGTTTGGTATACCTAGTATAGTGAGCCGGGCACGCAGGAGGATGCCGTCGGTTAGTCTGACGGCATCCACGAATGAGGAGGGAACATGAGGCTTTCGTTTCGCTGGGTGATGGCGGTGATGCTAGGGCTCGCACTGATTATGGCCGCGTGCGGCAACGACGACGACTCATCGGCCGGCAACGGTGACGCGGCGGCCTCCGAGCCGCAGGCCACCTCGGCGCCCGAAGAGCCCGAGCCGCAGGCCACCTCGGCGCCCGAAGAGCCCGAGCCGCAGGCCACAGAAGAGCCAGACCAGAGCCATGTGTTCGTTCCCCTCGATGGCGTACCGGGCGTCAGCGATGAGGAGATCGGCGTCGCCCTCATCGGGACGAATTCGAACAACCCGATCGGAAATTGCGTCCTCGATTGCTACCAGACAGGAGTGCAGGCGTACTTCGACATGGTGAACAGCGAGGGCGGGCTGTACGGACGCCAGCTTGTGATCAACCAGAGCATCGATGACGAGTTGTTCAGCAACCAGGCAGCCTCGTTGGAGGTCATCGCCGAAGATGACGCGCTGGCCGCGTTCACAGCCACGCTCTTCGCCAGCGGCTGGGCCGACCTCGACGAGGCCGGGATTCCCAACTACAGCTGGGGGATACATACCGAAGCAATCGGCTTGCAAACCAATTTCCCCATGCCCGCAGCAGCCTGTGTCACCTGTACCAATCGCTTCATTCCCTACCTGGCCCAGCAAGCCGGCGCCACCAGGGTGGCGGCGATCGGTTATGGGATCACCGAGAACTCAAGGATCTGCGCCAACACCTATGCGGAGTCCATCGACCGCTACTCCGAAGAGATCGGGGCTGAGACGGTCTACCTCAACAACGAGCTGGAGTTCGGGCTGCCCAACGGAATCGGCCCCCAGGTGACCGCCATGGTCGAAGCCGGGGTGGACTTCGTCGTCTCGTGCATCGACCTCAACGGGATGGCGACCCTGGCGCAGGAGCTTGAGCGCCAAGGCGTGCGCGACCAGATAGCGATGCACCACGCCAACGGCTACGACCACGTTTGGGCGGCCGAGTTGGGGTCGCTCTTGGACGGCGACCTCGTCGCCATCCAGCATGCGCCCCTCGAGGCCACCGGCGTGGCGGCGGTGGCTGATTTCCTGGAATGGACGGAGGCTAACGGGGGAGCCATAGGCGAGCCGACGATGACTGGTTGGATCAACGCCGACTTGTTCGTTGCGGGCCTCAAGGCCGCCGGCCCCGAGTTCAGCCGAGAAGCGATAGTCGAGGCCACCAACACCGGGCTCACCGAGTACTCGGCCAATGGCCTGATCAACGAGACCGACTGGTCGCGCCAGCACAACCCGCCCACTCCCGAAGATCGCATCACCAACGGGTACCGCAAGGAGTGCATCGCCGCGGTGAGGATTCAAGGGGGAGCGTATGAGCTGCTGGGCACGGCCGATGCCCCGTTCCTCTGCTGGGACAACTCCACCACTGATTGGTCCGACCCTGAGCTCACGAGTTTCAGCTGATCCGCTCAGCGCATTGCCGCAAGTGATCTCGCACGTGGCCTAGAGCGTCCAAGCTGGGGGTACGAATGTGATCTTGGCCTCGGTCGGAGAGGACTTCTTTCGGGCGGTCCTGCAGGGGACACCCTCGGGGGCCGTCTTCGCCCTCGTAGCGCTTGGCTTCGTCCTCACTTACAAGACCTCTGGGGTGTTCAACCTGGCGTTCGGGGCTCAGGCCTACATTTCCGCGGCGCTGTATTTCCACGCCGTCAACCAGTGGGGATGGTCGACGGTGCCCGCGCTCTTGCTCTCGGTGTTCGCGGTCGCCCCGGCCCTCGGCCTGGTGCTAGAACGGACGATGTTCCGCAGGCTTCGCACGGCCAGTGCCGTGGCGAAGCTCGTGGTGGCCATCGGACTGAACGTGGCCCTTCCCGCGATCTTCGAGCTGTTGGTGAGGTACGAGCCCGTTGCCGGGCGCACTCCGACCGGAATCGTGCCCGACGGTGCCAGCGTGTTCTACGACCCGTTCGGCGTCTACCCCTTCAGCCGGGACGAGCTGGCCCAGATGGCCGTGGCCGTGTGCGGAGCGCTGTTGCTGGCCGCACTGTTCCGATTCACTTCCATCGGCTTGTCCATGCGGGCGGTGGTCGAAAGCCCCCGGATGACGGAGATGGCCGGTATCCGGGCGGATTGGGTGTCGGCCTTCGCCTGGGCGCTTTCCAGCGCGTTTGCCGGCATGGCCGGTGTGCTGATCGCCCCTCGCTTCAACACCCTGATCGCTCCCGACTTCTTCTACCTGGTGGTGGTGGCCATAGCGGCCGCCGCCATCGGTCGCCTGGTGAGCCTGCCCCGCGCCCTTGCGGGCGGCCTGATTTTGGGCTGGGGCACGGCGGTGTTCAACACCTTCGCGCCCGACTGGGCCGAGTCGTTCACCTTCTTGGAGCCCCTCACCGACAACATCACACCGGCGATCCCGTTCATCGTGCTGTTCGGCATTTTGGTTCTATGGCCCGCCATCCGACGGTCGCGCGAGGCGAGCGACCCCATGGCCGGGGTGGATCCCCCCCCTCCCGCCCCTCCCG
>JAPOSH010000121.1:7432-29233 GCA_026709815.1 bacterium | reverse complement strand
AGAGGGGGGAGGGGGGGGGGGAGGAGGGGGGGGGGGTGGGGGGGGGGGGGAGGGGGGGGGGGGGGAGTGGGGGGGCGGGGGGGATCAAGGGGGCTGCTATTGGCCCACTGGTCTCGATGCACTTGTCCTAGTGGTGCCGCCGACGCTGGCGACACCAGATTTCAGGCAGCATAGCAATCCGCTGACGACCCTGCCAGACTTTCGAGGTCAGCCGGCGACGGCTTGGGCGATGGAGAGGTCGACGCGGCGGCGCTTGCGGTCCACCGCCAGGACTTTGACCCAGACCTCCTCGCCGGGGAGCACCACCTCCTCGGGGTGGTACACCCGGTATTCGGCCAGCTCGGTGATGTGGACCAGGCCCTCGATGTCGTCGTTCACAGCCACGAAGGCGCCGAAGTCGGCCAGTCGAGTCACCCTCCCAGCAATCACCGCGCCCACTTCGAGTTGGCCCAGCGGGTCGGGGGTGAGCTTCATGGTCAAGTTCAACCGCTGTTTGGGCTTTTGCACCGACTTGACCCTCACCTGCACCTCGTCACCCACGCTCACCACCTCGCTGGGATGCTGCACCCGCTTCCATCCCAGCTCGGTGGTGTGAACCAAACCCCGAACGCCGTGGATGTCCACGAACGCGCCGAAATCCTGGATGTCCACCACCTTGCCGGTGTGCTCGTCGCCCGCCGACATAGTCTCCAGGAAAGCCTTGGCCGCTTTGCGCTGCTCGGCCCGGACCACCGCCTTGCGGGACAGCACCAGGCGGCCTGACACCTGGTCAGCCTCCACCACCTTGCACTGCACCTCCCGTCCCACCAGCGCTTGGAGGTTCTCCACCGGCTCGACGCCGATCAGCGACGACGGAATGAACCCCCGCACCCCCACGTCGCACGACAGCCCCCCCTTGACCACGGCGGTGATGGTGGCGGTGACCGCTTCGTTGGCCGCGGCGGCCCGGGCGATGCCCACCCAGGCGATCTGCTGCAAGGCCCACAGCCGCGAAAGCACAATGCGGCCCTTGTGGTCTTGGCGCACCAGCACGGCGGCGTTGACTACTTCGCCCAGCACGCACTCCCGGGTCAGGTCGGCCGCCGGGTCGTCGCCCCAATAGCGCTGGCTGATGACCCCGATCCGACCGCCGCCCAGATCGAGCTCGATTTCGTGGGCGGCTTTGGTCTTGACTGCCCCCGACACGATGGTCCCGCCGGTCAACCCGTCCACTGTGGGCGACGCCGCCTCTCCCGGCGGTGCTTGAGGGTCGGCTTCCTTGGCTGCGGGCTCGAGCTCTTGCTCGGCTTCGCTTTGCTCGGGTTCGGGTTCGGGCTCGCCTTGTTGGGCTATGGGCTCGGGTTCGAGTTCTTGCTCGGCTTCGGGTTCGCCTTGTTGGGCTATGGGCTCGGGTTCGAGCGCCGCGGCCGGCTCAGGCACCTCCACGAGTTCTTCGGCAGTGGCCTCTACCTCAGACATAGGACCATTAACACTAATGGTCTTGACCTGAATACCGATAGGGGAAGCTCAGTAGTGTGGCCGAGTGTCATCGACCGCGCTCACCGAGGGGCTGAACCCGGCCCAGATCGACGCGGTCACCCATCCCGGAGGCCCCATGCTGGTGATCGCCGGCGCCGGGTCGGGCAAGACCCGCGTCCTCACCCACCGCATCGGCTATCTCATCGACCAGCAGGGCGTCTCCCCTTTCGCCCTTTTGGCCATCACCTTCACCAACAAGGCGGCTCAGGAGATGAAGCACCGGGTAGGCGCTCTCGTGGGTCCGGTGGCCGACAAGATGTGGGTGAGCACCTTCCACTCCGCCTGTGCCCGGATCCTGCGCTACGAGTCGGAGGCCATCGACTTCCCCGCCAGCTTCACCATCTACGACCAGGCCGACTCGGTGAGGCTCACCCGTTACATCTGCCGGGATTTCAACCTCGACCCCAAGAAGATGCCACCCCGTTCAGTGCATGCCGCCATCAGTGCGGCCAAAAACGAGATGATCGACGTGGCCCAGTACAAGGACCAGGCCGCCAACGTGTTCGAGCGCCGCATCGGGGAGATCTACGGCGAGTATCAGCAGCGCCTCCGCCGGGCCGGTGCCATGGACTTCGACGATCTCCTGGGCGCCACCGCGGATCTGTTCCGGCGGGCGCCTGACGTGCTGGACCGCTACCGCCGCCGATTCCAGCATGTGCTGGTGGACGAGTACCAGGACACCAACCGGGTGCAGAACCAACTGGTGCTATTGCTGGGCCAAGAGCATCGCAACGTGTTCGTGGTGGGTGACGCCGACCAGTCGGTGTACCGCTTCCGGGGGGCCGACATACGTAACATTCTGGAGTTCGAGCGGGCCTTCGACGACGCCACCGTGGTGCTGTTGGAGCAGAACTACCGCTCCACCCAGCGCATCTTGAGCGCGGCCAACGCGGTGATCGCCCACAATCTCAGCCGCAAGCCCAAGAACCTGTGGTCTGAACAGACCGGGGGCGAGCTCATCGTCCGCTACCAGGCCGCCGACGAGTACGACGAGGCCCGATGGGTGGTGCGGGAGGCGTTCCGGCTCCATGAAGACGAACAGTGCCGCTGGGATGAGATGGCTGTGTTCTACCGCACCAATGCCCAGAGCCGGGTGATGGAGGAGCTGCTGATGGAGGCCGGCGTGCCCTACCAGCTCATCGGGGGCACTCGATTCTACGATCGTCGGGAGATCAAAGACGCGCTGGCCTATCTGCGGGTCACGGTCAATCCCGGCGACGCCGTCAGCCTGCTCCGAGCGCTGAACACCCCCAAGCGGGGGGTGGGTGACGGGTCGGTGGCCAAGCTGACGGCGTGGGCCGATGGCCACGGCCTCACATTGGTGGACGCCTTGGCCCACGCCTCGCAAGCCGGTGTGAAGGGGCGGGCGCTGAGCGGCATCAACGCGTTCCTCAAAGTCGTTGACGATGCCCGCGAGCGACTGGGCGCCGGCCCGGCTGCGGTGCTGGAGCACCTGTTGGAGACCAGCGGCTATCTAGATCAGCTGGAGGCCGAGGCCAACAGCGAGACCTTGGGAGAGTCCGACGTGAGCGTGCAGGCCCAAGGGCGGATCGAGAACCTCGACGAGCTGATCAGCGTGGCCGCGGAAAGCGACGATGTGAGCGACTTCCTCGAGCTGGTCAGCCTGGTGTCTGACACCGACGAGATGACCGACGATTCCATGATGACGCTGATGACCCTGCACTCGGCGAAGGGCTTGGAGTTCCCGGTGGTGTTCTTGATCGGCATGGAAGAGGGCATATTCCCCCACATCCGCTCGCTCACCGAGCCCGAGGAGCTAGAGGAGGAGCGCCGACTGGCTTATGTGGGCATCACCCGCGCCCGTCAGCGGCTGTATTTGACCCATGCCTGGCACCGCACCCTCCACGGTGCCTCGATGTACAACGCGCCGTCTAGATTTCTGGAAGAGATTCCAGAAGAGCTGATTGACGACCGCGGCGGCAGCCGCTCCCGCATGCGCCAGTCTGGCTATGGCCAAGACGCCGTTCGCAAAGCGCGCTCGACCGCGGGCCGGGAGCGGCCGGCCGACATCGCCCACGCGGCCCGGTCCTCGGTGGAGGCCGACCCCGCCCCGGTGCCGCTGACCGTTGGCGACGACGTGAACCACCCCAAATTCGGCCTCGGCGTGGTAACCGACGTGAAAGGGGCGGGCCGCGATGCCGAGATCACCGTCAACTTCACCACCGCCGGCACCCGGGTGCTGCTCGCCTCCTACGCCCGCCTCGAAAAGGCCTAGGCCCAGATGGCGCCGGCCCTCAGGCCGTGCCACCGCTAGAGGTGGGCCGAGTGCTTGATCCGCATGGAGCTGACGGCCTCGGCGGGATTGCCGGCCAACACGAGGGCCTCGCCCACCAGCACGGCGTCGTAGCCGGCGTCGCGCACCTCGGCGACTGTGGTCCCGCCTTCCACGCCTATGCCCGATGCGGCCACTTTGATCACATTCTCGGGCAGATGCGGCGCCATTTGCACTGCTTTGCCGTAGTCGACGGTGAATGCGGAGTTCTCGGGCTTGTAGCGCTGATTCACCCCGATCAAAATGCCCCCAGCGTCCACCGCGGTCTGGATTTCAGCTTCGTCTCTCACCTCCACCAGAGCGTCCATTCCCAGGTCGTGGGCGACAGCGTGCATGGCGGCCAGATTTCCAGGCTCAAGGTCGGCGACGATGAGCAGAACCGCGTCGGCGCCCATCGCCGCCGACTCCTCAACGTCTTCTGGGCTTCGGAGAAAGTCTTTTCGCAGGACGGGCACACCGGCGGCCGCCTCCCTGGCGGCTCTGAGGTCGTCGGCGCTCCCTCCGAACCGCTGCTCATCGGTGAGAACCGAGATGCCGGCCGCCCCGCCGCGCTGGTATGCCAAAGCCTGAGAACCCGGATCGAGCAGCGCGTTGATGTCGCCGCGAGACGGCGAACGACGCTTTATCTCGGCTATCACGGCGACGGTGTGGGCCCGGCACACCGAGTCTCGGAGCGCTTGGGACAGTTTTCCGTGGACCGGCATCCGCGCCGCGGGCGGGCGCGCCGTGATCTGGGCTACCACTTCAGATCCTTCTTCCTTGCCATTGGATGGCGGGCAATTGGATGGCGGTACCTTAGTTCGGGAGTCGAAATCCGCGTTAAAGCGAATTCTGCTGATATCGCTCAGGGGCCGTCGTTGGCGTTCACGTCCACGATGAGGTCGCCGTCGTCCACCCACACCGTGAACTGGGTCAGGCCCTCCCCGGTGGCCGAGTACACCAGTGTGGGATCGCAGGTGTCCGTGAACAGCCGCCGGTCGGCGTCCCAGTCGACCACGCAGTCGCCGCCGGCGCCGGGAGACTGCACGTCGAAGGCGAACCACCCAGTTTCGGGGTTGGCGCCGACATGGTTGATCCAGATGCTGCGCCCCCGGCTCAGCGGCGCCCACGGCACCGGTCCCCGGTCGTCGATCTCGGCGGCTAGCTCCTCGGCGTTGCCGGCATTGAAGTCGTCGTCGCCCAGCTTCACCTCGATCTGCTCGGAGCCGGCCAGCGACACCACGGCGAACACCAGCCCCACTCCCAGCCCGATGCTGGCCGCGGTATAGACCACAGCTCGCAGCGGGGTGATTTTCGGACCCGATGAGACGGGCATGTCGTTCCCTCGGTTCGTTGCAGCAGACGGGCTTGCTTCTAGTATCGCGGCGAAGCAACGGGGGCACGAACCATCGCCGAACCGCCGTCGCCAACATGGCTGCAGCACAGCATTGGGGAGCCAGTGGATCTATTCGAATATCAGGGGAAACAGTTCTTCGCGTCGTACGGGATGCCGGTTTCGCCCGGCGAAGCGGTTACCACTGTGCACGACGCGGTGGCCGCCGCCGAGCGGCTGGGAACGCCGGTGATGGTGAAGGCCCAGGTACACACCGGCGGGCGGGGCAAGGCCGGGGGCGTCAAATTCGCCGCCGACATCGACGCCGTGCGCACCCATGCGTCCAACATCTTGGGCCTCGACATCCGGGGCCACGTCGTCGAGAACCTCTGGATCGAGAAGGCCTCTGACATCGCCGAGGAGTACTACGCCAGCTTCACCCTCGACCGGTCGGCGAAGCAGCACCTCGGGATGCTGTCGGCCGAAGGCGGGGTGGAGATCGAGGCGGTGGCCGAGCAGAACCCCGACGCCATCGCCAAGATATGGGTGAACCCGGTTGACGGGCTCACCGAGGACCAGTGCCGACGTTGGGTGCTGGCCGCCAACCTCAACCCCGACGTCACCGAACAGGCGGTGGAGCTGCTGCGAAAGCTGTACGAGGCCTACACCGCCGGCGACGCCGACCTGGTGGAGATCAACCCGCTGATCGTCACCCCCGAAGGCCGTTTGCACGTTCTCGATGCCAAGGTCACCCTCGACGGCAACGCCGGCTTCCGCCACGATCTGGCCCCCTTCGACGCCACCCAGCCCCGCGACGGGCGCGAGGCCGCGGCCCACTCCAAAGGGCTTCAGTACGTGGGGCTGGAGGGATCGGTGGGGGTGATCGCCAACGGCGCCGGATTGGCCATGAGCACAGTGGACGCGGTGAACCAGGCGGGAGGCCGACCGGCCAACTTCTTGGACATCGGCGGGGGGGCCAACGCCGATGTGATGGCCGGGGCGCTGGAGGTGATCAACAACGACCCCGATGTGCGGTCGATCTTCATCAACATCTTCGGGGGCATCACCCGGGGCGACGAGGTGGCCAACGGGATCATTCAAGCCATGGACCGGGTGGACATCAGATCCCCGATCGTGATCCGCCTCGACGGCACCAATGCGGTCGTGGGCTGGTCGATGCTGGATCCATACCTCAGCGACCGGCTCGTGCTGGTGCCGACCATGGTCGAAGCAGCCGAACAAGCCGTCGCCTTGGCGCAGGGGTCGGCGCCATGAGCATTTGCCCCCCAGGGAAAGCAGTCTTGCAATGAGCATCTTCGTCGACGAGAACACCAGGGTGGTTTACCAGGGTCTCACCGGGAGCCAGGGCCGGTACTACGGCATGCTGAACCGCGACTACGGCACCCAGGTCGTGGCCGGCACCAACCCGAAAAAGGCGGGCACCGATGTGGAAGGCGTGCCCGTTTTCGCCACCGTGGCCGATGCCGTGGCCGCCACCGGGGCCAACGCGTCGTGCGTGTTCATCCCCGCCGCCGGGGTGCGCAGCGCGGTGCTCGAGGCCGCCGAGGGCGGGGTGGAGCTGATCGTGGTGATCACCGAGGGCGTGCCCATGCACGACGAGGTCTGCTTCTACAACAAGCTCAAAGCCGACTACCCCGGTGTGCGGCTGCTGGGGCCCAACTGCCCCGGCCTCATCAGCCCCGGCAAGGCCAACATCGGCATCACCGCCGGCCACATCGCCAAAGGGGGCGGACCGGTGGGCATCGTGAGCCGGTCGGGCACCCTCACCTATCAGGCGTTGTACGAGCTGAAGCAGAAGAACATCGGCTGCACCACCTGCGTGGGCATCGGCGGTGATCCGGTGCCGGGCACCTCGTTCATCGACTGCCTGGCCGCCTTCGAGGACGACCCCGACACCGAGGCGGTCATGATGATCGGCGAGATCGGCGGGTCGGCCGAGGAGGAGGCTGCCGAGTTCATCTCTGCTCACATGTCCAAGCCGGTGGTGGCCTACGTCGCCGGGCTCACCGCGCCGCCCGGCAAGAAGATGGGCCATGCCGGGGCCATCGTCTCGGGGGGCAAGGGCACCGCTCAGGCCAAGATGGACGCCCTCGCCGCCGCCGGCGTGCGCATCGGCCAGAGCCCCAGCGAGGCCGGCGACATCATGGCCGAGGTGGTCGCCGCCCTCTGAGGCCGAGGGCAGCTCGGCCGGCGAAGAGGCGGCCCGGCCATCGGCGAGGGGCGGGTGGTAGGTTCGCCTTGATGCGACTGGCGGTGTTGGCCTCAGGCCGCGGGACGATCCTGGATGCCATGGCCCGCGGTGGCCTGCCCATCTCGCTGGTGGTCGTGGACCGGCCCTGCGAAGCGGAGAAGGCGGCGGCCGATCACGGCTTGGCCTGCGAGTTCATGGAGCGGACCAGTTTCGGCCCCGATTTCGACCGGGTGCACTACACCCGCCAGGTGACCGAGCGGCTAGTGGCAGCGCAGATCGATTTGGTGGCCATGGCCGGGTTCGGCACAGTTTTGGGCCAACCGCTCCAGGACGCCTACGAGGGGCGCGTCTTGAACACCCACCCGTCGCTGCTGCCCGCCTTTCCCGGCTGGCACGCGGTGGCCGATGCCTTGGACCACGGGGTGAAGGTCACCGGCTGCACTGTGCATGTGGCCACCCTGGAGACAGACGCCGGGCCGATCCTGGCTCAGCAGGCCGTGGCCGTGGTGCCCGGTGACACGGTGGACACGCTGCACGAGCGCATCAAGTCGGCGGAGCGCGATCTCTACGTCCGCACCATAAGAGAAGTCATCGACCGAGGGTACGTCTTGTGAGCCGGGCTGCGCCCCGGGCGCTGGTGTCGGTATACGACAAGACCGGGGTGATCGACTTGGCTCAGCGGCTGGTGGCCCTGGGGTGGGAGATCATCTCCAGCGGGGGGACGGCCGCGGCCCTGGCTGACGCCGGGCTCCCGGTGAGGGCAGTGGAGCAGGTGACCGGCGCGCCGGAGATGCTGGACGGGCGGGTCAAGACCCTCCACCCCGCAATCCACGGTGCGCTGCTGGCCGACCTGTCGAACCCTGGCCATGCCAGCGACCTGGCCGAACGGGGCATCGCGCCCATCGACCTGGTGGTGTGCAACCTGTACCCATTCCGCTCCGACCCCTCGGTGGAGCTGATCGACATCGGGGGGACGGCCATGGTGCGGGCCGGGGCCAAGAACCACGAGCGGGTGGGCGTGGTGGTGCAGCCCGAGGACTACGGCGCGGTGCTGGAGGAGTTGGAAGCCACCGGCGCGCTGTCGGATGCCACTCGTCGGCGGCTGGCCCGAGCCGCCTACGCCCACACCAGCGCCTACGACGCGGAGATCGCCGGTTGGCTGGCCGATGCCGACGACGATGACCTTCCGCCGACCGTTTCGCTGACCTTGGTGCGCCAGGAGGTGCTGCGCTACGGCGAGAACCCCCACCAGGCGGGCGCCCGCTACCGGGTTGTCGGCCAGTCGAGCTGGTGGGACCGGGCTGAACAGCTCCAGGGCAAGGCCATGTCGTACCTCAATGTGCAAGATGCCGACGCCGCCTGGCGACTGGTCTGCTCGCTGGGCGACGACCCCGCGGCCGTGGTGGTCAAACACGCCAACCCCTGTGGGGCGGCCGTGGCCGGCGACATCGCCACGGCCTACCGACGAGCCCATGAGTGTGATCCGGTCTCGGCCTTCGGGGGGATCGTGGCCGTGAACCGCCCGGTGACCGCGGCGATGGCCGGGGCCATGGCCGACGTGTTCATCGAAGTGCTCATCGCCCCCGAGTACGCCGACGCCGCCCTGACGCGGCTGGCCGAAAAGAAGAACCTGCGGGTGCTTCGCGCCCCGCGGCCCGAGTCGGTTGATTTGGAGGTGCGCACCCTCGGGGGTGCGGCCCTGGTGCAGACGCCCGACACCGTGACTACAGACCGCTCCACCTGGCAGGTGGTGACCGAACAGGCGCCGAGCAGCCAGCAGTGGGCCGACTTGGCGCTGGCCTGGCGGGTGGCGGCCCGGGTCGGATCCAACTGCATCGTGTTGGCCAAAGACCTCCAGGCCGTGGGCATCGGCGCCGGCCAGCAGAACCGCCGCGACGCCGGGCGCATCGCAGCGGAGAAAGCGGCCGGGCGGGCGGTGGGCGGCGCCTGCGCCAGCGACGCCTTCTTCCCGTTCCGCGACGGGCTCGATGCGGCGGCCGAGGCCGGTTGCGCCGCCGTCATACAGCCCGGCGGCTCGGTCCGGGACCAAGAGGTGATCGACGCCGCCAACGAGCACGGCATGGCCATGGTGTTCACCGGCGAACGCCACTTCCGTCACTAGATCCGCTACATGTGGAGCAGCTCGGCGATCTGCGTGGATGCTTCGGGGCGGTTGAGGGTGTAGAGGTGGATGCCGGGGGCGCCGGCTTCTAGGAGCGACTGGGACAGTTCTGCGGCGGCCTCGGCGGCGGCGGCAATGCGGTCGGGCGCGGGCAGCGCTTCGAGGCGGGCGAACAGCGCTTCAGGCACAGTCGAGTTGTTCATGTCGGCGAAGCGGCGGATGCTCTTGGGCCAGATCACGGGCATGACGCCCGGGATAACCGGGCGATGGCACCCCAGGTCAGCCAGGTCGTCGCAGAGCTGTGTGTAGTCGCTGAGGTCGAAGAAGAACTGGGTGATGGCGAAGTCAGCCATGTGCAGCTTGGCGGCGAGGTGTTTGCGGTCGGACGCCCGATCAGCTGAGCGGGGATGGACTTCGGGGTGCGCCGCCACGCCCACGCTGAAGTCGGCCGGGTGGTCCCGGACCACCTCCACGAGTTCGGCGGCATAGCGGAAGTCGCCGCTGACGGCCGATCCGTCGGGCGGGTCGCCGGCCAAGGCCAAGATGTTGACCACGTCGGCGGCGGCATAGTCGTCCAGCAGGGCGGCGATGCCCTCTCTGGTGTGGCCCACGCAGGTCAGGTGGGCCATGGCCGGAAAAGGCCGGTCCCGGCCGATGCCGGTCACGATGTCGCGGGTGCGGTCGTGGCCGTCGCCTCCCGCCCCGCAGGTCACCGACACGAACGAGGGCCACAGCCCTGCGAGCACATCCAGCGTCTCGTCGAGCTGCTGGGTCGCAGCCGCGTCGGCCGGAGGGAAGAACTCGAACGACCGCGTCGGCCCGGCGGCCAGCAGGTCGGCTATTCGCTCCATCAGAAGAAGGGTAAAGCCAATTCGTCGGCCCGGCGGCATAGTCCGTCGGCCCAGGACTGCGGATGCGCATCGTCTTGGCTTCGTCGGGTGCCGAGGCTCGTCGGTATGCTCGCCCGATATGGGCGAGAAGATCACAATCGGAGGGAACGGCAAGCTCAACGTTTCTGACAACCCCATCATCCCGTTCATCGAGGGCGACGGGACCGGGGTGGACATCTGGCCGGCGGCCAAGCACGTTCTGGATGCCGCGGCGGGCAAGCACGGGCGCAAGATCGAGTGGATCGAGGTGCTGGCCGGGGAGAAGGCCTTTAACGAGACCGGCGACTGGCTTCCCCAGGACACCATCGAGAAGTTCACCGAGTACCTCATCGGGATCAAGGGCCCGCTGACCACTCCGGTGGGAGGCGGCTTCCGCAGTCTCAACGTTTCGATCCGCCAGATCATGGATCTGTACGTGTGCCTGCGCCCGGTGCGCTGGTTCACCAACGTGCCCTCGCCGGTGAAGAACCCCCAGTTGGTGGACATGGTGATCTTTCGGGAGAACACCGAGGACATCTACGCCGGGCTCGAGGTGGAGGCCTTCACCCCAGAGGCGGCCAAGCTGCGCGGTCTGCTCCACGACGCGCTGGGCTGGGACATCGCCGCCGACGCCGGCCTCGGCGTCAAACCGGTGTCCAAGACCGGGTCGCAGCGCCTTCAGCGAGCCGCTTTGAACTACGCCGTCCGGCGGAACCGCAAGCGGGTTCACTGGGTGCACAAGGGCAACATCATGAAGTTCACCGAGGGGGCGTTCCGCAGCTGGGGCTATGAGCTGGTGCGCGAGGAGTTCTCCGACGTGGCCGTGGGCTGGGACGACTGCGGCGGCGACCCCGGCGACAAGATCCTGGTGCAAGACGCCATCGCCGACATCGCCCTCCAGCAGGTGCTGACCCGCCCGGCCGAGTTCGAGGTGATCGCCACCATGAACCTCAACGGTGACTACCTGTCCGATGCCCTCGCCGCCCAGGTCGGCGGCATCGGCATCGCTCCGGGGGCCAACATCAACTACGAGACCGGGCACGGCGTGTTCGAGGCCACCCACGGAACCGCCCCCAAGTACGCCGGGCAGGACAAGGTGAACCCGTCGTCGGTGTTGTTGTCGGGCGTGCTGATGTTCGAGCACCTGGGCTGGGACGACGCCGCCCAAGACATCATCAACGCCGTGGAGGCCACCATTGGTGAGAAGATCGTGACCTACGACTTCGCCCGTTTAATGGATGGCGCCACCGAGGTGAAGTGCTCGGAGTTCGCGTCGGCCATCGTGGACCGGCTCTAGACCAGCACGCCTCTGTCGATCCTTTCTTCCCTTTTCCACGCCAAGGAGACCTGTCGGTGAGCGACCCCAAGCGAGTGGCGGTGACCGGTGCCGCCGGCCAGATCGGCTACAGCCTGCTGTTCCGCATCGCCAGCGGGCAGATGCTGGGCCCCGACGTGCCCGTGGTGCTCCAGATGCTGGAGATTCCCCCGGCCTTGGACGCCCTCGCCGGGGTGGCCATGGAGTTAGATGACTGCGCCTTCCCGCTGCTGGCCAACAAGTTGTGCACCGACGATCCCAACGAGGCGTTTGACGGGGTGGACTATGCCCTGTTGGTGGGGTCGCGACCCCGGAGCAAAGGAATGGAGCGCCGCGACTTGCTGGAGGCCAACGGCGCCATCTTCACCACCCAGGGCCGGGCGCTGGCTGCCGGCGCCGCCGCCGACGCACGGATACTGGTGGTGGGCAATCCGGCCAACACCAACTGCCTCATCGCCATGAGCAATGCCGACGGGATTCCCGCGGAGCGATTCACCGCCATGACCCGTCTCGACCACAACCGGGCAGTGGCGCAGCTCTCGGCCAAGCTGGGGGTGACGGTCGGTGATGTGAGCCGCATGACTATTTGGGGCAATCACTCGGCCACCCAGTATCCGGATTTGTTCAACTGCCGGGTGGGCGGTCGGCCGGCTGCCGCGGCGGTGGGCGATCAGGCGTGGATTGCCGATGAGTTCATCCCCGCGGTGCAGCAGCGGGGCGCGGCCATCATCGAGGCCCGGGGCCTGTCCAGCGCGGCCTCAGCGGCCAACGCGGCCATCGACCACGTCCGCGACTGGGTCGGCGGCACTTCTCCGGGCGACTGGGTGAGCATGGCCGTGCCCTCCGACGGCGCCTACGGCGTGCCCGAAGGCCTCGTCTCGTCGTTCCCCTGCACTACCGCCGACGGCCAGTGGTCGATTGCAGGCGGCCTCGAGCTGAACGACTTCTCCCAGTCCCGCCTCGACGCCACCGTGGCCGAGCTGGTGGAAGAACGCGACACCGTGGCCGAGCTGGGCTTGATCTAGTGGGTTCCTTGTAGTTGGGACACGTCCCCCCCGCCGGCCCCCATGGCGGTGATGGACCGCGCGTTGCCCGGGCCTTGGGCATTGATCCCCTCACCGTTCTGGATTTGTCGCAGAGCGCCAACCCGTTCGCCCCCGACCTGGAGGCGGTGCTCGCTCGCCATCTCCACTCGCTGCGGCGGTATCCCGATTCGGCCGACGCGGCTGTGCTCCTCGCCCAGGAGATCGGCGTCGACTCGCAGCGCCTGATGCTGACCAACGGAGGCAGCGAGGCCATCTGGTTGGCGGCTCAGGAGATCGGCGGACGAGTGCGGGCAGAACCGGAGTTCGGTCTTCATCCCCGCGATGCCACAGGTCCGATATGGCGCAGCGATCCCCATAACCCCAGCGGATGCTTGGCCCGTCCTGACGATGCCGCCGACGTGTGGGATGAGGCGTTCTACCCGCTGGCCACCGGACGGTGGACGGCCGGGCGGCCCGGTGTGGTGGTGGGCTCGCTGACCAAGGTGTTCGCCGCTCCCGGACTGCGACTGGGCTACATCATCGCCGACGACGTCGAGCGGTTCGCCCGCCATCAGCCCCAGTGGTCGGTGAACTCGCTGGCCCTCGCCGCGCTGGCTGATCTGCTGGATTTGGTTGATCTGCCCGCTTGGTCTGCGGCCATCGCAACGGCTCGCACGGAGTTGGCCGAAGTGCTGCGACGATTCGGCTTCGCGGCGGAGGCGTCCGATGCGCCCTGGGTGCTGGTTCGGGCCCCTGGATTGCGGGAGCTTCTGGCGCCCTGCGGGGTGGTGGTTCGGGATTGCTCCAGTTTTGGGATGCCGGAGCATGTGCGGATCGGAGTGCCCGATTCTGATGGTCTGGCTCGGTTGGAGTCAGCTATGGTGTCGAGCGGCGCAACGTCGAAGTCCGGTTAGATTCCGGCACTGTCCCGCAACGGTGAACTGGCCCTGGGCCGGCGAGTCCGGTCGAGCTTTGCGCTGAAACGAGCCATAAACCCCGGGGGTTGGGTTGGCTCGAGGGCAGAGCACCTGCCGATCGAGCTTCCGTTCCTCGATTTACAGGAGGTGCTGAATGCCCCGATGTTTGTTCCGACTCTTTTTTGCCCTGCTGACGGCCCTCGCCCTGGTGGTGAGTGCCTGCGGCAACGACGACGGCGGCCCTGTGGCCCAGCTAGCAGAGGAGGCTGCGCCATCGCCCCCTGAGGAGACCGCCCCCGCCCCGGCGCCGACCGAAGCCCCGACCGAGCGTTCCCAGCGGATCGTTTCGCTCTCGCCCACCGCCACCGAGATCTTGTTCGCCATCGGCGCGGGCGACCAGGTGATCGCGGTTGACGAGTACTCCTATTACCCGCCCGAGGCACCGGTCACCGATTTGTCGGGGTGGGACCCCAATGTGGAGGCAGTGCTCTCCTATGAGCCCGATTTGGTGGTGATCTCCAACGATGCCAACGACTTGACGGCCGGCGTGGAGGCGGTCGGCGTCGATGTGCTCTTGAACCCCGCCCCAGCCGACTTCGAAGGCGGTTATGCGGCGGTGGCCGATATCGGGGTAGCCGTGGGCCGAACAGACGAGGCGGCCGCACTAGTGGCCGACTTGCGGGCCGAGATCGAGGCTGCTCTGGCCGGTGCTCCCAACGTGGCGATTCGCATCTACCACGAGTTGGGCGAGACCCATTATTCGGCGAGTTCGAACAGTTTCATCGGCGCGGTCTACGCCGCCATGGGCACTGTGAACATTGCCGACGAAGCCGACGTCGACGGCTACGGGTTTCCTCAGCTCACCGAGGAGTACATCGTGGAAGCCGATCCCGAGCTGATCGTGATCACCGATCAGGTGGCCTACACCGCCGAGGATGTGGCCGCTCGACCCGGATGGGGCGAGGTGTCGGCGGTTCGCGACGGCAACATCGTGGTGGTGAACGCCGACATCGCATCCCGGTGGGGACCGCGACTGCCCCAGTTCATCGCGGCGGTGGCTGAAGCCCTGCAAGCGGTGGCGGCACCGGTTTCGTAGGCTTCCAAGGCACTGTGATGGCTGAAGCCTCCCTTCCGCCGGCTGTTATGGCGGAACCAGATGCCGACCCTATGCCCGTGCGACGGGCATTCGGAATGTCGGCCGGGGCCGTCGTCATCGGGGTTGCAGTGCTGGTGTCGGTGGGCTTGCTCAGCGCCGCCAGCGGTGCCGCCGGTCTGCCGGTGGGCGGGGTGTTCGGCGCCTTGTTCGACTGGTTGCCGCTCGTTGGCATCGAGTCGTCGTTGTCAGCCGCCCAAGAGAGCATCCTGTTCGAGATCCGGCTTCCCCGACTGGTGCTCGGCATGCTGGTGGGCGGATCGTTAGGCGTGGCCGGCGCCTCCTATCAGGGGGTGTTTCGCAACCCGCTGGCCGATCCCTATCTGTTGGGCGTATCCGCCGGGGCCGGTTTCGGCGCGGTGCTGGCCTTGGGATTCGGCCTCGACTTGAGCTGGGGGCCATTCGACACCGTGCCCGCCGCCGCGTTCCTTGGAGCGCTGGTGGCGGTGGTGGCGTCGATGGCCATCGCCCGGGGCGGGGGCGCGTCGCCGGCCACGCTGCTGCTGGGCGGGGTGGCCATGGCTGCCTTGTTCTCGGCCGCGCAGACCTACGCCATCCAGCAATTGAGCGAAACCCGAGCCCGAGAGGTGTTGTCATGGCTGTTCGGGCAGCTCAACACCACCGGATGGAAACAGGTTGCGCTGCTTTTGCCCTACGCCGCGGTATGCGGCGCCGTGCTCTTCGTCCACCGCAGGCATCTTGACGTATTGCGGGTGGGCGACGACGAAGCGCGTTCTTTGGGGCTGAACCCCGCTCGCTCCCGCCTCGTGGTGATCGGGGCCGCCTCTCTTTTGACTGCGGCCGCGGTGTCGGTGAGCGGGTTGATCGCCTTTGTCGGCCTGGTCGTCCCCCATGTCGTCCGCTTGCTCGTCAGCCACAGCTACCGGGTGATCGTGCCGCTGTCAGCGTTGGCGGGAGGGGCGTTCCTGGCCTTTGTGGACATCGGCGCCCGAACGCTGCTGGCCCCATCGGAGTTGCCGGTGGGGGTCATCACCGCCTTCGTGGGTGCGCCGTTCTTCGCCTTGGTGCTGTGGCGCGACCGCTGGAGCGCGACATGAGCGCTGCTCTGGCGGCTTCGATTCCGCCGACAACCCCGGAGTCGCTTGTGCTGTCGTGCCGTGAAGTGCGGGTGGGTTTTCGTCAGCGAGAAGTGGTGCGCGGCGTCAACCTGGAGTTGGGCGCCGGGGAATGGCTGGGCGTCATCGGCCCCAACGGGGCGGGCAAATCCACCCTGTTGCGGTCGATCGTGGGGTTGACCGACTACTCCGGAACAATCGATCTGGGCGGCGGTCATCGGCCGAGCGCCGCAGATGTGGCCCTGGTGCCGCAATCCCCCGTGATGCCCACAGGCATGACCGTGGCCGAGTACGTGCTGTTAGGGCGGACCGCTCACCTCGGCTGGCTGGCTCGCGAGTCCAAATTCGACCGTCAAGTCGTGTCCTCGGTGCTGCACCGCCTTGACCTCGCGGATTTTGCCGACCGCTTCGTGTCCACTTTGTCGGGAGGGGAGGCCCAGCAGGTGGTGGTGGCCCGAGCGCTGGCCCAGCAGTGTCCGGTGCTGCTGCTCGACGAGCCTACGAGCGCTCTCGATGTGGGCCATCAGGTCTCGGTGTTGGAGTTGGTGGATGACTTGCGCCGTGCCGAGGGGCTCAGCGTGTTGGCCGCCATGCACGACCTGAGTGCGGCGGCCCGATTCGCCGACCGGCTCATTCTCATCGACCACGGTCAGATCGTGGCTCAGGGCGGCCCAGCTGACGTGCTGAGGCCTGACCTGCTTTCGACGGTGTACGGCACACCCCTTACTGTTCAATCAATCGACGGCGAGTTGGTGGTGTTGCCCGCATCTCGACGTCGCGCTCAACCCCCGCGATCCCCGGCGCGAAACCCAAGAGACACCACTGGTGCGCTGAGGCCCCGACCGCGCCACGACAGCCGGTCGTGATCGTTCTGGTGCTGGGCGGGACCCGCTCGGGCAAGTCGGGGGTGGCGGAGTCGGTGGCCGAATCCTTGGGGCCTGTCGTCACCTATGTGGCCCCGGCGGCGTTGGATGGCAAAGACGCCGACTTCGCCGTCCGAGTGGCCGCTCATCAGGCCCGCCGGCCGGCGCATTGGGGCACAGTGGAATGCGAGGCGCCCGAAGACATGCCCCGCTTCCTCGCTGACATCGAAGGCGTGGCGCTGATCGACTCTCTGGGCACCTGGGTGGCCCGTCACTCCGATCTGGCGGTGGAGGCCGACGGGCTGCTCGACGCGCTGGTTCGGCGGACTGACCCCGTGGTCATCGTGTCCGAAGAGGTCGGGCTGTCGGTCCATGCTCCCACCGAGTCAGGCCGGCGATTCGCCGATGCGCTGGGGCTGCTGAACCAGCGGGTTGCCGCTGCGGCTGATCGAGTTTTGCTGGTGGTGGCCGGACGGGTTCTTGAACTGCCCGGTTCCGAGGGGGTGGATTGAGGGTGCTGAAGCGGCCTGCGGTGATGGGCGCGGTGGCGTTTCTGACCGTCTTCGGCCGAGGCCAGGTCCCCCAGGCCCGGGCCTTTTGGTGGTTTCCGGCGGTCGGCGCCGGGCTGGGCGGGCTGCTCGCGGCTGTCCACTGGGGGGCGGGGGGGCTGTGGCCGTTGTTGGTGGTCGGGGTCGTGGTGGTGGCCGCCGATCTGGTGCTCACCGGGGCATTGCACCTCGACGGCTTGGCTGACAGCGCCGACGGGCTCTTTGCCCATATGGACCGGGATAGGCGGCTGGCGGTGA
Source organism: bacterium (assembly GCA_026709815.1). Lineage (GTDB taxonomy): Bacteria > Actinomycetota > Acidimicrobiia > Acidimicrobiales > Bin134 > Poriferisocius. The sequence continues at coordinate 11,752 of JAPOSH010000121.1, read as the reverse complement.
TGAGGCGTCCCGATGTGGGGGCATTCGCCGTGGCCGCCGTGGTGGTCGTTTTGGGGGCTCGATGGGCGTCGTTGTCGGTCGACGGCGTCGAGTCGTTGTCGTTGGCGCCGATCTGGGCTCTCAGCCGCACCTTGGTCGCAGTGGTTCCGGCCATCGTGCCCTATGCCCGGCCTGCCGGCCTGGCCGATCCGTTCCTGGCCGGGGCGCGGCGGTGGCTGGTGTTGTGGTTGGCACCGGCGACGGCCGCGCTGGTGCTGATCGAAGGGGTGGCGGGAGCGGTGGCCGCCGGCGTGGCGGGAGCGGTGGCCGCCGGCGTGGCGGCGCTGGCGTGGCGGCGGCTGGGCGGCTTCACCGGCGACGTGCTCGGTGCGGTGATCTTGACCGCTGAAACGGCGGCGTTGCTGGTTCTGGCGGCTGATCCATGAGCCGGTTTGGTCGCACATGTCTGGGAGCGGCGGCTGGGCTGTTGATCGACCGGGTGATGGGCGAGCCGCCCGCCGCCGCCCATCCGGTGGCCGAATTCGGCAAGGCGATGGGACACGTCGAGCAAGCGCTTTGGGCTGATCGGCGCTGGGCGGGAGCGGCCTACGCCGCGGCGGGAGTGGCCATCGGCGCCGCCGGCGGGCGGCTGATGAAGTCCACCGCAACGGCGGTGGCGATGACCGCCGCGGGCCGCGAACTTCGTCGGGTGGCCAAGCGCATCGGGGAGGCGGCGGCCAGCGGGGATCTTGCGGCAGCCCGAGCTGAGCTGCCCACCCTGGTGGGCCGCGATCCCGCAGGGCTTGACGATTCCGGTATCGCCGCCGCGGTTATCGAGTCGGTGGCGGAGAACAGCGTGGACGCGGTGATCGCCCCCGCGTTTTGGGGGGCGGTGGCCGGCGCCCCCGGCGCCGCGGTCTATCGGGCCGTCAACACCATGGACGCCATGGTCGGTCGGTGCAATGAGCGGTACCGGAACTTCGGCTGGGCCTCGGCCCGCCTTGACGACGCCGCCAACTACATCCCAGCCCGGATCTTTGCGGTACTGGTTGCGGTGCTGCATCAGGAGCGGGCTCGCCGGATTGTCGATGCGGTGCGCCGAGACGCTCCCTGCCACCCGTCGCCCAACGCCGGAGTGGCCGAGGCGGCAATGGCTGCGGCACTGGATCGACAACTCGGCGGACCCCTCAGCTACGAGGGCGAGCCCCAAGAGCGCCCGTTTCTCGGCTGCGGCGCCCGCCCCGAGCCCGAGGACATCGAAGCCGCCGTCCGCCTGGCCGACCGGGTGGAGGTTGCCGCTGTCGGGCTCTTGGTGCTGGCCTGGCTTATCGACCGGCTCATGGCTTAAGGTGACGGCTGTCGTGGACTCGCCGCCGTTTGCCTCTCCGCCTCCGCCGGACGCCCAGGCTATGGCGGAAGCCCGCGTTCGCTGGGAAACTCGGGCCATGCCCACCGGCGCGCTGGGACGGCTGCAAGATGTGGCCGTCCATTTGGCGGGTATTGCCGGAGCATGCCCGCCGCCCGCTCCTCGCCACCCGGTCGTGGTGGTGTTCGCGGCCGACCACGGCGTGGTGGCCGACGGCGCCAGTGCGTGGCCGTCGGAGATCACTGCGGCCATGGTGGCCATGGTGAGCCGCGGCGGGGCCGCCATCTCGGTGTTCGCCGAGGCGGTGGGCGCTCCGGTGATCGTCGTCGATGTCGGAGTGCAGACCCCGCTCGGCCCCCTCCCCGGCGTGAAGGCGGCGCGGGTGGCCGATGGAACCGCCAGCCTCGCCGCCGGGGCAGCCATGACTCGGGACGAGGCTGAGGCTGCCGTGGCTGTCGGCATCGAGGTCGCGTCGGAGCAGATGGAAGCGGGCGCCGACTGTCTCATCGGGGGCGACTTGGGCATCGGAAACACCACGGCGGCCGCGGCGCTGATCGGGGCATTCGCCGGTCGGGCGGCAAACGAGGTCACCGGCGCCGGCGCCGGAGTTCCCGCTGGCGGGCTTGACCACAAGCGCCGTTTGGTGGGCATTGCCATCGAGCGAGCCGAAGCCTGCGCCGAGCCCTTGGAAATCCTGGCCACCGCAGGTGGACTGGAGATCGCCGCCCTCGCCGGGATGTTCATCGCCGCGGCCCAAAACCGGGTCCCCTTCATCGTGGACGGCGTGATCGCCGGCGCCGCCCTGTGCGCCGCTGACGCCCTAGCGCCGGGCACCGCAGCCCACGCCATCGCCGGCCATCGCTCCAGCGAGCCGGCCGCGTCCATCGTGCTCAACCACCTGGGCTTGGATCCTCTGCTCGACCTCAACCTGCGGTTGGGGGAGGGAACCGGGGCCTGCCTGGCCTTTCCCCTGGTCCAAGCCGCAGCTCTGGCGCTGGCAGACATAGCCGACCTGCCCGACCACTAACCTTTTGCCGCGGCCGAATTGAAGCCTGAGGCTGGACTTTCAGCCTTCCCGCTTGGCCGCGGCTTCCTATTGATAGCATAATGCAAGCATGGTGAACGTGCTAGTCCGCAACCTGCCCGATGAGGCACATGAGCTGCTCCGGCAGCGTGCCGCTCGCGAAGGCAAGTCGCTTCAACAGTTCTTGATAGCAGAGTTGCAGCGGCTTGCCAGACGGACATCAGTCCAAGAGGTGTTGGAACGGGCCCAACAGCAGAGTGGCGGGCGGATCGGTCTCGCCGAAGCCGCCGAGTATCTGGCCGAAGAGCGCCGACAGAGGTGATCGTGGTGGACGCGTCGGTGATGGTGAACGCCATCGCCGACAACACGTCCGATGGCGGCCGGGCGCGGACTGCTCTGCTAGCCGATCCCGACCTGGCCGCCCCCGATCTCATAAGTGCGGAAGTCGTGTCTGTCCTCCGCAAGTGGTGGCAGAAAAGACACTTGAGCGATGAGAACATGCGAGAGGCCATCGCCAACCTGACCGAACTGGATGTGGCCTACTATCCCACGCTGCCGCTCATGTCTCGCGCCTATGAGCTTCGCGCCAATCTCACGCCCTATGACGCCGCCTATGCGGCACTGGCTGAGATGCTTGACTGCCCTCTTTTGACCGCTGACGCCAGGATGGCGAATGCTCCAGGACCCAACTGCGAATTCAGGGTCATCCAGCCTTCAAATCGGCAATGAGCCCGACCAGTCGGTGCGGGCCCGCAAATCGGCGAACACGTCTTCGGCCCTGCTCACGAGCCGACGGTGGGACAACAGGGCCATGGGGTCGCCCTCAAAGACGACCTCTCCGTCTAGCACTGCCTCTTCGGCCGACAGCGCCCCGGTGGCAATCGCCACCGCAATGTCCTTTTCCTGGGAGAACACCACCGCCGGCTCGGCGGCGGGTCCGGAGCGGACACTGGCGCCGTCGCCGTTGAACACCATGTGGAACACCACCTCGCCGACCCGCTGTTCCACTGCGAATCGCTCGCCGTCCACAGCACGCAGCCCCGATGCCCGCAGCGCGGCATCGGCCTGTTGGATCCACTCCTCGCTCAAGTACTCCAGCACCAAGCCTCCACGGTACTGAGGATCCCCCATGACCACTAGCTGTTGGCGCTAGCTGTTGGCGCGGGCCAGGCGGGATAGAACCAGCACCAATGCGGCGGCGGCGGCGGCCAGGATTGCGGGGAGCCATAGGTCGGACGCGGGGGCCCAGCCCAGGCCGGTGCCGTCGATGGCCTCGGTGGCGTGGCGGCTTATCACCCCCACTCCGGCGGGCCACGGCCACAGCACCCGCAGCGAGCCCAGCAGCAGTCCGACCATCACCGCCAAGGCGGGGTCGTGCCAGCGGTGGAGCACCCGGCCGATCACATTGGAGAACAGGGCCAACCCCAGCGCCGCGCCCGCGGCCAGCGCCAGCAGATCAGCCCAGATGCGATCGTCCACCGCGGCGATCGCCGCCGGATACGCCCCCAGCATCAACAAGATGAACGACCCGGAGATGCCGGGCAACAACATGGCGCACACCGCCACCATTCCCGAGCCGAACAAAGCCAGCGCAGTCGGATCGGCCACCGGTCCCGACTGGAGTCCCAGCAGCCAGAAGAACAGCCCGCCGGTGGCCAGCGACACCACCGCCAACCCGGCACCGGGCTTGTCCAATAGCTTCCAGGCCATCGCCACCGATGCCGCCACCAGGCCGAAGAACAGCCCGGCCATGGCCTCGGGCTCGTCGGCCAGCAGCTCGTCGATCACCGATGCCAGCGTGGCAACGGCGATGACCACGCCGGCGGCGAGCGGAACGGCGAAGCACCAGTCGAAGCTCCGAAGGCGTTGCCGTGCGCCTCGCCATTCGCCCCGCAGCAGTGCTCCTGCCACACGGGCCCCGGCTCGCACGGCGTCGATCAACCGGGTGTAG
>JAPOSH010000121.1:0-7422 GCA_026709815.1 bacterium | reverse complement strand
TGGGGCCATCAAAATGGCCCGAGCATATGCCAACCAGTTAGATGCTGAGCTTGCTCGCCGGGAACCACATCGGTCGCCCCGATCAGAACCCCCCGCACCATGTGCAGGGAGACTTCTTTGACGCGACCCCACATCAGGCCGCGAGGTTACTCTCAGCCCGCCAGCTTGCGGTTCTTCACCTTGGCCTTGATGTAGTCGCGGTTGGTCCAGGCGATGAAGTCGATGGGGATCTCCTTGGGACACGCCTCTTCGCACTCGCCGTGGTTGGTGCATGAGCCGAAGAACGCCTCCATGGTCTCCACCATGGCCTCGGTTCGGGCCCATCGCTGGGCCTGGCCCTGGGGGAGCAGGTTTAGATGCTGCACCTTGGCCGCGGTGAACAGCTGGGCGGCGCTGTTGGGGCAGGCGGCCACACAGGCACCGCAGCCGATGCAGGCCGCGGCGTCGAAGGCGGGGTCGGCCGTCTCCTTGGGCACCGGGGTGAGGTTGGCGTCGGGGGCGGCCCCGGTGTTCACCGAGATGTAGCCGCCGGCGGCGATGATGGCGTCCATGGCCCGGCGGTCCACCGCCAAGTCCCGCAGCACGGGGAACGACGTGGCCCGCCACGGCTCGATGGTGATGTGGTCGCCGTCGTTGAAGCTACGCATGTGGAGCTGGCAGGTGGCGGTGCCCTTCTGGGGGCCGTGGGCCTGCCCGTTGATCATCAGCCCGCAGGTGCCGCAGATGCCCTCTCGGCAGTCGGACTCGAACACGATGGGCGCCTCGCCGCTTTCGATGAGGCGCTCGTTGACGATGTCGAGCATCTCCAGAAACGAGGCGTCGATGCTGATGCCGCTGGCCTCGTAGGTGGCGAAGCGGCCCTCGGCCAGGGGGCCGTCCTGGCGCCACACCTGAAGCGTGAGGTTGATCTCCGAGCTCACTTGTAGCTCCTCTGGGTCAGCTCCACGTTCTCGAACTCCAGCTCCTCGCAGTGGCGAGTCGGCGCCGCGCCCTCGCCGCTCCACTCCCAGGCGGCCACGTGGGCGAAGTTCTGGTCGTCGCGCCGGGCCTCGCCTTCTTCGGTCTGGTGCTCCTCCCGGAAGTGGCCCCCGCAGGACTCCTCCCGGGCCAAGGCGTCTCGGGCCATGAGCTCGGCCAGCTCGAACAGGTCGGCCACCCGTCCGGCCTTCTCCAGCGACTGGTTCAGCGTGTCGGCCGAGCCCAGCACCCGCACGTTGCGGAGGTACTCCTCCCGCAGCGCCGGGATCTCCGACAGGGCCTTCTCCAGACCGGTCTTGGTGCGGGCCATGCCGATGTAATCCCACACCAGCTTGCCCAGCTCCCGGTGGTAGTGGTCCACCGACCGGGTGCCGCCGATCGAGAGCCAGCGGCTCACGTCGTCGGCCACCGCCTGCTCAGCGTCGGCGAACACCGGCTCGGAGGTGTCCAGGGCCGGATCGCCCAAGAAGTCCGAGAGGTAGTTGCCGATGGTGTAGGGCAGGATGAAGTAGCCGTCGGCCAGCCCCTGCATGAGGGCCGAGGCCCCCAGCCGGTTGGCGCCGTGGTCGCTGAAGTTGGCCTCGCCCAGCACGAACAGGCCGGGCACGTTGCTCATCAGCTCGTAGTCCACCCACAGCCCGCCCATGGTGTAGTGGGTGGCCGGGTAGATGCGCATGGGCACCCGGTAGGGGTTCTCGCCGGTGATGCGCTCGTACATGTCGAACAGGTTCCCGTACTTGGCCCGGATCACCGCCTCGCCGTCATGGGCCATGGCGTCGGAGAAGTCCAGATAGACGCCGTTGCGCCGCGGGCCCACGCCCCGGCCCTCGTCCACCACGCCCTTGGCGTTGCGAGAAGCCACGTCGCGCGGCACCAGGTTGCCGAAGGCCGGGTATTTGCGCTCCAGGAAGTAGTCCCGGTCGGCGTCGGGGATCTCGTCGGGGGCCCGCCCGTCGTCGTGGGCTGTCGGCACCCAGATGCGCCCGTCGTTGCGCAGAGACTCCGACATCAAGGTGAGCTTCGACTGAAAGTCGTCGCTGGCCGGGATGCAGGTGGGGTGGATTTGGGTGTAGCACGGGTTGGCGAACAGGGCGCCTTTGCGGTGGGCCCGCCACGCCGCGGTCACGTTGCACATCTTGGCGTTGGTGGACAGGAAGTACACGTTGCCGTAGCCGCCGGTGGCCAGCACCACCGCATGGGCTGAGTGGGCGGTGATCTCGCCATCGATGAGGTCGCGGGTCACCACTCCCACGGCCCGGCCTTCATGCATCACCAGCTCCAGCATCTCTGAGCGGGTGTGCAGCTCCACCGTGCCCGCCGCCACCTGGCGCATCAGCGCCGAGTACGCCCCCAGCAGCAGCTGCTGGCCGGTCTGGCCCCGGGCGTAGAAGGTGCGCGACACCTGGGCGCCGCCGAAGGAGCGGTTGTCGAGCAGCCCGCCGTACTCCCGGGCAAAGGGCACGCCCTGGGCGGTGGCCTGGTCGATGATGTCCACCGACACCTCGGCCAGGCGGTACACGTTGGCCTCCCGGGACCGGTAGTCGCCCCCCTTGATGGTGTCGTAGAAGAGGCGGAACACGCTGTCGCCGTCGTTCTGGTAGTTCTTGGCCGCGTTGATGCCGCCCTGGGCGGCGATGCTGTGGGCCCGGCGGGGGGAGTCGTGGTAGGTGAGCACCTTCACCCGGTAGCCCAGCTCGCCCAGCGAGGCCGCGGCCGATGCGCCGGCCAGCCCCGAGCCCACCACGATCACGTCGAAGCGCCGCTTGTTGTTGGGGCTCACCAGCCGCATGGAGAACTTGCGGTCGGTCCACTTGGCCTCCAGCGAGCCGGCCGGGATGCGGGCGTCCAGCGAGCCGAGCATCAGTGGTCCTCCTCCGCGGCGCCGTGGTGGCGGAGTTCCTCCACGAACGAGCGCCCGTCGTCGTCGATCACCCCGGCCTGCACGAAGATGGGGAAGCTCAGGTTGCCCGCCAAGATGACCCCGGCCAGGGTGGCGGCCAGGTAGCGGCGCAGGTGGTTGTAGCGGGGGCTGTTCACCCCCAGGCTCTGGAACATGCTCCAGGCGCCGTGGAAGATGTGGACGGCCAGGGCGACGTTGGCCACGATGTAGACGATCGCCACCGGGACGCTGCTCAGGCTCTCCGACACGTTGTGGTACGGATCGCCCCGCACGAAGTCGGGGTTGAACCACCCCCAGGTGAGGTCGGCCAGGTGGTAGAAGAGGTACAGCCCGATGATGGGGCCGGTCCAGCGCATGGTGCGGGAGGCGAAGCTGGCCGCGATGTAGTTCCGCCCGCCGGGATAGCGCTGGTCGGCGGCCAGGCTCATGCGACTCAAGGAGTAGGCCGAGTGGATGTGCAGGGCGAAGGCGGCGATGAGCCCGATGCGCATGGCCCACAGCAGCCAGGTGCGGGGCACGATCTCGGTGCCGAGATTGCGAAGCGTCTCGGCGTATTCATGGACCTCTCGAGGCCCCTCATAGAGGTGGAGGTTGCCGGTCATGTGGACCAGGATGAAACCCAGCAGGGCGATGCCGGTGAGGCCCATCACCCATTTCTTGCCCACCGCGGTCTGATAGATGCTGAGCGGCCACGGCAGCCTCACCCTGGGCGCGGCGCGCACCGGCGGCGGCGCGCTCGCTCTCGTTATGGCTTGGGCCATCTCCTGCCTCCGCTCCGGGCGGCTCACAACCCGGATGCTCTCGCGCCGACGGTACCGGCGCCTCGAGCCTGTCGGCTAGCTGTAATGCCCATTGCGCCCTGGGGGCACCTGTCTGGAGGCCGGTAGCGGCGGTGTGGGGCCATGGCGGCTGCTCTTGTCAGCCCGGCTGGACGAGAGCCAGGGTGATCGAGCCTTGGACCACCGCGGAGGCCACGGGCAGCAGCTCCTGTTCGGTGACCGCGATGGTCACGGCGTGCTCTGCTGCATCGGTGACCACCGCGGCGTCCGCCACGGTGAGCGTGGCTTGTGCCCCGGCGCCGCCGTCGTCGGAGATCGGCAGGGTCACCAGCACGTCCACGAGATCGCCGGGCGCCAGCGGGGGCAAGGCAGTGTGGGCGGGGACGGCCACCTCAGTTCGATCCCCGATGGGCAGGCCGCCCAGACGGGCCTTGGTCACGATTTCGCCGGGATGCAGGGCGGCCGAGGCCACCTCGTCGCCGACGAGTGCGGCCACCGCTCCGGCTGGCAAGGTGAGGGTCGGATACCGTCGGGCCTCGGTGTTCTGGCCGCTCAAAGGCTCTCCGGCTTCGATGGGCTGCGTGGCCACGATCACCGGGGCCAGCTCGCCCAACGAGGAGCCGCCCCCGGCCAGCCCGGCGATGGCGGCTACTACCAGCCCGGTGACGGCGGCGACCACCGCCACCACTAGCCAGTAGCTGCGCTGTCCGCCCGGCAGCCGGGCCAGAAGAGTTCCCCGCCAGGTGAGGGCTTGGCCGTCGGTTTCAGCAGGTGGGGCCACGGGCGTGTTCCTCTGCTCTGGTTGAAGCGGGGGAAGCGCTGCTCAGGATAGCAGCGTGGTGCGGCGTTGGGAAGGGGCTTCTAGTCGGGGGGCGGCTGGGGTCTCCTCTTTGTGGTGCTATTGGCTGGCAGCTTGACCCATCCAATCGCCGTCATATGCGGAACGGCCTTGAACTGCTACCTCTGCGAGTCGGTCGCAGGCCCCGAGAAGGTGGAGCGCGCCTATTTGAGGACTGATCTGTTCGACAAGCGCGCCGAGCTGATGCGGGAGTGGGCTGATTTCCTGAATCGTTGACCGTCCCCGGCTGACTCCCTGCGGAACACTCATCCTCACACCGTGTCGCACAATTTTGTGCGGGGGAAGCTGCTGGTCAGCCGGTATGTGGTGGATTCGATCCGGCGGCGGGAGTGCTGCTCGTCGGAAAGCGATGACACTTCTGGCCCTGTTGGCGCTGCTGGCCGGCGCGCTGGTCTGGGCGGCGCCCGGCTCTGAGGCGCAGACAAACCAGGCGCCGGTGGCGAGCGCGGCTGTGGACGACGGTGACAATGCGGGTACGCCGCCGACGTACAACCCGTCGAGAGCCGACGGAGGCGATGCGAATGTCACGGTAAATCTTGACGGCGAGGGCAGTTTCGATGTCGACGACGGCGACAACAGCGAGCTGTGCGCTGATTGCAAGTACAAGTGGGAGATCGAGACCGGGCCGTACGACTGGATTGCGATATCGAACTCCACCAGCGCGGGAGATGCGACGTTCGTGATGCCGACGGAGGCGTTTGTCGACACGTTGAGCGACGACGACCCTCAGAAGCATGTGATCGGCGTCCGGTTGACCGTCACGGATGCTGAGGGGGCCACTGATTCCGACACTTTGGACATCGTCATCAACCAGCGGCCGGTCGCCGACATCCAGGTGTTCGCCGGCTTGTTGGACCGGACCCTGCTTGATTTAGATGCGAGCACCAAAGAGCGCTACAACATCGCGGCGGTGATCGACGGGCCGGGCGAGAACGGCAACCGCGACAACGAGTGGGACGTGATGGAGGGCGCCTACCTGCAGCTTGATGGTTCCGCCAGCACCGACGAGAACCCCTCGACTGGGCTGCCTGCCTCTTATTCGTGGTCCCGGACTCTGATCAGGCCGGCTGATGCGGACGGCTACAACGACGCTACGTTTGAGAACACCGGGCAGCGGCTTGACGTGGGAGCCACCGCAGAAGCCATCGACTTGAACGACGACGAGGACACCACCGATGCGGGCGAGTCGGTCATGGTTCTACCGAAAGACGTTGACCCCGGTAGCCCGGTGACGTTGTTCTACACCTTGACCGTGACCGATGCCCGCGGCCGTACCGGTTCTTCGATCGTCAGGATCGTGGTCAACGACACGTCGGTCACACCCGACGTGAGCATCGAGCTCGGCAACCGATTGAGTGCTGGCATACCGGGCCGCGGCTTGTCGGACTCCAGCATTGCTCAGAAGGACACCCCGCCGCAGCCAACTGTCGGCCAGTTCACCGGCGTGGAGAACCAGTTCCTCGTCGCCGCCGGGTCGACAGTGCAGCTAGCCGCCACCGTGAAGGTGAACAACATGGTGCAGACGACCGGCTATAGCTACCGGTGGACCGGTGCCGTGCAAGTGGCCGCGACCGACAGTGACGCCACGCTTGCTGTGAACGAGCCGGCTGAGGCCAGGATCAGGGTTCCCGCCAACGCCGCTGACGGCGACACCATCGACGTGTCGGTGACGGTGACCGACAGTGCTAGGCGGTCTTCTGTGACGACCCCGATCCAGCTGCTAGTGGGCAAGAACACGCCGCCCACCGCCGACGGGGTGGACGCCAACAACGCGGACAAGGATGCCCCTCCAATGCCTTCATTGCTCGTCCACAGCGTCACGGACGGTTTCCAGAGCGAGGAGGACGGCTCGACGGTGACCCTGCGCGGTGTGGGCAACGACGCCGACGGCGATTCCATCATCACCGCTTGGACGCTGCGCGAGGCCCCCGATCCCGATGCGTTCAACGCTGCTGTCGCAGCCTGGGTTGAAAATGGAACGGCCCTGCCAGCAGAGCAGCAAAGAGCTCTGCTGGACTTGCGGGAGCCCAAGGAGCCGCTGTTCGAGTTGAGCGGCGCTTTGACCGACACGGTGTCGTTCGAGGTGCCGAACCTGGAGAACGGCGAGAGCAAGGGCACCTTCTTGGTCTTCACCGTGGTCGACTCAAACGGCGCTTTCGACGCTCAGCTCGTCTACGTCCACATCAAAGCTGACGACGATGTGCCCAACGCCGATGCGGGTGCTGATCAGCAGGTCGAGCCCGGATCGTTCGTGCGGCTGAACGGCTCGGCTAGCTCCGATCCCGACACAGGCGACGATATCTCCCACCGTTGGGAGTATGTCGGTGCTGAGATGGACCCGCTGCCCGGCGCTCGTTCTCCGCTGTCCCAAGCCGAGATTGACGAGCTTGACGGCTGGATCCTTGATAAGGATGGCAGCACCGCAGGCGGCACCATCGACTACATCGTGGGCGATAACTTCATACTCAAACAAGGAGAATCCAGCAACAACCTCAAGAGCACGACCAGCGCTTATCCGTACTTCGACGCCCCCGAGCTGACCGGATTCAACAACATCAAGCTCACCTTCCGTCTGACCGTGGCTGACGGTGAGGATCTGAACAGCGACGGAGACGAAGAAGATAGCGTATCAAACGTTGTAGAGTCTGTAGTTGATATTGACGTGAACCGCGACGGCGACAAGGATGACACATTCTTAGGTTTTATTGAAAGATTCGCTGGCAACTTCGATACCGACACGGTGACGATCACGGTTGTGAACCGGTTCTACTCGGGGAGTATCCCCGGCCCTGATTTCTGCACGAACAGGAGTCTGGGCGGTCCGCAGACGTTTGCGTTCGACTCGGACAAAGACGGTGTGGCCGACACGTGTGCTTTGAACACGACCCGTCGTGCGACGGTGGCCC
>JAPOSH010000204.1 GCA_026709815.1 bacterium | reverse complement strand
GTTGATGATTCGGTCGCCGCGGCTCAGATCGCCGTACTCGGCGGTGTCGGAGATGGAGTAGCGCATCCCCCCGATCCCCTCCTCGTACATCAAGTCGACGATGAGCTTCAGCTCGTGGAGGCACTCGAAGTAGGCCACCTCGGGCTGGTATCCGGCCTCGCAGAGGGTTTCGAACGCCGCGGTCACCAGCGAGGTGAGCCCGCCGCACAGCACCACCTGTTCGCCGAACAGGTCGGTCTCGCACTCCTCGGCGAAGGTGGTCTGGATCACTCCGGCCCGGGCCCCGCCGATGGCGTCGGCATAGGCCAGAGCCAGCTTCTGGGCGCCACCGGTGGCGTTTTGCTCCACCGCGATCAAACAGGGCACCCCTCCGCCCTCCACATAGGTCCGCCGCACCAGGTGCCCGGGGCCCTTGGGGGCCACCATGGCCACATCCACCCCGTCGGGAGCCGAGATCAGCTTGAACCGCACGTTGAAACCGTGGGCGAAGAACAAGGCGTCGCCCCCCTCCAGGTGGGGCTCGATGCAGGCCTGGTATATGTCGCTCTGCTCGGTGTCGGGCAAGAGCAGCATGATCACGTCGGCCTCGGCCGAGGCCTCGGCCATGGAAAGCACCCGCAGGCCGGCCTCTCGGGCCTTGGCGGCCGACGAAGAGCCGTCGCGCAGGCCGATCCTCACATCGATGCCCGAGTCCTTCAGGTTCAGGGCGTGGGCGTGTCCCTGCGACCCGTACCCCAGAATCGCCACCTTGCGATCGGCGATGCAGGAGCGGTCGGCGTCCTTCTCATACAACACGGTTGCCATTAGCTGTCCTCACAGTCGGCGGTATTGACGCGGTATTGACGGTTGCCGCCCGATCAGGGCGCCAGAGACTCGGGAGCGGTCTTGACCAGCTTGGCCAGGGCCACCTTGCCGGTGCGCTGCACGTCCACGATCCCATAGGGTCGCAGAAGGGCTTCAAAGTCATCCACTCGGCTGGGCGATCCGGTGAGCGACACCATGATCTCCTCGTAGCCCACGTTCAAGACGGTGGCCTGAAACACCCGGACCAAGTCCAAGATCTGGCCCCGCACGGAGGGGTCGGCCCGAAGGGTCACCATCATCAGCTCCCGCTCAACGCTGGCGGAGGGGTTCAGCTCCTGGATGTCCACCACGTTCACCAGCTTGTCGAGCTGCTTGACCACCTGCTCCATGGGAGCGGCATCCACCCCCACCACGATGGTCAGGCGGCTGAAGCGCCCGCTGGCCGTAGGGGCCACGGCCAGCGACTCGATGTTGAACCCCCGGCGGGCGAACAGCCCGGCCACCCGGGCCAGCACGCCGGCCTTGTTCTCCACGTGCACCACCAGCGTGGTGGTTCCGCCGCTGTTGCGGCCCGGCGCCTGATCCGTTGGGGCCGAGCCCGTCGGGGCGGGGCTCATCGGGGCCGGTCCCGCTGGGAGGGGTCCACCACCACATCGCTGTTGGACATGCCCGCCGGGACCATGGGGAACACATTCTCGCCCGCCTCGCAGCGGAACTCCACCACCACCGGCCGGTCGTCGATCTCGTTGGCCTGGGCGATGGCCGGCCCGACCTCCTCCGGCGACTCCACCCGAAGCCCGGTGCAGCCCAGGGCCTCGGCCCACAGCTTGTAGTCGGGCACGTCCCGGGTCAGGTACACCTCGGAATAGCGCTCCCCGTAGAACATCTCCTGCCACTGGCGGACCATGCCCAGATAGGAATTGTTGATGAGGGCCACCTTGATGGGAAACCCCTCGGTGGCCGCGGTGACCAGCTCCTGGGCCGTCATCTGAAAGCAGCCGTCGCCGTCAACCGCCCAGACCATGCGGTCGGGCCGGCCCGCCTTGGCCCCGATGGCCGCAGGGATGGCGAACCCCATGGTGCCCAGCCCCCCCGAGTTCACCCAGGTGTAGGGGTGGTTGAACTTCCAATACTGGCTGGTCCACATCTGGTGCTGGCCCACGCCCGAGGCCACGATGGTGTCGTCCGGTGTGGCGTCGCGCAGATGCTCCAGCACGAACTGGGGCTTCAGCAGCTCGTCTTCTTGCGAATGCGCGTACGTCAAGGGGAAGCGCTCCTGCCATCCGCTGATCCGCGACCGCCACTGGTTGCGGTCGGGCTGGGCCTCGCCGCCCCCCATCTCCCTCAGCACCTTGACCAGCTCCTCGGTGACCACCCGGCAGTCGCCCTGGATGGCCACATCGGGCTGGCGAACCTTGCCCAGCTCGGCGCCGTCTATGTCCACGTGGATGATCTTGGCCAAGGGGGCGAACTCGGCCACCTTGCCGGTGACCCGGTCGTCGAAGCGGGCGCCGAGGGCGACGAGCAGGTCTGCCTCCTGCATTGCCGTGACCGCGGTGTAGTTGCCGTGCATGCCGGGCATTCCCAAGCACAGGGGGTGGTCGTCGGGAAAGCCTCCCCGGTTCATGAGCGTGGTGACCACGTGGATGCCGGTCAGCTCGGCCAGCTCCAACAGCGCCTTCGCCCCCCGGGACTTCAAGATGCCGCCCCCGGTGTAGAGAACGGGGCGCTCGGCCTCGCAGATGAGCTTGGCCGCTTGGCGGATCAACTCGGCGTCGCCCGCGGTGTTGGGGCGATAGCCGGGCAGGTCATGGCCGTCGGGCGTGTGCCACTCCATCGCCGAGCGGGGGTTGTTGGGATCGACGATGTCCTTGGGGATGTCCACCAGCACCGGGCCGGGCCGGCCGGTGGTGGCGATGTGGAAGGCGTCGTGGATCACCTGGGGGATGTCGGCCGCCTCGGTCACCAGGTAGTTGTGCTTGGTGACCGACATGGTGATGCCGGTGGTGTCGCACTCTTGGAAGGCGTCGGTGCCGATGGCCGCGTAGGGCACCTGGCCGGTTATCACCACCATGGGGACGGAGTCCATATAGGCGTCGCACAGCGGGGTGACGATGTTGGTGGCCGCCGGGCCCGAGGTGACCATGGCCACGCCGGGACGGCCGGTGGCGTGGGCGAAACCCTCGGCCATGTGGCCGGCGCCCTGTTCGTGGCGCACCAGCACATGGCGGATGGAGGAGTCGAGCAGCGGGTCGTACACCGGCAAGATGGCCCCGCCGGGCAGCCCGAACATGATGTCCACCCCCTCGTTCTCGAGGGCTTTCATCAGGGCTTGTCCGCCGTTCATGTTCATGTCTGGATCCCCCTTTCGGGGCGTCGCCTGAAATGGAAAGACCTCCCGGTGCGGGAGGTCGACAGCGCCCGGCGCCCGGGCCGAGCCGGGGCCGCGCGCTAAAGGCGTACTACGAGAATCGCTCCGGTGCGGGGATGGCGCTTCATAGGATGACACCAGTATGAACGCTGCGGCCCGCGGGTGGCAAGGCGATTGCGGGAGCGCGATGGCGGAGACGAACAGGCGGGCGAAGCGGTTGGGGGTCTATCCCGGCTCGTTCAACCCGCCCACCATCGGGCACCTGGCCATCGCCGCGGCGGCCCGGGATCAGCGGGAGCTGGAGCGGGTGGATCTGGCGGTGTCGCGGGTGGCGCTGGGCAAGGAAGGGACGACGGTCCCCGCTTTCGAGGATCGCATCGCGGTCTTGCAGGCGTCGGTGGCCGACATCGACGGCTTAGAGGTGGTGGTCACCGACCGTCAGCTGCTGGTCGACATCGCCCGGGGGTATGACGTGGTGGTCATGGGCGCCGACAAGTGGGCGCAAGTGCAGGACCCTTCCTTTTACGGGAACTCGGCCGACGCCCGCGACCGAGCGGTGTCAGCCCTGCTCGGGCTGGACTTGGCCATCGCGCCCCGACCGCCGTTCGAAGCGCCCCCCGGCGCCGCGCTCGACGCGGGCCCCGGCGTGGCCGCGGTCTCCGCCAGCGGGGCCAGAGGAGGCCGGTTGGAATGGATGACCCCCCAGGCCCGGGCGTTCGACGACGCCACCGGGGCCTGGTCGGACCCCGACCGCTACAAACGCCGCCGCTAAGCCTCTGTGATGGCGCCTTTCTCGGCGCCTCGGGCCAGACGGGCGTATTTGGCCAGCACGCCTTTGGTGTAGCGGGGCTCGGGCGGCTTCCAGATGGCTC
>JAPOSH010000155.1 GCA_026709815.1 bacterium | reverse complement strand
CACCCGGCCGCGAACCCTCAAACCACACCCGATACACAAAATTCCTGACAGACCCAGGCAAGCAGGGACACGATCATCTGGGTCTGGCAGAATCAGCCCTGTGAAGGCTTTGGCAGCATTGCTGGCCCATCAGGGGGGCTGGGATGAGATCCTGTTGGTGGCCGCACCATTGGCCCTGCTCGCCGGTCTGCTGGTCGTGGCGAATCGCCGGGCCTCACGCGGCGGACATCGGCGCCCAAAGCGCTGAGCTTGCCGGCGAAGCTCTCATAGCCCCGGTCGATGTGGTGGGGGTCGGACACCGTGGTCACCCCGTCGGCCGCCAATCCGGCTACCACCAGCGCCGCGCCGGCCCGGATGTCGGAGGCCCGCACCGGCGCGCCGCTGAGGCGCTCCACCCCTCGGATCACGGCGTGGTGGCTCTCGGTGCGGATATCGGCGCCCATGCGCACCAGCTCGTCCACATACCGGAACCGGCCTGAGAACAGATTCTCGGTCACGATGCCCACCCCCTCGGCCACCGACAACATGGCCACCAGCAGCGGCTTGCAGTCGGTGGGCAACCCGGGATAGGGCAGGGTCGAGACGTCGGCCGATTGCAGCCGTTTCGGACTCATCGCCCACATCCCGTCGAGGTCAGACGAGGTTCGCACCCCCATCTCCCCCAGCTTGCGGCACAGCATCGCCATGTGGTCGGGCCGGGCGCCCACCAGGGTGATCTCGCCGCCGGCCGTCCCCAGGGCGGCCAAGAACGTGGCCGCCTCGATCCGGTCGCTCACCGCGGTGTACTCCACGGGGCACAGCTCCTCCACCCCCTCCACGATGATGGTGGAAGTGCCCGCCCCGGTCACCTGACCGCCCATTTGATTCAAGAATCCCGCCAGATCGGCGATCTCGGGCTCCCGGGCGGCGTTGTCGATCACGGTGGTGCCCTTGGCCCGAACGGCGGCCATCATCACGTTCTCGGTGGCGCCCACGCTGGGGAACTCCAGCAGCACCGAATCGCCCACCAGATTGTCGGCGGTGGCGTAGACATCCCCGCCGGACATCTCGAACCGGCAGCCGATGGCCTCCAGCCCGGCAATGTGCATGTCGATCGGCCGGGGGCCGAAATCGTCTCCTCCGGGCAGAGACACCCGGGCGTGCCCGACCCCGGCCAGCAGCGGGCCCAGCACCGCCGTGGAAGCCCGCAACTGCTCGGTCAGCATATAGGGCGCCTCAGGATTGACGGCTGCGGGGCGCTCTATGGTGAGAGCGTCGTCGGCTCGGCTGACCGCTGCCCCCATGGCCCGCAGCACGCCGGCCATCGCCGACACATCGTCGATGTCGGGCACATTGCGGATCGTGAACGTGCCCTCGGTGAGCAGGCAGGCGGCCATGAGCTTCAGGACCGAGTTCTTCGCCCCCCCGATGGCCACCGACCCCTCCAGCGGGCGGCCGCCCCGCACCTCGAGGCGGTCCTGGCTGAAAAAGCCCTCTTGATAGAAGCGTTTTACCCGACCAGTTTCCACCCGACCAGTATTGTGCCCGCGCTCCCGTCGGCGATGTCAAAGGCGCACATGGAGTCACCGAGGTCGCAGGCGGGGGAAAAGTAGACTGCTCTTCGCCCATGACCCGCGTGATCTCTCGTCGCGTTCTGAGCGCCGATGCCGCCGACGGCGTGCTGAACGGTCGCCACGGCCTGCTGTCCCCCCGCGCCGACATGGTCTTGGAGCGCGCCGAGGGAGGCGGCGCCTTCACCGCAGTGCAAGGGCCGGTTCACCACTATCGCCGCACGGTCACCGTCGAACCCATCGGCTCGAATCGAGTGGCGGTCACCGAGCAGTTCGACTACCGGCTGGCCATCCCGGTCTGGCGGGTGCTGTTCGCCGTCCCGTTCAGCCGGGCGCTGCGCCGGGGAAGGGACTTCCCCTGGTGGCATCCCCCCGACCGCTTCAGCGCCCGACAGGCTCAGATCGTGGCCCTGTTGGCCGCGCTGGCCGTCATCGCCGGGTTCTTGGGCACGCTTTTGGGCCAGACCATCACCTTCGCCCGCGACGAGTTCGGAGCGAGCAAATCGGCGGCGGGCTTCGCTCTGTCGCTGATCCGGCTCAGCATCCTGATCACGGTGGCGGTGGCCGCGCTCGGCGACCGCACGGGCCGCCGGCGCACCCTGCTCTATGCCGCCACCGGCGCCATCCTGGCCTCGGCGGCGACGTCTCTGGTGGCCGACTTGGCCACGTTGACCGCGGTCCAGGCGATCTCCCGGGGGCTGTCGCACGCCATGGCCCTGCTCGTTTTCGTGTTCGCCCTCGAAGAGGCCCCCGCGGGCTCCCGGGCCTTTGTGGCCTCCATGTTGGGGATGGCCGCCGGTTTGGGCTCAGGGATCGCCGTCGGGTCCGTTCCGCTGGCCGACCTCGGCGCCAGCGCCTGGCGGCTCAGCTTCGTGGTGGCGCTGGCGGGGCTGCCCCTGGTGCTGTTCGCAGCTCGCCGGCTGCCCGAATCGCAGCGGTTCGAAACCGCCCGCCGCCAGCCTCGGGCCAAACCACCGGCGAAGCACGCCTCGCGACTGCTGCTTTTGGCCGTGACCTCGTTTGCCGTGCTTTTGTTCGCCGCCCCGGCCTCTCAGCTGCAAAACGACTTCTTGCGAGACGAACGGGGCTTCAGCGCCACCAAGATCACGGTCTTCACGCTGCTCACTGCCTGGACCGCGGGACCGGGCATGCTCATCGCCGGCAAGCTGGCCGACCTTCGGGGCCGACGGGTCCTGGCCTCGATCGGCGTGAGCGGCGGCGCGTTGTTCGCCCTCTGGCACTTCACCCTGGCGGGCTGGCCGATGTGGGTGCTGATCGCAGTCGGAACGCTCATGACCGCCACCACAGTGCCCACCCTCGGGGTGTACCGGGCCGAGATGTTCGGCACCATGCGCCGGTCGGAGTCCAACGGGCTCCTCGGCGTGGCCGGCGTGGCCGGCAGTGCCGCCGGACTGGCCGGCGCCGGGGTCATGGCCGACGCCTGGGGCTACGGCACCGCGTTCGCCGTCCTCATAACCGGCCCGATCCTCGTAGCCATCCTCGTGCTCTGGTTCTACCCCGAGACCACTCGCCGCTCCCTGGAGGATCTCAACCCCGAAGATGGGTGAGCAGAAGCAAGAAGACAGCGGCAAGGCCATCCGCTAAAGAGATTCCAGCCAACTGCCCACCGCGGCCACGATCCGCCCGTCTGCCTTCTTGGGGTCGTGGCTCTCGCCTTTCAGCCACACGGTGGTCACCGGCGCCTCGATGGCCGACAGGCAGGCGGCGAACTCCTCGGGAGCGCCGAAGGGGTCGCGGTCACCGGAGATGAACAGGCAAGGCACGTTGAGGGCGCGGAAATGCTCCGTGCGGAGGTTCTCAGGCTTTTTCGGCGGGTGCAGCGGGTAGCTCAACAGCACCAGCCCGGCGGCGGGCAGCCCATCGGCCACCGCCATCGAGCACATCCGCCCGCCCATCGACCGGCCGCCCAGCACCAAAGCGCCGGGATCGACCTCTAGGCGGGCGGCGATGGCCGGGACCTCCTGGCGCAGAAAGGCCAGCAGCTTCCCCGCCCGGTCGGGGGCACGGCGCCCCTGGTTCCGATAGGGGAAGTTGACGCGTTCCACCGGCAGGGGCGCCAAACCCTCGGCCACGGCCACCAGCGTGTGATGATCGCGGTCGCCGCCCGCGCCGTGGGTCAAGACCATCCCCGCGACGGCCGACGCCGGCCTCACAGGTATTGCCGCAGCAAATCCCGCAGCACCAGCGCGGCCTGCTCGGCGATGGCATCGCCCTCGACCGGATCGGGACCCGACACCAGGGCCGTCCGCAGCCTCTCGGCGGCGTCCAGCATGGTCCGCCAGAACTCGGCGTCGTAGCCCCACGGCAGGCTCAGCTGCACCACTTGGTCGTAGGCGAGAGCGAACTCCT
This sequence comes from bacterium, assembly GCA_026709815.1. Classification (GTDB taxonomy): domain Bacteria; phylum Actinomycetota; class Acidimicrobiia; order Acidimicrobiales; family Bin134; genus Poriferisocius. The sequence goes on along the minus strand of JAPOSH010000155.1, from coordinate 155 downwards.
CCACCGCCTTGGGGTCGGAGGGGTTGCGGCGGAGCCGGTCGGCGGAGAAGAACAACGCCTCCAGCACCTGATAGGGCTCTACTCCCGGCAGTCCCGGCCCGAACTGGCGTTGGGCCACCGCGCTCGAAAGCCGCTCGGGGTATGTATCATGTCCT
>JAPOSH010000188.1 GCA_026709815.1 bacterium | reverse complement strand
GGTTAGCGGACACCCACTGGAGTCTCTTGGAGGCCGAGGTCAGCACGCGATCGCCCAGCCGCACATCCAGCCACACCCCGATCGGGGCCTCCAGGGTGGCAGTGAACGCCTGACCCTCGGAGATGCGGGCCGTGTAGGGCTGCCGCTGCTGGAAGGCGATCGACCCGGTGACCGTTGCGCTCACGGCACCCGGGTCGAACCGAATGCCGACCTCAGGTGCTTCGGCCTCAGGAAGCGGGAGGTCTTCCAACGGCATCGACTCGACCGTCGAAACTGCGGGCTCAGGCGCAGAGACATCGATCTCGAGAGTCTGGCGCCGGGAGATGACGGTGAAGGGCTCGTCGGTCTCGCGATCCAGCAATGACACCCTCACCAGGCCGTCTCGCACTTCGATGTCCTGCATCACAATGCGGTCGCCCACCGGCACGGGCGGTTTGGCCGTCCCGTCTCGCCCGTCGTCCAAGACCGGGACAAGCAGGTGGAACACTCCCGATCCGGCCGTGGTCATGGTGATGTGAGCCACCACGTCTTCAAAGCCGTCACCGTCCAGATCACCCTGAGCCACCCGGTTTTGGAGCGCATAGGAGTCGCTGGAAGTGCCGCCGTAGGAGATCTCGGCTTTGCCGCCTTCGAGCTGAATGGACTGCCCGTCCGCCTCGAAGGAGAGGTTCTCGAGATCCTCCCAGCTCACCCCGGTGCGCTCTATCGGCACCGGCGTCGAGGCCGGGGTTGGCCGGGCGGACGCCGCCGGAGAAGCAGTGGGAGGGCCCGAAGGCCCCGGGGAGGGGGCCGCGGTCGGAGAAGAAGCGGGAGAAGCGCCTCGCGGCGGGGCCGAGTGGTCCATGCCGCACCCTCCGAGAAGCACGGCCAAAGCCAGCCCGACTGCCGCGACCGCTCGAAAGACCATGACCCGCTACCGGCAGAGGGGCTCGAATCGATACCCCCGGCCGGACAACTCGCCGAGGGCGATGTCGAGACCGAGGACCGTCCAAGAGCGGTCGCCGCCGCCGTCGTGCATCAAGATGACCACGCCGTCTCGGGCATGGGCCACCACTTTTCGGGCGATGTCCTGGGGTGATTGGGGAATCCAGTCTTGTGGGCTGAAGTCCCAGGTGACCACGGCCAATCCGTGTTCAGCGGCCCAAGGGCGGGTGAAGGAGTCCATCGACGCATACGGGGGCCGCAAACAGGGAGTGCCCCGATTCCCGAGCAGCGCCTGGGTTCTGCCCACCGTTTCGTCGAACTCGTCTTGGGTCAGACCGCCAAGAGCCTCGTGGTTCCACGTGTGATTGCCGATGGTGTGGCCCTCGTCGATGATGCGCTGGATGATGCCGGGATACCGCTCCGCCAGCGACCCCACCACAAAGAACGTGGCCCGAGCCCCATAGCGGGCCAACACATCGAGTATCTGAGGGGTGTAGAGGGGGTGCGGGCCGTCGTCGAACGTGAGATACATGACCGCCGAGGTGTTGTCTAGGACAGGCGCCGGGGCGGAATCGGGCACAGCGGCAACAGCCGTCGGCATCGGCGTCGGCAACGCAGTGTCAGCAGCCGTCGGCGAAGCTGTAGGGACCGGCACGGCCGTAAGCACCGGTAACGCGGTGGCAGCAGGTTCCGGAACAGCCGTAGGCACTGGCGCGGGCGGCAGTGCAGTCGCAACAGGAGTCGACAAAACAGAATCCGGCCCAGGCGTCACGCCAGAGGAGGTCGCGGTCGGCGAAGGAGCTTCAGCAAGAGCTTCTGGCGTGCCGGCTGGCGAAGGAGCCGCAGTGGAGGGGGGGCTGCTCTGGCCGCACGCCGCTAGGAGCCCCGCCAGCGTCACCATGGCCGCCACCAGCCGGACCACTAGTCGACTTCAGGAGTCGGGGGGAGTTTCCGCTCGCAGAGGGCGTCGTAGCGGACCCGGAGCTGATCGGCGTAGCTGGGCTTGGTGGGTATGAGGAAATCCCCCGCCCTGATGCCAGCCATGACCGGGCCGACCACCTCGGCCGGTGAGAGTCCGCGGGCGGTCATCTCAGATAGCGATTCCACCACGAACGCGTTGTCCTCGCCCTCGTCGGTGCCGTAGCGGTCGCTTCGCACCCGGGCCGTGTGGGCGATGGCGGTGTCGATCGCACTGGGAGTCAACACCGAGACGCCGATCTTGGCCCCCACTGCGGCCAGGTCGAGGGCCAGGCACTCGGTCAGCGAGAAGGCAGCGCACTTGGACACCACGTAGGGGCTGGAGAACCCTCCGGCCACGAAGGCCGCCACCGAGGCGGTGTTCACAATGTGCCCCTCGGTGCCCTGGGCGATCATCCGAGGCACGAACGCGGCCACCCCGTTGATGATGCCGTACACGTTCACGCCGAGCACCCAGTCCCAGTCGGCCGAGCTGCGCTCCCACATCAGCCCGGCCTGGAACACCCCGGCGTTGTTGAACAGCAGATCTACCTGCCCGAAGGCGTCCCACGCGGCATCGGCCAGGGCCTCCACCGACGCCCGGTCGGCGACGTCTGCTTCGATGGCCACCGCGTTCGCCCCGATGGCGTCGGCGGTGGCGGTGGCCCCCGCGAGATCGATGTCCGCCGCAACCACCCTGGCGCCCTCGGCGCTGAAACCGGCGGCCAGCGCCGCTCCTATTCCGCTGGCCGCCCCGGTGACGACCGCTACTTTTTGGTCAAAGCTCTGCACCCGCCCATGCTGACACGACTTAGCAGCAGATGTCAGCGCGGGGAAGCCGTGGTTCTGGCTTCAGGCCATATCTCGGGGTCGTGGACGCCGTCGCCTTCTCGCTCGCAGCCGATGTCGCGGTCCTCGGCCACCACGGCATAGATCCGGCAGGCGGCCAGCGCCACCCATTGATTGGAGAGGTCGTAGAACTCCCCCCAAGCGCTCATGATGGCCAGTGCGAACCAGCGGCCGTCAGCGAGCACGATGGTGCCGGAGTCGATCATCTGCCGGTATTCCACGGGACAGCAGTTCGGCCGAAGCCAACCCGCTTTGTGCAGCGACGATTCAGCCACCTCCGGGGGCAGCCGGTCCAGCAAGACCCCGTTAAGGTCTCTAGGGGAGTTCAGCGAATGGGACGTGTCCAGCAGCCATTGCTCCAGAGCCGAGGTCTCATCGGGCCCCAGCAGCTCGCCCTGGTGCAAGCGAACCAAGAACAGGGCCAAATCGGCCATGGTGGTGCGATTGCCCAGGGGATTCTCAGGCTGGAAACCGCCGGCCACCCGATTGGGATCTTGGAACCGCCACGCCTCCAACCGGGTGTCGCGCAATCGGGCCGCATTCCTGGTCCAGTTGTTCACCGCGTCCACCCCCCCGGCCAGGTCGATCAGCCTTCCCCCGGCCAAGTTGTCGGACAGGATCAACGCCGAATGGGCGGAAGGTCTCACCGCCTCCACGCCGGCAGCGTCGAGGGCGGCGGCGGCCCACAGCAGCTTGACCGCGCTGGCCGAGATCCGAGACTCGGTGGCCTGGTAGCCGTGGAGCGTTTCGTCGGGAAGCACCACCGCCATCGAGATCTGCCCGTCGGGGTTCCAGGCCGCGGAGACCGCCGCCAGATGCTCGAACTCCTCGGCCAGCACGAAATGGAACTCATCGGCCAAGGAGTCCAAGAACTCTTGAGCGGAGCGGTCAGGAGCAGGTGTCGGCTCGATAGGCACCGCGGACGGCGCCGCCTCGATGATGGCACTCGGAACGGGCGACAACGCCGGGGGCGGCGGTGTCGGAGAGGTCTGCGCCGGCACGGGAGTCGGCGCCGGGTCGGGAGCGGCCCCGGCGGCGATCGACGTCACCTCCAGCACCGCCTCGGATTCCCCGGCACAGCCTGCACCGCCGAGGATCACCCCGAAAAGGGCCAAAGCCGCAACCAGCGAGGCCGCGCCCGTAAACCGGTGCCGCCGCCGGCCGCGGCGGGCCGAACCCAGCGCAACCGCCTCGTCCATGGCCGATTGCATGGCCTTGCGCAAGCGGTTGGTGAACTCGTTGCGCGTGTCGGAGGACAGCCGGCCGTTCTGGGTTTCGGGGGGCAAGAGCGGTTCGCCCACCACGATGGAAACCGGCACCCGGCGGAGGAACTTGGCTTTGGGCGGCATCGCCTCTTCCGTGCCGGCGATGCCCACCGGGAGGATCGGCACCCCGGTTCGA
>JAPOSH010000077.1 GCA_026709815.1 bacterium | reverse complement strand
AGGATGGCCCGAAACGCCCGGGCGTCGGGATAGTCGGGGGCGGCCGCCACCGCATCGGCCAGCACGTCGGCGGCCTCGGCCTCTTGGCCCCGCAAGGCCAAGAACCAGCCCTTGTAGGCCAGCGCGGTGGGATTGGACGGCGACCGCTCCAGCACCCGGTCGTAGACGGCAATAGCCTCGCTCAGATCACCGGCTGCGGCCGACTCCTCAGCGTTCCTCAAGAGGCTGGGCACGCTGGCCACCGCGTCATTTCCGGTGATCGTGTCCCCGGAATGGCGCGACCCCGCCGCCCGGGCCAGCAGCACGCCGGCGAGCGCCCCCGCCAGGATCAGCCCCGCCACCACGCCGATCAACTTGCTCCGACCCCTGCGGGGGGGCTTATTGGGTTGAGCGGGCTCTCCCCGAAGCACCTGAGCGGCCTGGCGGGTATAGCTCTGGCTCAGCGCCTGATGGTCCTCCGGCACCAGGTCGCCCGCGGCCAACTCATCATCGAGGTCTTCCAGCGACTCCAGCCAGAACTCCCGCTCATCATTCATCGCTCTGCCCATCGCGCCGCTCTCTCATCTCGGCTCGGGCGGATGCAACCAAGGCGCGGTCCTCATCGGAGACTTCCTCACCGGATGCGCTCGCCCGCCGCCACCGGCTCAGCGTGACCGCCAGCAGCCCGGCGCCGACCACCAGCCCCACCACCGGGATCACCCAGACCAGCCCGCTCACCCCCGAGGTCGAAGGGGTCAGGACAACCCAATCCCCGTATCGCTCAGCAAACCGGGCGCGGATGGCGTCGTCGCCGTAGCCGGCCACCACCAGCCGGCCGATCTCGGCCCTGATCTCCCGGGCGATGGCCACGTCGGACTCCACCACCGACTGCCCCACGCATTGGGGGCAGGCGATGGTGGCCCCGATGTCATGAGCCCGCTCGGCGTTGGTGCGTTCGTCCCGCCCGTCCACCACCCCGAAGGCCAGCATGGTGACCACCGCCACCCCAACCAGCAGCCAAGACAACACCACCCGTCGGCGTCGGGGGATCATATGTCTGCTCCCGCCCGCACCAGCTGGGCTTCAAGTCCGGCCCGGGTGACGCCGCCGGTGAATTTGGCCGCCACCCGCCCGAGAGGATCCACCAGGTAGGTCTCGGGCACCGCGGTCACCCCGAAATCGATGGAAATGCGGCCCGTGTTGGTGACCACCACCGGCCAGCCGCCGCCCCGCTCGACAAAGAACCGGGCGATGTCATCCACCTCGTCTTGGAAGACCACGCTCACCAGTCGAATATTCGGATCACCGCGGTAGCGGTCGTGGAAGGCCACCAGCTCGGGATGCTCCACCACGCACTGCACGCACCAGGTGGAGAAGAAGTTGACCACCACCCATCGGCCTCGCTGCGCGGCCATGGCGAAGCTGTCGCCTTCGAGGGTCTCACCGGAGAACTCGGGAGCGAAGTCGGGCACCGGCGGCCCTCTCCGGTCGCGCTCAGCCACCGCCAGCACCACAACGAGGGCCACAGCCAGCGCGCCGATGGCCAGCACCGCCCACCGAACCGCCCGCCGCCGCGGGCTGCCGGGCTTATCGGCTTCGTCGACACGGTCCGCGGGCGGCGGCTGATCAGGCAACCGGCACTCCGTCGTTTCGACGGGGGCGGTCTCGCAGGGGGACCCCCGGCACCGGGGCCGACACCGGCTGGGTGGGTGAGCGGCGGCGACCGGGGAAGGCCGAGAACACCGCGCCCAGCAGCATGATCCCACCGCCGATCCACAGCCACAGGGTCAGGGGTTGCACGGTCACCCGCAACCCCGCCGGGCCGTTGGGGCCGTCGGGCAACTGAAGCACCGCCACCTGGATGTCGCGCACCGGCGAAGACTTGGTTCCGGGGGTGCGCACCACACCGCCGTTGACGAAGCGGCTCACCCCCGGGCGCACCACCGAGCCGTCCACCAGCACCACCGCCTCGATCTCGGTCTTGTTGTCGAACGCCTGCTCCTGCGTGCCCAAGAACACGATCTCATGGCCGCTGACGTAAGCCGTCTCCCCGGGCGAGACGGTCAACTCGCTCTGGTGCAGATAACTGTTGCTGGCGGCCAGCGCCACCGCCACCACGACCACGCCGATGTGCACCACCATCCCCCCATTGGCCCGCCCGATGAGGCCCCGCCACCCCTGCCGCCGAGCGGCCAGCCAGAGCTGGCGCACCGCCGCGCCCCCCGCGAACCCGGCCAGAGCGAAGGCCAGCAGCGGGGCCAGTCCCCGAGCCCCGGCCAAAAGAGCGGCCAGCAGCCCCGCCGCCGCCGCCCACCCCGGCCCCATCAACCGCTCCGACAGCCGCTCGGTGGTGGTCTTGCGCCACGGAAGCACCGGGGCCACCGCCATCAAGAACAACAGCATCAGGCCGACCGGCATCGTCATGCGATCGAAAAACGGGGTGCCCACGCTGATCCGGTCGCCGTTGACGGCCTCCACGATCAGCGGGAACACCGTCCCCAGCAGCACCACCAAGGCAAAGACGCCGAACAGCAGGTTGTTGGCCAGAAACGAGGCCTCTCTCGACAGCGCCGAGTCGATCTGCCCGGGCGAGCGCAACCGGTCGCCCCGCCAGGCGATGAGCCCCACGGTGACCACCGTCACGAGGGCGAAGAACACCAAGAGCGCGGGGCCCACCGAATCAGCCGAGAAAGCGTGAACCGAGTCCACCAGTCCCGAGCGGGTCAAGAACGTGCCCAAGATGGTGAGCGCGAACGTGGCGCACACCAGCGACAGGTTCCACACTCTCAGCATCCCCCGGCGCTCCTGCACCATCACCGAGTGCAGGTAGGCGGTGCCGGTGAGCCACGGCAAAAGCGAGGCGTTCTCCACCGGGTCCCAGCCCCAATAGCCGCCCCAGCCCAGGACGTCCCACGACCACCACGCCCCCAGGATGATCCCCGCAGTGAGAAAAGCCCAGGCGAACAGGGTCCAGCGGCGGGTCTCGATCAACCACCCCTCCCCCAGCCTCCCGGTGGCCAACGCCGCGACGGCGAAGGCGAAGGGCACGGTGAACCCCACATATCCCAGGTACAGCATCGGCGGATGCACGGCCATCAGCCAGTGGTTCTGCAACAGCGGGTTGGGGCCGGGGCCGTCGTAGCCCGGCGGCACCTCCACCCGCCGGAAGGGCTGGGCCAAATCCAGGTTGGGCCAGTTGAACATCAGCACGAAGAAGAAGAGGCACACGATGAACAGCACGGCCATGGCCCACCCCACCAGCGGGTCGTCCAGGCGGTGGCGGAACCTCACCGCCACCAGCACCAGATACCCGGCCAGGATGAGAGCCCACAAGAGGATGGAGCCCTCCAGCGCCGCCCACAGAGTGGCTGCGTTGAACAGCGCGGGGGTGGCGTGGCTGCCGTTCTCGGCCACATACGACACTGAGAAATCCCGGGTGATGAGCGCCCGCTCCATGGCGAACACCGACAACGCAGCCCCGCCCAGCACCAGCCACGCGCACCACCGCACCCGATGGATCTGCCGGGCCGCCACCATGACAACGCCGAGGGCCGACGAGGCCATCGCCACCGCGATGCCGAGCACCCCCAGGGTTATGTTCATCGCCTCAGGTCATCTTCCAACAAGCAACCAGCACCGCTCACTCATACTGCCCGCGCTCTTCCGCGTCCTCGATGCGGTCTTGGTTCTCCACCCGGTAATCGTTTTCATGCTTCACCAGCATCCGGTCGCTGGCGAAGTGCCAGCCGTCGTCGGCCACTCCGGCATACTGGCTGCCCCGCACCCAATAGCCGTCGATGATCACCGGCACCTCGGGCTGGAACTGATCAGACACCGCACCGGTGTGGACCACGTCGGCCACCACCCCGTCGAGGACCACCGAGAAGGCCACCGCCGGGCGTCCGTCGTCCAGGCTCACCGGCCGCACCGACCCGCTCACCGGAGCCCCGATCATCCGGAACCGATCCCCGTCGAGATCTTCCCGCCGCTCCACCGCGTCGTCCACCTCGCGGAACACCAGGGTGGCGTCGGCCAGCACCCGCCACAGCACGATGGCGATGACCACCGCCACCAGCGCCACCACCAGTATCGGCCCCCACCGGCGGACGCCCCGGCGGGCGGGCCGGCCCGGCCGAGGGCTGAGGTCCATCGGCCCGCCCGGGTCGACTGTGGAC
>JAPOSH010000048.1 GCA_026709815.1 bacterium | reverse complement strand
ATCCATTTATTTCTTTGCAGGTAATTCGCAAAGCTGTCGGCAACCACATCGGATACGCATGGCGGCCATGGCGGCCATGATGGCGTCGATGACGCCCGAGCAGCGGGCGCAGCTCCAGGGCTTGGCCGAGCAGCTCTTGGCCGACATGGACCTGCGCTGGCAGGCGGACCAGCTCTCGCAGAACCTCCAGGCGCTGTTCCCCGATGCCGGCTGGGACCGGTCGTACGACTTCAGCGGGGCCGACCCGCTGGACTTCGCCTCCGCGGCCCAGATGATGCAAGAGCTGGGAGACCTGGATCAGCTCGACAACCTCTTGAGGAGCGCCAACAACCCTGGCGCGCTGGCCGAGGTGGACATCGACCGAGCCCGGGAGCTGCTGGGCGACGAGGCGGCGCAGAGCCTGGAGCAGATGGCCGACATGGCCCGGATGCTGGAAGAGGCCGGATTGATCGAGAATCGGGAGGGTCGCCTGGAGCTCACTCCCCGGGCGATCCGCCGGATCGGGCAGCACTCCCTGGCCGACCTGTTCAAGAAGCTCCAGCGAGACCGGGTGGGTCAGCACGCCGTGGAGATGTTCGGCGGGGGCCACGAGCGGGAGCACCACACCAAGCCCTATGAGTTCGGCGATCCCTTCAACCTGGACATCCAGCGGACCATCCGCAACGCCATCTGCCGCACCGGGGGCGGCGTCCCGGTGGAGCTGTCGCCGGAGGACTTCGAGGTGGAGCGCACCGAGAACATCGTGAGGTCGTCAACCGTGCTGATGCTCGACCTGTCGCTGTCGATGCCGATGAGGGACAACTTCCTGCCGGCCAAGAAGGTGGCCATGGCCCTTCACGCTCTCATCAGCTCGCAGTACCCCCGGGATTTCCTGGGCATTGTGGGCTTCAGCGAGGTGGCCCGCGAAGTGAAGCCGGAGCAGCTGCCCGAGGTGTCGTGGGACTTCGTGTACGGCACCAACATGCAGCACGGCTTCATGCTGGCCCGCCAGATGCTGGCCCGTCACAGCGGCACCAAGCAGATCATCATGGTGACCGACGGCGAGCCCACCGCCCACGTGGACGAGCAGGGACGACCCTTCTTCTCCTATCCGCCCACCCGGGCGACGGTGGACAAGACCCTGGAGCAGGTCATGGGGGCCACCCGGGAGGGCATTCGCATCAACACCTTCATGCTGGATGCCACCTCCTACCTCACCAACTTCATCGAGCAGATCTCCAAGATGAACGGGGGCCGGGCCTTCTTCACCACGCCGGAGACCTTGGGCGACTACGTGCTGGTGGACTTTGTGGAGCACAAGCGCAAGCTGCTGGGCAACCGCCGCCACTGAGGCGGCCCCCCGCCGGTTTTTCTGCTTGAGAAATTTCCTCTTGCGTTTGGCTCGGTGCCATGCCAAGGTTACGTTGTTGAAATTACAAGCACGTTGTTCTTCGTCCGCGCGCTGAGCAGGCCCCCGGTCGGAGGCGGCGGGCGAAGGCCGACATATTTCCTGCTCAGGAGCGCACCATGAGATTGGTAGAGACGACAGCGAGGCCGCTGGAGACCGGCGAGGATGCACGGGCTTGGCAAGCGCTCGCCAACTGCCTGGGGGTGGATCCCGATCTGTTCTTCCCGGAGCGGGGGGCCTCCACCCGAGAGGCCAAGGAGGTTTGCCGGGCCTGCGTGGTGCGCGAGGAGTGTTTGGAGTACGCCATTGTGAACGGCGAGAAGTTCGGCATATGGGGCGGCATGAGCGAGCGGGAGCGGCGCCGGGTCCGTCGGGCTCGAGGGCTCACCCGAGTGCGGGAGCCGCTGGCCGCAGTGCCCGACACCTCCGGTGGCTAGTCCCCGCCCCTTGGCATAGCCCGAGCGATTTCGGGGTAGTCTGGCACCATGAATCTCGGGGCAACGGAGTTAGTCATCGTCTTGGTCATCCTGCTGGTGCTGTTCGGCGGGGCCAAGCTCCCCAAACTGGCCCGCTCTCTGGGCCGAGCCCAAAAAGAGTTCAAAGAGGGCGTCTCGGAGGGAGCCAAACCCGAGGAGGCATCCCAAGAAAAGCGCGAAGACGCTTAGCGCCATCCCCCGATGTCTGAAAGCGCCTCTGATGAGCTGGTCATGTCGTTGGGCACCCTTTGCGCCAACCCCTTCGAGTTGTCCTTCGAGCACTTGGAGTCGTCTCTGGTCGCCACTGCTGATGCGGGCTACACCGGGATCAGCGTTTGGCCCTTCGTGCTGGGGATGGCCGGTGTCGACGCAGCCTGGCTGGCCGACCGCTTGGCCGAGCTTCATCTCACCCACCCGGTCACCGAAGCAGCCTTCGGCTGGTTGAAGCCCGACCGCGCCGCCGCCGCGGCCGAAGCAGCCAGCCTGAGCGAGTACGCCGGCGCCGTGGGCAGCCGGGAATTGGTGGCGGTCACCATGGAGGCCGAGCTGGCGCCCATGGACGATGTCGCGTCCTGCTTTCGCGCCCTATGCCGAGCAGCAGCCGATGCCGGATTGGGTGTGAGCTTGGAGTTCTTGCCCTGGACCGGCATCCCCGACCTGGCCACCGCGTGGGAGATCTTGCAACGGGCCGACTGCGACAACAGCGGCATCATGGTCGACACCTGGCATTGGTTTCGCCAGCCCGGTGGCCCCAATCCCGATCTGCTTCGCCAGATACCCGCGGAGAAGCTGCGGGTGGTGCAGCTCTGCGATGCCGCGGCCGAGCCCCCCGTCGACCAGGACATCGCCACCGAGACCATGACCGCCCGTCTGCTTCCCGGCCACGGGGCCGTGGATTTCGCCGAAGTCCTCGGTGCCATCACCGGGTCAGGGGCCGCTCCGATCTGGTTCCCCGAGGTGTTCAGCAGCTCCCTGGCCGCCGAAGGTCCCCAGGCCATGGCGACCAAAGTGCTGGCCGCCTCCCGCTCGGTGATGGTCTGAAGAAGCCGGTCTTCCCGGCTGCGGCCGCGGTCAGGCTGCGGCTTGGCGCAGTATCCGTCGACGCTGGCGCTCGGAGCGGCCGCCCCATACGCCGTACTTGATGCGATGGCCCAGGGCGTAGGCCAAGCAGTCTTCCTGCACCAGGCACTGACGGCAGATGCTTTTGGCCTCCTCGACGCCGCGCCCGTCGCTGGGGAAGAAGACGTCGGGGGACTCGTCGGCGCATCTGCCGTATGCCATCCAGCTTTCGATCATGGGACCTCCATCGGGAACAGACCCCCGCATGTACGACGCCCCACCGCAGCCAAAAGTTCCCGCCGAACGAGAACGCCATGGGCTATCGGCTGTCTGGTCGCTCAGCATAGCGATGCCACGGCGCAAAGGCGTCGCGCCGAAGTCGGCGGTTGGGGCGCGTCTTCGGGGTGGCGCCTCGCGGCGGCTAGGATGAGATGGCCTCAATTCCCACAGGAGCAACGCGATGACAGACGCCATGGATGCCCTCCCGGCCCCGCCGGCAGGGCACATCAAGGTGGTGTACATGGGCCCGACGGCCCCCCACTGGAACTTCATGTCCAACTTCGGCGATGCCAGGGATATCGAGCAGTTCAAAGTCAGGGCCGAGGCCCGCCTGCTACTGCTGCCGCCCCACGACCCCCAGTTCCGGCGGAACCGGGAGCGGATCAACCGCGACGCCGAACGGGAGAACCTGCTCATCGAGTGGGATCTGGGATACGAGGAGGAGGGCGAGGAGAGCGAGGCCGACCGGGGGTGACGGAGAGGACGGTGCGCCAAGGCCATGGAGTCGGTCGGCATCGGGGCTGAGTCGGGGCGGTTCATCAACCGCGAGCTGTCCTGGTTGGATTTCAACAGCCGCGTGCTGGCCCAGGCGGAGGACCTCTCGGCACCCCTGCTGGAGCGGGTCAAGTTCTGCGCCATCTGGTGCTCGAACCTAGATGAGTTCTTCCAGGTCCGCGTGGCCGGGCTCAAGGACCAGCTCGCGGGCCAGTTCACCGGCACCACTCCCGATGGTCGCACGGCCGTCCAGCAGCTCCATGAGATACGCATCCAAGTGGACGACCAGATGGATCGGGCCGCCTGCTGCCTGAGCGGCCTGACCGCGGAGATGGCCGCGGTTGGAATCGAGATTCTGAACTGGGCCGACCTCGATGACGAGGATCGCAAGTTTCTCTCCGGCGAGTTCGACGACCGCATCTATCCGGTGCTGACTCCGCTGGCGGTGGATCTCGGCCATCCGTTTCCCTACATCTCCAATCTGTCGCTGAGCCTGGGCGTGTTGATGGTCG
>JAPOSH010000226.1 GCA_026709815.1 bacterium | reverse complement strand
TTTTTTCTCCAAGAGCCCCCCTTATTCCAAAACATCCCAACGATAATTCTTCTCTCGCCATGGTCCACCAGCACTTCAGCCTGGTGGACCAGCTTTCCGTGTGGGAGAACGTCGCCCTCGGCGAAGCGGGACGGCTGCGCCCGGCCGGCGTGCGCGATCGGGTGGCGGCTATCAGCCGGCAGTACGGCCTCGAGATCGACCCCGACGCCCGAGTGGGCGATCTGACCGCCGGCTTGCGCCAGCGGGTGGAGATCATCAAGTGCCTGCGCCGAGACCCCCACATCTTGGTGTTCGACGAGCCTACCTCGGTGCTCACTCCTGAGGAGTCGGAGCAGCTCTTCGGCACCCTGCGAGAGGTGGTTGCCGCTGAAGGCCGAGCTGTCGTGCTAGTTAGCCACAAGCTCGACGAGGTGCTGCACGCCACCGACGAGGTCACCATCATGCGCCAAGGGCGGGTGGTGGATCACCGGCCCACTCAAGAGGCCGATATACGCAGCCTGGCCCGGGCCATGGTGGGTCGGGAGGTGTCGTTGCGCTCCGAGCGGGCCGCCTTCGGCCTGGCCGGCGTTGAGGACGAAGCAGATGCCGACACGCAGCGCCGACAGCCGACGCAGACCATGGTTGCAGATGGGCCGGTATTGCGGATCGAGGGCGCCACGGTGAAAGGGCGGGGCGGCACCCGGCTTTTGGATGACGTCAGCCTGGACCTTCGAGCGGGGGAGATCGTGGGTGTGGCCGGTGTGGAAGGCAACGGCCAGCGGACCCTGGGCGATCTGCTGTCGAGCCTGGTCGGGTTGGATGCAGGCCAGGTAGCGGCCAAAGATACACAGGTTCCCGCTGGCGCGCCCGGCGCTATGGCCAAGGTGGGAGTGGCGGTGATCCCCGAAGACCGCCATGACTCCGGCGTGGTTCTGGACATGACGGTGGCCGAGAACCTGCTTATGGTGGATCCGCACCGGGCAGCTCGCCACGGGGTGATGGAAAAGGGGAAGATGACTGCGCTGGCTCAGCAGATGATCGATGAGTTTGACATCGGCTGCGCTGGACCCGACGCCCCGCTGTGGTCGCTGTCGGGCGGCAACCAGCAGCGGGTGGTGCTGGCCCGGGAATTGGCCGCGGAACCCGACGTGCTGGTGGCGGCCCAGCCCACCCGAGGGCTTGACGTGGGGGCCATCGAGTACATGACCGATCGCCTGCGCCAGGCAGCGCTCGACGGCGTGGCCGTGCTGCTGATCTCCAGCGAACTCGAGGAGATACTCGAATTGGCCGACCGCATAGTGGTCATGTCTCGGGGCCGTATCGCAGGCCAGCTCTCCCGAGCCGATGCCAACCTCGAAACTCTCGGATTGCTCATGGGCGGCAGCGAGGCATGAACCGGGGGGCCCGGGCCAGCGAGTGGGCGGCGTTATACGCGCTCAGCATCGTCACCGCTCTCGCCTTGTCGAGCGTAATCGTGGAGGCTACCGGGGGCGACTGGTGGCCGGTGGTGGAGGCGCTCATAGACGGCAGCGTCAAGGCGCCCGGGCGGTGGGGGGAGACCCTGGGAGTGGCAGCCCCGCTGTTGCTCGTGGCGCTGGGCACGGTGATCTCGGCCAAAGCCGGGTTGATCAACATCGGCCAAGCGGGCCAGCTGCTGATGGGAGCGGCCTTCGCGGTGTACTTCAGCTTTCGCATCGGCGGCCCGGGACCGCTGAATGTGTCGCTGCTTTTGCTCTTCGGCGCTTTGGGCGGGGCGGTGTGGGCTTCGGTGGCCGGTTTGCTGCGCTTCTGGCGAGGGGTGCCTGAGGTTTTGAGCACCCTTTTGTTGGTGTTCGTGGCCGTTCAAGCGGTTGGGTACGGCTTGAAGCAGCAATGGCTGCTTTTGGCCGATGAGGCCAGTCGAGGCAACCGAAACCTGGTGAGCGCGCAGCTATCCGAAGACAACAGGATTCCCCGCCCCGATATTTTCGGCAACGAGTTCCCCATCACCGTCTATGTGGCTCTGGGGTTGGCTTTGGCGGCGGCCTATGTGCTGGCCCGCACAGTGTGGGGCTTTCGGCTCAGGATGCTGGGCCACAACCCCCGGGCCGCGCAGCGTGCCGGCGTGTCATCCACCGTCTTTGGAGCCACTGCGCTGGCCATCGGCGGCGCCTTCGCCGGCCTGGCCGGAGCGGCCATGTTCGCGGGCGGGGGCTTCGCGTTCGGCAACTACCGGCTGGTGCCCGGCTTCTCCGACAACATCGGCTGGACCGGCCTGCTGGTGGCCCTCATGGCCCGGGAGCGGGCTCTGGCCGCAGTGGCGGCTGCATTCGTATTCGCCGGGCTGCGCACCGGAGCGGGCTTCGTGAACAGCACCGGGGTGGAGAGTCGTATCACCGACGTGGTGCAAGGGCTGTTGGTGTTGGCTCTGTTGGTCCCCCCCGCAGTGGTCTTCTTGCGGGATCGCCGCCGGGCTCGGGCCGTGACAACGGAGAGGGTGTGACGTCGTGCTGATCGATGGCGCTCTGCTGATAAATGGCATAGTCGGCGGGCCGTCGTGCTGATCGACTTCTTCTCCGCTGTTGGCGACGTGCTTTCGAGCGAGTCCACCTACATAAACGGCGCGCTGTTCGCCGCGCTGTTGGCCTTCGCCGCCACCGGCGAGTGGGTGGCCGAGCGGTCGGGCACGTTGAACATCTCGGTGGAGGGGATGCTGCTGAGCGGCGCGTTCGCCGGCGCGCTGGGCTATCACCTAGCGGAGTCAGTGGCGGTGGGCTTGGCGTTCGGAGCGTTGGGCGGGATGGTCATTGCCGCAGTGCAGGCGGAGATGAGCCACCGTCTCACTGCCGACCAGTTCGTGGTCGGCCTCACTCTCAACATCCTGATCGTCGGCCTCACCGGGTTCTTGGACCGGGAGATCGACCCGAGAGCCGACTATGCCTCGGAGGTGGAGATACCGATCCTGGTTGACATACCGCTGTTCGGCGAGGCGCTATTCGGGGAGCCGTGGCCCTTCTATCTCCTCTATGGGCTGCTGCCGCTGTCGTGGTGGCTGGTGTATCGAACCCGATGGGGGTTGGAGTTGCGGGCCGCAGGGGAGAACCCCCAGTCGGCCGACGTGAGCGGCATTGACGTGAACCGCCGCCGCCGCCAGTCCGTTTACTACGCGGGATTCACGTCAGGGCTGGGCGGGGCTTACTTCTTGTTCGCCCGGCTGGCTACCTTCGACGACTCCGTCATCAGCGGCCAGGGGTTCATCGCCATCGCCGCAGTGATATTCGGCGGCTGGACGCTGTGGGGCACCATGGCGGGCTGCGTGCTCTTCGCTGGGGCGCTCTCGTTCCAATTGTCGCTGCAAGGGCTGGGCTATGAGCTCAACACCGAGCTGTTGCAGGCTCTGCCCTACCTGGTCACTATCGGCGCTATGGCCCTGTTCGCCAAACGAGTTCGACCGCCCGCCGCCTTGGCCCAACCGTTCATCCGCGGTTTGAAATAGGTGGGCTGAGACCAAGGAGGCGGCGATGAAGGCGACGCGATACCACGAGCCCGGGGGCCCAGAGGTGCTCCGTTACGAGGAAGTGCCCGACCCTGAGCCCGGCCCGGTGGACGTGGTGGTGGATGTGGTGGCCGCGGCGCTGAACCGGTTGGATGTGGTGCAGCGCAACGGCTGGTTCACCATGGCTGGCTTCACCCTGCCCCATATCGCGGGCATGGACGTGGCCGGGGTGGTCTCAGAGGTGGGTGCCGAGGTGGACGGGGTGGCCGTGGGCGACCGGGTGGTGGTGGATCCGTCGCTGGCCGGGGTGGACGAGCGCTCCAAGCTGGGGGGCCGGGGCGATCTCTACGGGGAGCTGGGCATTATCGGGGCCACCGCCGACGGGGGTTACGCCGAGCGGTGCCTGGCGCCCGCATCTCATGTCTACCCGGTGCCCCACGCCATGTCACTGGAGACCGCGGCCGTCTTCCCCACCTGCTACCTGACCGCGGCCCACGGGCTGTTCGCCGTGGGCGGGCTCAGCGCCACCGAGACGGTGATGATCCATGCTGCGGGGTCAGGAGTGTCGGTGGCCGCCATCCAGTTCGCCGTCAACGCCGGGGCCATCGTGCTGGCCACTGCGGGCACCGACGAGAAGTGTCAGCAGGCTCTTGAGCTGGGTGCCTCCCACGCGCTCAATAATCTAACCGGAGACGTGGCCGCCTGGGCTCGGGAGTTGACCTCAGGCGCGGGAGTGGACATGGTGTTCGATCATGTGGGTACCGC
>JAPOSH010000090.1 GCA_026709815.1 bacterium | reverse complement strand
TAGATCCAGTATCCGGGACTTCCGCTCTCGCGATTGACCACTTCAAATCCTACCGGCGCACCACCAACCACAAAATCAACACTGCCACCACGATCGCCGCTGCGATGAGGGTGATTCGGACCGCCCGGGAGCGAATTCGCCCGCGACTCGCGGTGACCTTGGCGTGCTGTTGTGCAACCTGTCGGCGCGCCCGCTGGCGCTGGCGCTTGTCGGTGGCCATCGCCTGAAATCTACGACCACAACCGCCCAAATGCCTATCGGCCAAAGAATCTCGGGCAGTGACCACCACCGCGCCTCGGGGCGCCCGATAGCGTTTGTGACCGTGGCGCTTGTGGTTCAAAAGTTCGGCGGCACATCGGTGGCCAACGCCGAGCGCATCCGGGAGGTGGCCGACCATGTGCGCCGCGGCCATGCCCGGGGCGATCAGATCGTGCTGGTGATCAGCGCCATGGGCAAGGAGACCGACGAGCTGCTGGCCCTGGCCGCCGCGGTGTCGGACACCCGGCCGGGGCGGGAACTCGACATGCTCATCACCGCCGGGGAGCGCAAGGCGTGCGCCTTGGTGTGCATGGCGCTCCATGACCTCGGGGTGCCGGCCGACTCGTTCACCGGAAGCCAGGCCGGGTTCATCACCGACGACAACCACAGCAATGCCAAGATCCTGGAGATCGCCCCGGCCCGAGTGCAACGGGCGCTGGACGCAGGACGGGTGCCGGTGGTGGCCGGATCGCAAGGGGTGAGCGCCGACCGCGATGTGACGTTTCTGGGCCGGGGCGGTTCTGACACCACTGCGGTTGCGCTGGCCCAGACTTTGCGGGCCGATGCCTGCGAGCTGTACACCGACGTATCGGGGGTGTACACCACCGACCCCCGGGTGTGCGCCGACGCCCGAAAGCTGCCG
Organism: bacterium; assembly: GCA_026709815.1. Lineage (GTDB taxonomy): Bacteria > Actinomycetota > Acidimicrobiia > Acidimicrobiales > Bin134 > Poriferisocius. Next base: position 29,064 of record JAPOSH010000090.1, on the reverse strand, counting down.
AGCATTTCCTTTGACGAGCTTTTGGAGATGACCGCGGTGGGCTGTCCCAAACCGGCCATGCGCTCCGTCGAGGTGGCTCAGAACTACGGGGTCAGGCTGCACATTCGATCCGCATTCACCTGGGAACAGGGCACCTGGGTGGTCAAAGAGGAGCCCGCCATGGAGCAACCCATCATTCGATCCGTCACCCCTGACGCGTCGGAAACCAAGATCACCGTCACCGGGGTGGCCGACCGCCCCGGCGTGGCCGCCGAACTGTTCCGGAAGCTGGCCGACGCCGGGGTGAACGTGGACATGATCGTCCAGAACGCCTCCGAGCGCGGCATCACCGACATCTCGTTCACCGTCCCCGACAGCGACGCCGACACCGCGTCCGAGATCACCTGGTCGGTGGCCGATGACATCGGCGCCACCGGCGTAGCCGCCGACCGGGACATCGCCCGGGTCAGCCTGGTGGGAGCGGGGATGAAGTCCAACCCCGGCGTGGCCGCCACCATGTTCGAGACGCTGTCGCAGCATCAGATCAACATCGAGATGATCTCCACGTCGCCCATCCGCATTAGCTGCGTGATCCGCCAAGAACATGCCGATGCGGCCACACAGGCGCTGCACGAAGCGTTCGGGCTGGCCGGATAACCGAAGAAGCATCTTCTTCGGCCCGGCGTAGGATTGCCGCCATGACCGATTCCTCTGACCGGTTTGGCGGGAGAGCTTTTGAGGCGCCGAAAGCTCAGACGGCCGAAGTGAGAGTGGCGATTGTCGGTGCGACCGGCCAAGTGGGCGGGGTGATGCGCCGCCTGCTGGACGAGCGCGATTTCCCGGTGGACGAATTGCGGGTGCTGGCCTCCGCCCGCTCAGCGGGACGCACCATCGCGTGGCGAGGTCGCGATTTGGTGGTGGAGGACGCCGCAACCGCTGACTACCGCGGCGTGGACATCGCCTTGTTCTCCGCCGGCGGGGGCACCTCCAAGGAGCTGGCCCCCCGAGTAGCCCAATCCGGCGCCACGGTGATCGACAACTCCTCGGCGTGGCGGATGGACCCCGACGTGCCTTTGGTGGTGCCCGAGGTCAACGCCCACGCGCTGGGCGCCATCCCCAGGGGAATCGTGGCCAACCCCAACTGCACCACCATGGTGGCCATGCCGGTGCTCAAACCCCTGGCCACAGAGGCCGGGCTGCGCCGCCTGGTGATCTCCTCCTACCAAGCGGTGTCCGGGGGCGGGCTGGCCGGGGTCGAAGAGCTCGACGGGCAAGCGCGTACGGTGGCCGAAGATGCCGTCGGCCTCACCCACAACGGCCAGGCCGCTTCGTTCCCGACGCCGTCGGTGTTCGCCGCCCCCATCGCCTTCAACGTGGTGCCCGAGTGCGGGTCTTGGCTCGACGACGGTTCCGGGGAGACCTCCGAAGAGCGCAAGCTGACCGACGAGAGCCGCAAAATCCTGGAACTGCCCGACCTGGCCGTGAGCGCCACCTGCGTGCGGGTGCCGGTGTTCACCGGGCACTGCCTGGCCATCAACGCCGAGTTCGACCGCCCTCTCAGCCCCCAACGGGCGGTCGAGCTGCTGGCCGCCGCCCCCGGCGTGGTGGTGGACGATGTACCCACTCCCCTGGCCGCCGCCGGTATCAACCCCACCCTGGTGGGCCGCATCCGCGCCGACCGCACCGTGGACAATGGCCTGTCCTTTTTCGTGGCCGGGGACAACCTCCGCAAAGGAGCGGCCCTCAACGCCATCCAGATCGCCGAGGCGCTTCTTGCTCAACCCGGCGGATTGTCCCGGTAGCGCAGAGCCGCCTCTTCCAGACTCAGCCCCAGCTGGTTGGCCAGCGACGCCAGCCAGGCCAGCACATCCCCCAGCTCGTGCAGCCGCTCAGCATCGCTGCCCTTGCGGACCGCCTGGGCCAGCTCGCCCAACTCCTCGCACAGCCACGCCACCGTGGCCGGGATGCCCCGCTCCCGGTCCTGGGCGCCGTACAGGTCATCCATGAGCCGCTGGAAAGCCCCGATCTCCACCACTGCAGACTACCGACCGCAGCGCTTACCAGCGAGAGCCGCGCCCCGGAGCTTCACAAAACCCCAGTTCCCGGCTCCACTAAGGAAGTGCCCCAAAGGAGGGGAATCATATGCTTGGGTCAAGAGGGGCGGGACCGGCTGTAGTCTGCGCTCGGACCGGAGCGGGTAACACCGCTCTAGCAGGGAAGCGCAACCCGTCCCGGTCTCGATAGCGCTGTTCCGAGTATATCGGCCTGCCAGCCACTGGCAATTCAGATCAGTGGTATAGCGGGGGCGGGCTAGCCGTACGAGATGTCTCGGCGGGCCAGCTTCCAGCCGCTGTCGGTGCGCACCAAGCGATCCCGGTAGGTTCCGAACAAGGCGACCGACGGCTCTGTTGCGGTGTTCACCCAAAACTGCCAGTAGGCATCCGAGATGGCTTCGTCTCCGTCCAACGTCACGGCCTGAGTGGCGATCACATGGCGGGTTTCGCTCCCCGGCCCGACGTTGCCCACCGCCCGGCGCTCAATAGCGCCGGCCAGCAGGTTCTCTCGCCCTTCGATGACGGCGCCCGGCATCTCCCAGCGCGCATCGTCGGCGAACAGCGCCGCGTACTCCTCCAAATCACCGTCGTCGGCCAGCATCGCCAGTCGGGCCACCAGGTTTCTGATCTCCAATTCATCGCTCATGCCCGCCACACTAACCACCAGAACCAGCGCAAAACCCAGGGGGAGCTTGACTCCCGCAAACCGAGTCTGTGCCGTTCGACAGAACGCGCAGTAGCGTACGCGACGTTTCGCGCAGTAGCGTATACGACAGAACGCGCAGTAGCGTACGCGACGTTTCGCGCAGTAGCATTTTTGTGGGATCCGAAGGAGGCAGGTCTTGGTCGGGGATGAGATCCCGAGGTCCGATGAGTGGCCGAGGCATCTGGAGAAGCCGCTTCGGGATGCGCTTTCAATATTTCGCGCCGTGGTGGTCACCGGTCCGCGCCAGGCAGGCAAGACCACTTTGGTGCGAAAAGTAGTCGGGAACGCGGGCACTCTTGTTCGCCTTGACCGTCAGCCCGTTTTGCAGGCGGTGCTCGCCGACCCGGCGGCAGCCGCAATACAAGGTCCGGCGCCGCGGGCGTTCGACGAAGTGCAACGGGGCGGCGACGCCCTGGCCCGGGCCATCAAGGTTGTCCTCGACGACAATCGCTCGTCCGGGCAATTCCTGCTGAACGGCTCGGCCGACTTCCTCATGGCGCCGATGCTTACCGAATCGCTGGCGGGGCGGGCGGTGTTCATGGAGCTGTGGCCCTTCACGCAGGGCGAGATCGAGGGGCATCCCGACGGGTTTCTCGACAGGGCGTTCAACAGCCCAGACGATCTCTTGAGCGCCGAGCTGTCACCTTTGTCGCCCGACGACTATCTGCATCGCGTTTGTCGGGGAGGATTCCCCGAAGTGGTTGCTTTGCCCGAGCGGTCTCGGGGCGTTTGGTTCCGCAACTACATCCGCTCCATCACCCAGCGAGATATCACCGAGTTCACCGGCGCCCGCAGAGCCCAGTACCTCCCGAAGATTCTGTCGCTGCTGGCAGCCCGGACTGCGAATGAGTTGGTGTCGGCTCACATTCACGATGCGTCCGGGCTAGGCAGCCGGAACACCACCGACGACTACCTCGGCCATATCCAGATGGTCTATATCGCCCACCTGCTGCCCGCGTGGTCTCGGGGCCTCACGGCCAAGATCATCCGGCATCCCAAGGTCTATATCGCCGACTCCGGCCTCGCCGCCCACCTGCTCGGCAAGAATCCCACTTCGTTGGCTCGACCGACAGATCCGGCGCGAGGCCCGCTGATGGAGACCTTCGTCGCCAACGAACTGCTGAGGCAGGCCGGCTGGGTCGACCACGACGTCCGGCTGCACCACTTTCGAGATCGCGATGGAGGCGAGATCGACCTGATCGCTGAGGCCGCCGACGGACGCGTCGTCGCCGTGGAAGTCAAGGCCGCGCAAACCGTTTCCACGCAAGACGCGCGCCGGTTGACATGGCTTCGCAACAAGATCGGCCGCGACTTCGTGTGCGGCGCGGTGCTCCACACCGGCGAGCGCTCCTTCCGCCTCGACCACGATGTCTACGCCCTGCCGATCTCAACCCTCTGGCGCACCCCATAGAGTTCACCCACACGACAGTATAGTTGCACTTCCAACTATCGGACCTCCTTGATAGAGTTGGCCGATGGCCGAGACGATGTCGGGGATCCCCCTCGAACCCTCCTACGGCCCCGGGCTGCAACCGGGCCAGTACCCCTTCACCCGCGGGCTTTACCCCAACGGCTACCAGAGCAAATTGTGGACGATGCGGATGTTCGCCGGGTTCGGCACCGCCACCGACACCAACGCCCGGTTCCACGCACTGCTCCGGGCGGGGGGCACGGGGTTGTCCACCGCTTTCGACATGCCCACGCTCATGGGCCGCGACTCCGACCACGAGTGGTCGCAGGGCGAAGTGGGCCGAGCCGGCGTGGCCGTGGACACCCTGGCCGACATGGAAGACCTCTTCGCCGGCGTCGAGCTGGACAAAGTCACCACCTCTATGACCATCAACGGGCCGGCCGCCATCTGTATGGCCATGTACGTTGCGGTGGCCGAGAAAAACGGCGTGGGACGAGCCGACCTCGGCGGCACCATCCAAAACGACATCCTGAAGGAGTATCAGGCCCAAAAGGAGTACATCTTCCCGCCCCGGCCATCGATGCGGCTGGTCACCGACCTGGTCCGCTTCACCACCGCGGAGATGCCCCGCTGGCATCCCGTGTCCATTTCCGGCTACCACATCCGCGAAGCGGGCTCGACCGCGGCCCAAGAGCTGGCCTTCACCCTGGCCAACGGCTTCGCCTATGTCGAAGCCGCCATGGCCGTCGGTCTAGACGTGGACGACTTCGCCCCCCGCCTCTCGTTCTTCTTCAACGCCCACAGTGACTTCTTCGAGGAGATCGGCAAGTTCCGGGCCGCCCGGCGGATCTGGGCCACGTGGATGAAGAATCGCTACGACGCCGCCAACCCCCGGTCGCTCATGTGCCGCTTCCACACCCAGACCGCAGGCGTCTCACTCACCGCGCAGCAGCCGGAGAACAACATCGCCCGAGTGGCCTTGCAGGCATTGTCGGCGGTGCTCGGCGGCACCCAGAGCCTGCACACCGACTCCTATGACGAAGCCCTGGCCCTGCCCACTGAGCGGGCCGCTCGCATCGCCCTTCGCACCCAGCAGCTCGTGGCCCACGAGACCGGCGCCGCCTCGGTGGTCGACCCGCTGGGAGGGGCCCACTTCGTGGAGTGGATGACCGACGAGATCGAGCGGCAGGCCAACGAGATCTTCGAGCACATCGACCGGCAGGGCCGCGGCTCCATGCTCGAGGGGGTCTACGCCGGCATCGACGACGGCTATTTCGTGGGCGAGATCGCTGACGCCGCCTACCGCTTCGAGCGCGAAGTCAACGCCGGTCGGCGCATCATCGTCGGGGTCAACGAATTCACCGAGAACGACGACGACGAGGCCGGGTTGCTGTCCATCGGCCACGACACCGAGGAGATGCAGTTGAAGCGGCTCCAACAGGTTCGCAGCGACCGCGACGGCGCGGCGGTGCAGGCGGCGCTGGCGGCGCTGATCCAAGCAGCCAGACAACCCGACGTGAACCTCATGCCCCTGATCATCGATGCGGTGCGGACCTACGCCTCCGAAGGGGAGATCGTGGCGGCGCTGGAATCGGTCTTCGGCACCTACGTCGAAACCGCGGTGGTCTGAGCCAATGGAACCGGCGAACGGCGATGTTCTCCCGACCGTCGCTGGCGAGCTCCCCATTCGGGTGGTGCTGGCCAAACTGGGGCTCGACGGCCATGACCGCGGTTTGAAAGTGGTGGCCCGCACCTTGCGGGACGCGGGCTTGGAGGTGGTCTACCTGGGGCTCCGGCAGACCGCCGACAGCATTGTGGCCGCCTGTGAGCAAGAAGACGCCGACGTGATCGGGCTGTCGATGCACAACGCCGGCCACCTCACCTTGGCCCCGCGAATGGTTCAAGCGGTCGAAAAAGCCGGACTGGACATCCCAGTGGTCATCGGCGGCATCGTGCCCACAGGCGACGTCCCCGTCCTCCGCGCCGCTGGCGTGGCCGCGGTGCTCGGCCCCGGCGCATCGGCCGAAGAAGTGGTGTCGGCAGTCACCGAAGCGGTGGCTCGCCGAGTCACGCGGTGATATCGCCAGGTCTCTCTGTGGCATCGCCAAGTCACGCCGTGGTATTGGCTGCATCGAGTTGTTCACATGCTGAGCACCCGTTCGCCTGACGAGCTGTTCGCCGCCGCCCGCGACGGGAATCGGCGTGCACTGGGCCGGCTGCTGACCATGGTGGAGAGACGAGACGACAACGCGGGGTTGGTGGCGGAGCGGGCCCACCGCGACGCCGGGCACGCCCGGGTAGTGGGCATCACCGGGGCACCAGGCACGGGCAAATCCACCATCACCGGTCGGCTGGCGGTGGTCTCGGGCGGTGATCGGCCGGCCGTCTTGGCCATCGACCCCAGCTCCCCGCTGACCGGTGGCGCCATCCTCGGCGACCGCATCCGCATGGACGATCACGTCAGCGGCAGCGCCTTCATCCGATCGATGGCCACCCGAGGCCACGCCGGCGGGCTGGCCGCGGCGGTGCCCGACGCCATCAGGGTGCTCGACGCCGCCGGATGCGACCCGGTGATCGTGGAAACGGTGGGAGTCGGCCAAGTGGAGGTGTCCATCGCCGCCGCCGCCGACACCACCGTTGTGGTGGTCACCCCCGGCTGGGGCGACGCAGTGCAGGCCAACAAGGCCGGACTCTTGGAAGTGGCCGACGTGTTCGCGGTGAACAAGGCCGACCGGCCCGACGCCCGCGGCGCCCGCCGGGATTTGGAGTTGATGCTGGACCTCGGACATCGCGGGGGCTGGCGGGCCCCCGTCGTGCTGACCACCGCCAACCGGGGAGAGGGCATCGAAGAACTGTGGGCAGAGATCGAGCGCCACACCGCCCACCTCAGGGAATCGGACGAGCTGCTCCGGCGACGGGGTCGCCGCCACCGCGACGAAGTGGTCAATCGGATCGAGCTCGGTTTGCGGGGCCGGGCCCGCCAGATCATCGAGAGCCGATCGGGCGCCGCAGCGCTCGGCCGAGTCGACCGCCGGGAGATATCCCCCGGTGCCGCCGCTGATATGCTGCTGAACTCATTGACCGGCGGCGCCGGTCCAGAGAGCTGACATGAGCCCCTACTCCCCGCCACTGCACGACATCTCATTCGCGCTGCGCCACATCGCCGATTTGGACCAACTGGCCCGGCTGCCCGCATGGGCCGACGTCGGGCTCGACCAGACGGAGGACCTCTTGGCCGAGGCCGGGCGGCTGGCATCAGAAGTGATGGCCCCCCTCAACCGGTTGGGCGACCAAGTCGGCAGCGTGCTCGACGACCAGGGCAATGTGACCGCCCCGGAGGGTTTCCGACAGGCCTACCAGCAGTACATCAAAAGCGGCTGGACCGCGGTGTCGGCCAGCCCCGAGCACGGAGGGGCCGGATTCCCGCTGCTGGTCGACGTGGCGATTCAGGAGATGTTCACCTCGGCCAACATGGCGTTCTCCCTATGCCCCATGCTGAGCCAGAGCGCCATCGGCGCCATCAGCACCCACGGCACGCCCCAACAGCAGCAGCGGTGGCTGCCTGCGCTCGTCAGCGGCGAGTGGACCGGCACCATGCTGCTGACCGAGCCCCAAGCCGGCTCCGACGTCGGCGCCCTTGCCACCCGCGCTGAGCGCCAGAGTGACGGGACCTACCGCCTGTGGGGTCAGAAGATCTTCATCACCTGGGGCGAGCACGACATGGCCGACAACATCGTCCACTGCGTGCTGGCCCGCACCCCCGATGCGCCGGCCGGCACTCGGGGGATCTCGCTGTTCATCGTGCCCAAACACACGGTGGCAGCCGACGGCACTCGCGGCCAAAGAAACGCCATCTGCTGCATTGGCCTCGAGGAGAAGGTCGGCATCCACGCCAGCCCCACCTGCGTGATGGAGCTCGACGGGGCCATCGGCGAGCTGGTGGGCGAAGAGGGCGACGGCATGCGGTTGATGTTCACCATGATGAACAAGGCCCGCCTCCTCGTCGGGCTCGAGGGTCTCGCGATTGCCGAGCGCTCCTATCAGCAGGCGGCGGCCTTCGCCGCCGAGCGGCGACAGGGCCGCCGAGCCGACACCGAGCCGGGCGCCCAGGCCCCGATAGCCGACCATCCCGACGTCCGCCGGATGCTGCTGGACATGCGGGCCCGAACCGAGGCCATGCGGGGCCTGATCTTCCTCAACGCCGCGGCTGCCGATCAGGCGGTCGGCCATCCCGACCCCGAGCACCGACAACGGGCGCAGCAGCGAGCCGAGTTGCTCACCCCGGTTTCAAAGGCCTGGTGCACCGACCAAGGGGTCGAAGTGGCGTCATTGGGCATCCAGGTCCACGGGGGCATGGGGTTCATCGAGGAAACGGGGGCGGCCCAGCACTGGCGCGATAGCCGCATCGCCCCCATCTATGAGGGCACCAACGGAATCCAGGCCATCGATCTCGTCGGGCGCAAGCTGCCCATGAACCACGGCACCCCGCTGGCGGCGCTGCTCGAGGAGATGGGGGGCTGGGACAAGAACCTGGATCAGGCGGTTGCGGCGGTGGCTCAATCCGCACGCTGGCTGGCCGAGCACCCCGGTGACGATGCCTTGGCCGGCGCCACGCCGTTTCTCGAAATGCTGGGACTCACCGTGGGCGGCTGGGTCATGGCCCGAACCTGGGATGAAGCCAGCCGACGCCAAGTTGCAGAACCGCACCGGTCCGACTTCTGGCGGGCAAAGCAGACCTCCAGCCGCTTTTTCCTCGATCAGATCCTTCCCAAAGCCCCGGCCTTGGCGCCCGCCGTCACCTCAGGCGCCGCCGCCCTGAGCTGACGGCTTCGCCGCCGTAGAACCCATCCGCAGGCGCGCCGGCAGGCGCTAACCGCCCAGGCGCTGGCGGGCCGAGGCGCTGCGGGCCAGCAGATGCGCCGGCACCGTGGCGCCGTTCACCACCGCGTCGGCACCAGCATCGGCGCCCAGCTCAGCTGGGGTTGCCGTCTCGGCGCCGTTGCCCGGCCCCACGCCGGGCTCGGCGGGGGCCTCGCCTGCGGCTGCGGCCTCTGCCCGCTCAATGAGAAAATCCTCCCACTCGGATTCTCGCACCAGTTTGGAGCGGTTGATCGAACCCCGCTCGGCGCCGCTGTCAAACCGGACCCAGTAGCGCAACCACCGCATCCCCGTCTGCAGCATCACCTCACCGGGAGTCCCCTCGGCCACCCCGGCCAGCGGTTCGGCCAACACCACCCGTTCGCGCCGACCCAAGAGATCAGTTTCACCCGCCATGGCCTCAGAGTATCCATGGCCTCGGTCTTGGGAGAAACCGGTAGCCCCCTCGGCTCTTCATTGGCCACACAAGCAACACCAGTCTCAATAAAATCATCACAGGATGCCCATATTTGTATTGCAATTTGGTTACGATCAAAGCATCCGCTGCGGCAGATGCCGCTTCAGCTAGCTCCTTATGCGCCAAATCATCCGAGTTTTCCTCCTTCTCGCACTGCTGATGCCTTTGGGCTTCAGCACTCCCGTCGCGGCCCAAAACTCCTTCGTCGAAGACCGCCAACAGCAGATCCAGGCCAAGAAGCAAGAAATCGAGGAGCGGCGGCGAGAGCAGGACATGCTCCAACGTCAAGCCCTGTTCGCCGTCAGTCAACTTGACGTGACCAATGCCCAGATCGAAGAGGTGGATGAGCAGCTCACCCAGATCAATTCCTGGATTGCGGCCGCCGAAATCCGCCTCGGCGCGGTGGAACTGGCCCGGGCTTCGGCTCTCCGGCGGGTAACCGAAGCTCAATCTGGCGCCGACGAGCTCCAAGCCCAGATCGCCGCCATCCGACTTCAGCTGCAAGACCAGGTGGTTGAGATCTACCTCGACTTCGTGTACGAGGCCGACTTCCTGCTGGAAGACGGCGATCCCAACCGAGACGCCCGCCGGCAGTTCTATGCGGAGGAACTGGGCGCGGACACCCAGGGGCTCATCGACCGGCTGCGCCGGGCGATCGACGATCAGCAGGCTTCGATCGGCGAAGCCGAGCAGGCCCAAGCCGAAATCGAGCAGGCTCAAGCGGAGGTCGATGCGGCGCTAGCAGACCTGGCCGAGCTCAAAGAAGCCCAGGAGAAGCTCCAAGAGGAATGGGATCGAAAGCGAGACCTCCTCCAAGCCCAGATCGACGCCGAAGCCCAGGCGCAGCTCGAAGTCGAGAACGAGATTTCCGGACTCAGCCAAGACATCGCCCAAATCGAGAATGAAATCGAGCGGGAGCGGGAGCGGATCCGCTTAGAGCAAGAGCGGCAGAGACGCGAAGCGGAGTTGGCCCGGCTGGCCGAGCTCGAGCGCCAACGCCAAGACGACTTGGCCCGGCTGGCGGCGCAAGAGCGAACCGGGCAGTTTGACGATGTCGGCATCCCCGCGCCTCCAGAGTTCTTCACCCCGGTGGAGGGGGAGGCAGGCTCAGGGTTCGGCAACCGTGTCCATCCCATCTTCGGCGTTGTGCGCTTCCACGCGGGGCTGGATTTCAAGAACAACATGGGCGACCCCATCTTTGCCGCCGCTTCCGGGACCGTCATCCAAGTCAAAAACCGAGAAGGTTACGGAAACACCATCATCATCGACCACGGCGGCGGATGGACCACGCTGTACGCCCACCTCTCGCAATACAACGTCTCCCTCAATCAACAGGTGGAGATCGGCCAGACCATCGGACTGGTCGGCAGCACCGGATGGTCCACCGGGCCCCATCTCCACTTCGAAATCCGCTACCAGGGCTCCCCCCGCGACCCGGCCAAATACCTCCGCCTCTGAGCACTGAACCCCCGCGACCCGAACAAGCTGACCGCGCGGTTGCCGCTCGCCTGCGCCCACGACAAGACTGATCCAATGCAAGCCCTGGTCTTTGAGCGCAAACCGGCCCGCTATGCGGCAGCCGCGACGGCTTCCCGGGTAATTCCCGGCGCCGGCGCCGGGGTCGGCCCGCTGCAGCGGCGCGACGTCGACCCGCCGTCGCTGCCCGGGCCGGATTGGCAGACCGTTCGACCTCGGCTGACCGGCATCTGCGGGTCGGATCTGGCCACCGTGGAAGGGCGATCCTCCCGCTACTTCGAGCCACTGGTCTCGTTTCCGTTCGTCCCCGGACACGAAGTCGTCGGGATCGACGAAGCTGGCCACCGGGTGGCCCTCGAGCCGGTTCTCGGCGCCGCCGCCCGCAATGAGCCTCTGCCCTTCCCCGGAGCTGCCCCCGGCGATGGCCAAGACTACGGCTACCTCCTCGGAGGCGACATCGACCGCGGCATCCAAATCGGTTTCTGCGCCAGCACCGGCGGGGGTTGGGGAGAGGCGCTGGTGGCCCATCAGAGCCAGCTCCACCCGGTGCCCGACCACTTGAGCGATGAAGCGGCGGTGATGCTGGAACCGGCCGCCGGGGGGGTTCACGCCGCCTTGGCTGCACGAGTCCAGCCCGGGGACTCCGTTGCCGTGCTGGGGACGGGCACCATGGGACTGTGCTCGCTGGCGGCCTTGCGGGCATTGACCGCGGCAGGAACAGTCATCGCCACCGCCAAATATCCCCACCAGCGAGATCTGGCCGCCCAACTCGGGGCGGACATCGTGGCCGATCCCCGCGAGGCCCGCCGAGCAGTGCGGCGGTTTGCCGGCTGCCGCATGCTGGGCGACTACCTGTCCGGCGGGGTGGACGTCACCATCGACGCTGTGGGCAATCCAGGCTCCATCACCGATGCCATCGCCATCACTCGGCCTCGAGGGAGGGTGGTTCTTTTGGGCATGCCCCATGCCGCCCGCCTGGACTTGACCGGACTGTGGCATCGCGAGATCGAACTGGTCGGCGCCTACACCTACGGAACCGAGAACCTCCCCGACGGGAGCGCGACCACCAGCTTTGCCCTGGCATTCGAGTTGGTGGCCTCGGCCAACCTCGAGCGGCTGGTGTCCGCTCGCTACCCTTTGCCCCGCTATCGAGAAGCCATCGCCCACGCCGCGGAGGCCGGGGCGCGCGGGGCCGTCAAAGTGGTTTTCGAGCAGAACAGCTGATCATCCCGAGCCCAGCGGGGCCAGACCGAGATCGGCGCCTATGGCACTGATCTCAGCCACCAGAGAAGTCGGCAGCGGAATGCCGGTGACCAGCCGGGCCGCTCGGTTCTCGTGCTCTATCTCACCGGGCACGTAGATCCGGTCCACCCCCACGGCTCGCTCCGAATGGCGCACATCCCGAATGAGCTGGTCCATCTGCTCCCGAAACCGGTCCAAGCCGCAGAACCGCTCCAAGTCCAAGGTCAAAAACATCCACCCCTTGGCCAGTCGGCGGCTTCCCACCATTTCGCATGCCGTCTGCTCGGTGTGCCCAAAACTGCTCCCGGCCACAATCCCCGACAACACCTCCACCATCAGCGCGAGGCCGAAACCCTTGTAGCCCCCGAACCAGCACAGATTCTGGGCCGATGCGGCGGCGGTATCGGTAGTCGGCCGTCCCCGATCATCGTTGGCCCACCCCTCGGGAATGGTCGGATCACCGCGCTTTTTGGCCAGCAGGATCTTGTTCCCAGCCACCGCAGTGGTGGCGATGTCATACACCACCGGCAGCTCTTCTCCGGCGGGCGCCGCCCACGAGAATGGATTGGTGGAGAAGATGCCCGACCGTCCGCCGTAGGGGGGCACAATGGCCGGTCCGTTCTGCACCGCCATGGCGAAACAGCCTGCCGCCGCGGCGGGAAGGGTGTAGTAGGCCAAAGCCCCCAAATGGGTTCCCTCCCGCACGGTGACTGCCGCCACGCCGTGGACCTTGGCCCGCTCAACGGCCAACTCCATGGCCGCGGCGCCGGAAACCTGCCCGAAGCCGATACCGCCGTCGAGCATCATGGTGGCGCCGTCGTCGCGAATAACCGACACTTCCGTCGAAGGACGGAGATGGCCCGACCTCAACCGAGCGGCGTAGAGCTCGATCAAGTGAGCACCGTGGGACTCCACCCCCCGCAAGTCGGCTTCCACCAGATTGTCCACCACCACTTCCGCCTGTTCGGAGGGCACGCCCAATCCTTCGAAGATGGCAGTCTCATAGCGCGCCAACACGTCGCGGCCCAGCCAGACCACGTCGGCATCGCTCACTGCTGCATGCTCTCAGCAGGTTTCGGCGGACGATAGAACACTGCAAGCTGGGTGATTCCGGCCAACACCCCGCCGCCGGCGCCAATGGCCAGGCCGACATATCCATCCCAGGCGTCGTCGATGCCCAGCGCGGCGTCCACCGACCACTCCATGGGCCCCAACACGGCCACCGACGCGGCCACCAGGGCCAGCACGAAGGTGTACTCCCATCCTTCGCGCACGATCATGAACCCGTTGTGACGGTGGACGGTCCATGCCGCCACCACCATGACGCCGACCATTCCTGCGGCTGCCAACGGAGTGAAGAGTCCCAACGCCAACAGCAGCCCGGCGCCGATCTCGGTGAGCGCGGCCAGCCAAGCATGCAGCTTGCCCGGCCTCATTCCCATGCTGTCGAACCAGCCCGCGGTACCGGGAATGCGGCCGCCCTGGAAGATCTTGCCGTAGCAATGGGCGGCAAAAGCGAGTCCGATGCCCACTCTGAGCATCAGCATTGCCAAGTTCATCTCGTCCATGGGCCCACAGTACTGGCACCACTCGTCACACCACTACGCTAGATGGGTGCCTCTTTGGCTCAGCGTCCTGGTGGCCAGCATGGCGGGAATGATCCTCATCCGGGTCGGCGTCGGCGTTTTGCTGATGATCCGACAGCCCCTTCCGCCGCCACCGCCGCCGGGAGAGCTTCGGAAGGTCAAGATCACCTACCGGTGTGCCGTCTGCTACGCCGAAGTCCGCATGACAGTTGCCCCCGAACAAGATCCTGAGGCCCCCCGCCACTGCGGTGACGACATGGATCTCATGTCACCGATCGACGAATAGTTATCCACAGACTGTGCAAACTCTGGGTACAAACTACAAGCTGGTAACTCGTTCGTAACTTAAAGGCAACTAACCAACCACTCCGACGCTAATGCCACTGGGTGGCCACCAGCATCCCGGCCAGCAGCAGACCGAGGCCGGCCATCAGATACCAGTTATTGGTGTCACCCGGCAAAAGCGCCACGTAGTTCAGCACGATCACGATGGCCCCCAGCGCCAACAGAGCGATCATGAGCACCGGTACCCAAAGGGGACTCACCTTCTCGGCGGAGACCGGTACCCGGGGCGCCGCCTCGTTGTCAGGCCGAGTCCCCCGCGGGGTGACCCGGCCGCCCTGTACCCTGCGCTTGGTCGGCTTGGCCATGACCCAAGGATAGACCCGAAATTATTCGGCGTACGTGGTCAGCGGCCTCCGATAACGTTGAGCGCGGTGAGCCCCAGGATTCTGGTGATCGACAACTACGATTCCTTCGTCTACAACCTGGTGCAATACCTGGGCGAGTTGGGCGCGGCGCCGCTCGTCTACCGCCACGATGCCCTCACCCTCCAACAAGCTCTGGCCCTCGATCCCGACGGGGTGCTCATCAGCCCAGGGCCGGGTCGCCCCGACGATGCCGGGCTGAGCAATGCTGTCATCCAAGAGTTCTGCGGGGTCCGGCCAATACTGGGGGTATGCCTCGGATTGCAGTGCCTCGGCGAGGTGTTCGGGGGCCGGGTGGTCCGGGCGCCTCAGGTCATGCACGGCAAGACATCCGTCATCCACCACACCGGCCAGGGGGTGTTCTCAGGGTTGCCCAGCCCCCTCGAGGCCACCCGCTATCACTCGCTCGTGGTCGAGCGGTCTTCGGTGCCCGATGTCTTGGCCGTAACCGCGGAAAGCGACGACGGCCTGGTGATGGGATTGCGTCATCGCGAGCATCCGGTCGAAGGCGTGCAGTTCCATCCTGAGTCCATTCTCACCTCCCGCGGCCACGACATGCTGTCCAACTTCTTGGCCCAGACCTCCTGACGGCGCCCGACGGCCCAGAACCGCGGCTAGTTCCAAGTCACGGCACAGCCGTCATCAGCTCCCGGGTCGTCACCGTCGATGCCTTCGGCCCAGTTCACGGGATTGGCCGCGGCGGCGGGCATCGGGTAGGGGGGCTCCAGATTCCACTCCACGGTGAAACCGGGAATGTCGAAATACGCCGCGGCCAAAGCCAGGCACTCTGATTCAAACCTGCTCGACAGCGCATTCCAGTTGGCAATGCTGCCCAAGGCGCCGGGCCGATTCGCCGCGGCGAGAGAGCTCGCGTTGACCGCTTGGGCGGCATCGAGCGCCGCAGCCTGCCTCGGCGTGGACGCCTCGACGGGATCTACCGGTCTGACCGAGCCGCCGGGCGCAACCGCCTCTGGAGATGGTGGGACCGAGGCCGGCTGGCCCAGACAGGCGGTCACCTCGGTGCCCGCAGGGTGCTCCTCGTCGGCCAGCGGGATCTGGCCCATGATTCGCCCGGCCAACTCTTCGGTCTCATTGGGGAAATTGCACACCAGCACCGGTTGGGCCAGCACCAAATCCAAATCAGCGAGACGCAGCGCGGCGATGTCGGGAACCAGCCCGATCAGGCTGGGCACCACTACGCTCCCCGGACCCGCCGAAACCACAATGGTGATCGGAGTGTCGGGCAAAAGCAGGACCGGCGGCGAGGGGTCGGTGCCGATCACCAGTCCCTCGGGCACCTCGACGGCAGGCTCCTCGATGATCTCCTCGGCCACGACGAGGCCGGCTTGGACCAGAACTTGCGTGGCTCGCAGCAAGGTCATCCCCGCCACATCGGGCACCTGTATGGCCTGAATGCCCTCCGCGACGAAGAGCACCACCGTGCTGGCCGGTGCCACGGCGGTGCCCGCAGCAGGGTCTTGACGCAGCACTTGTCCGGCCGGAGCGGTAGACCCCGGCTCTACCACCAATTCAGAGGGGAATCCCCGATCCTGCAAAAAGCGGGCGGCGTCATTGGCGTTTTGGCCTACCACCCCCGGCACCGTCACCGGCGCTGCTCCTGAGCTGACCGTGATTTGAACTTCTGCTCCCTGTTCCAACTCGGTCAGCGCCGCGGGGGACTGGACGATCACCTCGTTGGCCACCACCGTGTCACTGGCCTCGAACACCTCGCGGGCCGAGAATCCCAAAGAGCGGATCTCTCGGATCGCGGCCTGATTCGACATTCCCACCACATCGGGCACCACTACCACCGGCGTCGTCGCCACGGTTGCAGTCGGCGCAGCCGCGTCATCGCCATCGCCCAGCACGTTCGACAGCACAAAGAACACCAGCACCGCAACCGCGATGAAGATCACCGCGGCCGCAGTGTACAAACCAGCCCGCGACGACGGCTCCAGCACCGGCGTCGGCTGATGCGCCGCCGCCGCGGGCACAGGCATCGGCGGAACGGGCGGCGCAGGGACGTCCGGCTCGGCGACCTTCTTGTCCGGCGGGGCCCCAGTCGACGATTTGCGGGCGGACAACTGGTGACGCCCCTCCCGGAACCGCCGCAGATCGCGCTGAAGATCCAGTGCCGTGGGGTACCGCTTGGCCGGATCTTTGGCCAGCAGTTTCATCGTGATGGCCTCCAGCGACTCCGGCAGCAAGACGCCGAGCGACGCAGGAGCGAGCACCGGCTGCTGGACATGCTTGTACGCCACTGCCACCGAGCTGTCGCCGGTGAACGGAGGGCGGCCGCAGAGCATCTCATACAGCACAACGCCCAGCGAGTACAGGTCGCTGCGATGGTCGAGGTTCTGCCCCTGGGCCTGTTCGGGGGAGAAGTAGGTGGCGGTTCCCATCACCGACCCGGTTTGGGTGAGGTTCGACTCCACTCCTCCGAAGGCGGCGATGGCGATGCCGAAGTCGGTGACCTTCACCTGACCATCCGGGGACAGCAGCACGTTTCCCGGTTTCACATCTCGATGGATCACGCCATTGTCATGGGCGAAGCCCAGCGCCGCGGCCACGTACAGGATGATTTCCGCCGCTTGCTCGGGGGGCAACGGGCCATTGGAGCGCAGCAATTCAGCCAGGCTCTGGCCGTCCATGTACTCCATGACGATGTAGTACGTGCCCGCGGCCGCCCCCCAGTCGTGGACCGCCACCACATTGGGGTGAGTGAGGTTGGCCGCCGCCGTGGCCTCCCGCCTGAACCGCTCCACAAAGCTCGGATCGGCGGCGAACTCGGGAAACAAGCGCTTGATGGCTACCGGGCGCGACAAGAGGGTGTCCTGGCCCAGAAAAACATCGGTCATGCCGCCGCGAGCGATTTGATTTCGCAGTCGGTACCGACCGCCCAAAAGCTCCAAATCGTTGTCTGGCATGGCGAAAACAGCGTACTTGTTGACCTGCTCGTTTTAGGGTAGGTCAACATCGGCGACATCCACGACCACAACGGTCACGTTGTCGCTCCCACCGTTTTGCAAGGCACGGCTCACCAAGGCGCCCACAGCCTGCGCGGGCGACTCGCAGTTCAGCAAAATCGCATGTATGTCCCGATCGTCCACCTCGTTGGTCAATCCGTCTGAGCAAAGCAGGTAGCGATGCCCTCTCACCGCAGCCAGCGTCCAGTCATCCACCACCACCCTCGACTTGATGCCCAGCGCCCGGCTGAGATGATGCCGATATGAGTGGCTTTCGGCCTCATCCCAATCAAGGATGCCCGCTTTGACCATTTCCTGGACCACTGTGTGATCCTCTGTGATCTGGTGAAATCCGAGATCATCACAGCGGTAGACCCGGGAATCACCGACGTTCACCACGGCCAGCGCCGGATGGTGCTCATGGGTCACCACGGCCAGCGCGCACAGCGTGGTCCCCATGCCGGCCAGCTCAGGACTCGTGGCCGATTTGGCTAAGATCTCCTCATTAGCCCGATCCACCGCTCTCAACAGATCTTCGATGGTGGGGCAGGAAGCACGCTGCGGCCGGCGGGCAAAGCGGTGGCGGCGATCCTGTGTCCGGGCTTGTTGGATTTGGGCCGCCAGCGTCTCGACCGCCAAAGCCGACGCCACTTCTCCCCCCTGATGGCCTCCCAGCCCGTCGGCAACCGCGAAGAGCCCCTCTTCGGCCAACACCGAATCTTCGTTTATTTCTCGACGCCGGCCTCGGTCGGTCGCTTGTGCCGCTTCCAACCTGATCATCCGAGTTCCATGACTGCGGTCCCTTACGTTGCGATGGACTATAACCAGCGCCCCTGAAGATTTTCATTCGGCAAAATCGTCATTCGGCTTTGCGGCCCGATGCCGATGCTGGGTTATCGATCCCCTTCCCCGTCTTGTACGCTGGCTACTCCGACAATCAGCGCGAGTGGCGGAATTGGCAGACGCGCAGGATTCAGGTTCCTGTGTCCGCAAGGACGTGGGGGTTCAAGTCCCCCCTCGCGCACCGTTGAGCACTCAGCCCATCGTCCCGTCGGGAGTAGGGGTGGGCACTTCAGTGACCGGGATGACCGGAGGTGGGCCCCAGGCAATAGCCGCCTTGGAGAAGCCCGCAGCCATCGCCACGGTCAGGGCCAGCTCAGACAGCTCGGCTGGGGTGAACTCCGCGGTCAGCGCGGCCTGGTCGGCGGCACTGAGCCCTGATGGGTCGAGGATAACCGCATCGGCCATTCGCAAGGCCAGCTTGAGTCGTTCGGGCAGGACGCTGTGGTCGTAGCCATCCTGAATCTGATCCACCAGATCCTCGGTAAGCCCCTGCTGCTTCGCACCTGCGAAGCGGAGGTTCTTTCAAATGTTGCAGTCGTTGACCCGGGCGTTGCGGAGTCGGCCTGCCTCCTTGGTGACCTGGTCAAGCTGCCCCTCGCTCCACAGCGTGCCGTAGAAGCGATTGAACGCCGCGAACAGCTCAGGCTGATGATCGAACAACGACGTTCCCCCCTCGGGAATGGCGATTCTGGTCATTCGGCGACTCCTTGCAACACCACCCGGGTGCGAGCCAAGGCCTCGAACGTGGCAATGCCGGTGGTGAGCGCTGCCAACTCCGGGGGTGAAAAATGGGTGTTCAACTCGCGGCACAGATCGTCGGTCACGCCGTGGGCATCCAGCACATACTGCTCGGCAAAAGCCAGTGCAACCCGCTCTCGGTTGTTTTGAGGAGGCGCCGCCAGCGTGCCGGCCCCGATCATCTGCTGAGCGCGGGCGGCGCAAAGCGCCAGCAGTTCGCGGTCCAGTCCCGCTTTCTCCAAGACTTGCAAAAACTCTTGCAGCGTCTCACCAACATGAGGATCTAAAGCCTGAAGTGCGCGGCCCATCGCCATGCAATCCACTTTCACTGCCCGCCGAACATGGCCAGCCACTGCTCGGCGGAGCGAGGCATGAACACGTAGTTGGTCTGGCGGGTTTCACCCATCGAAGCCGATGGCTGCGGGGAATAACGGTGCCCGGGGTAGAGGGTCGCGTTGTCGGGAACCCGGGCGAGGCGCTGGGTAAGGCTCTCATACATTGCCGCGGGATCGCTGCCCGGCAAGTCGGTTCGTCCGCACCCCTCCAAGAACAGCGTGTCCCCGGCTACCAGGCGGCCATTGGTCAAAAAACACTGGCTGCCCGGCGTGTGGCCCGGCGTGTGGATCATTTCGATGTCCACCTGTCCCACCGACAGCACATCACCGCTGTCATGCAAGCACAGTTCGTCTTCTCCGATGCCGGTGGTCATCGTCACATAGCGGGCCTCGGTGGCCTGCACATGCACCGGAATCGAGATCAGCTCCAACAGCTCTGCCACCCCGGCAATGGAGAACTGCATCATCGAGCCGCCCACGTGGTCGGGATGGTAATGCGTGGCCAACACCCCGGTCAGCCTCATCCCGTCAGCGGCGGCCAGCGCCACGATCCCCTCGGGGTCATAGGCCGGATCCACCACCACCGCCTCGCCCGTAGACCGATCCCCGATTAAGTAGACGAAGTTCACCATCTGCTGGGCCAGCATGTCTCCTCCCGCCAAATCCCGGCCCGACAAGAGCTGGCGAAAATAGAACCGCTCGTCCTCCATCTCCCCAATCCTAGGCAACCGGCTGGTCGCCGCCACGCCGCCGCCAGGCTTCCTCAGCCAAAGAGACGACCTCTCGGGCCGGCAACCCCAGCAACCTCGACGCCCTCACCGCCTCATCGTGTTCCACCTTCACTCGCCCCGCGCTCACCTTGACCCGAATCCGCCGGCCGTCCACGTCCACCTCGTGATCCAGCCGAGCCTGAGGCCATCGCTCGAGCTGTTGCCCCCGCACACCCAGCGAACCCGTTTCCCCCGACAAAGTTGCCGCCACTTGCTCCCCCACCGCCCGGTCGCACAGCACACTGACTTTATGCGCCGGTCGTCCCTTCTTCATGATGATCGGCGTGATCCAAGCATCATGTGCGCCCGCTTCCAGCAACGATGTCACAGTGTGGGCCAGCGTTTCCCCGGTTGCATCGTCCACGTTGGTCTCAAACAGCATCACCGGCTGGCCCTGCGGACGAGAAGCGGCCATCGTGCCCACCACCACCTGAGTGAGATTGGGACGATCTTGCAGCTGGTTGTCGCCCGCGCCGAACCCGCTCGCTGAAATCGTCATCGGGGGCATCGGCCCCCAACCCCCGGACAGAGCCGACAAGATCGCCGCGCCGGTGGGCGTCGTCAACTCCAGCCCCACGTCCAACCCGAACGTCGGACACCCCACCAGCAGCTCGACCACAGCTGGCGGCGGGTTGGGCAGCATCCCGTGGGCGCTGCGGATCATTCCCCGCCCGCACGCCACCGCACTGGAGCAGATCTCGTCAATGTCCAATACCTCGAGGGCCGCGCACGTGCCCACCACATCGATGATGGCGTCCAATCCTCCCACCTCGTGAAAATGGATCTGCTCCGGCGGACGGCGGTGCAGCTTGCCCTCGGCGCGCGAAAGAGCGCCGAACACCGCCAAAGCCCGATCAGCCACCCGGTCGGGCAGACGCGCCTCGCCGATCAGGGCATTGATGTGGCTTGCGGTGCGCACCACCGACGTCTCCTGGGTGATCACCTTCACGTCGGTGGCTGCGATCCCGTTGCGCTGGGTTGGATGGGCGTGGAGATCCCACCCTCCGAGGGGCAGCAGCTCGCAAATCTCCCGCACCGCCGCCACGTCGGCCCCGGCATCGAGCAGCGCCCCCAGCGCCATATCACCTGCGATCCCGCTGAAACAATGAAACCAGCCGACGCGAGGCCCCTCAGACATCGCGGTGCTCCGACGCCAATGCCACCCAACCCTCAGACATCGGCCACCACTTCTGCCGGCGATGCCACCCGATCCCTGGTCTTGAGCAGTCGCAGCACGGCGCAGGCCGCACCAAAACCGTTGTCCACGCCGACGACGGTCACTCCCGCGGCGCACGAAGACAGCATCGCCAACAGCGGGGTCACCCCCTCCAGCGACGAGCCGTAGCCGGCGCTAGTGGGCACGGCCACCACCGGGGCCGCGGTCAATCCGCCCACGACCGAGGCCAAAGCCCCCTCCATGCCCGCAACCACCACCACGGCCTCGGCGTCGGCCAGCGAGTCGGCCTCTGACAAGATCCGATGGAGTCCGGCGACGCCCACATCGTTCAGCCGCTGCGGCGCGAGCCCATGAGCGGCCAGCACCACCCCGCACTCGTCGGCCACCGGGAGATCAGCAGTGCCCGCTGCGGCCAGCACCACCCGCTCAGACCTTGGTGCTGCCGGCCGCCACACCACGGTGGCGCCATAGCGCTCCCCCCCGGGATTGAAGGACAAGGCGGCCGCGGCCTGCTCGGCGGAAGCTCGAGTCAACAGCACCGGGCCGCCCGGTTGATCGAGCAGCTCTCTCACGATGGCCACGGCCTGTTCCGGCATCTTGCCTGGGCCATAAACCACCTCGGCCATCCCCTGTCGAAGGCTGCGATGGTGGTCCACCCGGGCAAATCCCAAATCTGCGAACGGCAGCCGTCGTAGTCGTCGGACGGCGTCGTCAGCTGGCAATGCGCCGGTGCGCACATCGTCGATCAACTGCCGCAAAAGAGCTTCATCCACCTCGGGATCCCGCCTGTTCTTTCCGCCTTTTCACTGCGAGGCTATTCCTCAGCGCCACTATCCTGCCCCTTTGTGACTGCCGCCGTCCGATCTGCGGGCCGTGTCGCCTACCTCGGGCCCCCCGGCACCTTCACCGAGGAAGCCCTCCTCAGCCAACCCGATCTTGCCGCCGCTTCCCATCAGCTGTGCTGCTCGATCCCCGAAGTGCTTGAATCGGTGGCCTGCGGGCACGTTGATCTGGGTTTCACCGCTATCGAGAACTCCATCGAAGGCACGGTCAACGTGGCTCTCGACGCCTTGATCTTCGAACACGACCTGCTCATCCAGCGCGAGGTGGTCATCGACGTCCGACTCCATCTTCTCGGGCCGCCCGGCGCATCTCTGGAGACGATTAAACGGGTCATCAGCTTCCCCGTGGCCACCGCCCAGTGCCGGCGCTATCTCAGCGACAACCTGCCCGATGTGGAGGAGGTGGCGGCCAACTCCACGGCGGCGGCGGCCCGAGACCTCGCCGACTCCCAAGACCCAACAGCGGCCGCCGTCGGCACCGCCTTGTCGCAGAAGCTCTACGGCCTCACACTGATTGCTCCCGGCATCGAAGACCACCCGGAGAACCAAACCCGTTTCGTGGCAGTGGCCCGCACTGGGATTCCCGCTCCCACCGGACACGACAAGACCTCCATCGTTGTCTTCCAACGCGCAGATCGATCAGGCTCGCTGATGGGCATACTCGCCGAGTTCGCCGCCCGCTCCATCAACCTCACCAAGCTGGAGTCTCGTCCCACCAAAAAAGCGCTGGGGGACTACTGCTTTCTCATAGACCTCGAAGGCCACATCGCCGATCAGTTGGTGGCCGATTGCCTCACCAGCATTGTGGCCAAGCACGGCGACGTGAAATTCCTCGGCGCCTACCCCACAACCGTGCCGGGCCGACAGGAGCACAACACCAATGCCGCCAACGCCTGGAAAGACGCCCGAGCCTGGATCGAGGACCTACGCGGCCAAGTGGGGGGGCCCGGACTTGACCGTTACTAATATTATCTATTAGAAACTTTTCGTCTCCACCCGACCACAACGGAGGAAACCATGGAATTCGGCGTTTTCTGCAACGGCTACATCCCCGGACCGGCGGCCCATGATGCTCAGGCCGAGCACACCGCTTTGATGCGAGAGGTCCACTACGCCATCACCGCCGACAAGTACAACTGGAAGTACGTCTGGTTTGGCGAGCACCACGCCCTCACCGAGTACAGCCACATGTCGGCCCCTGCTCCGGTCATGGGTTATGTGGCGGCCAAGACCGAGCGCATCCACCTGTCCACCGGCATCACCAGCCTGCCCACCGTCAAAGAGCACCCGGTGAGGATCGCCGAGCGGGCCGCCATGCTTGACCACATCACCGAGGGCCGGTTCGAATTCGGCACCGGACGGGGGGCGGGCAGCCATGAGGTGGCCACGTTCGGCGGGCTGACCCCGCCCGAGACCAAATCGATGTGGGATGAGGTCATTCGGGAGATCCCCCGCATGTGGGAGCAGCGGGACTATGACTTCGTGGGCGAGCACTTCTCGGTGCCCGAACCCCACAACGTGCTTCCCAAGCCCTACGGCTCAGGCCACCCCCCGATCTGGGTGGCCTGCGGCAATCCGCCCACCTTCGCCAAGGCCGGTTCGCTGGGCATCGGCGCCATCGCGTTCAACTTCGAGCCCATCTACAACCTCCAAGGCCGCATCGACGCCTACAAGGAGGCCATCCAAAGCCCGGTGGAGCAGATCGGTCAGTTCAAGAACGACAACGTGATGATGACCAACGCGGTCATCTGCCTCGAAGACCGCGAGCGGGCCCGGGAGATCGCCAAGACCAAGGGGCGAGGTTATCTAGTCACCATGGTGAACCTCTACCACGACACCATGCCCAAGTCGCCCGACGCCATCACCTGGCCTTCGGCCCCAGCACAGATCGAGTGGACCGACGAGACGCTCGACGCCGCCATCGCCGGGGGCTACATGCTGTGCGGCAACGCCGATGAGGTGTGCGAGCAGGTGGCCCGCTATCAGACCGTCGGCTGCGATCAAGTGGTTTTCGGCCTGCCCGGCGAGGGAATGGAGCACGACGAGATCGTGGAGATGCTCGAAGTGTTCGGCACCAAGGTGATTCCCGAGTACGACACCGACCCGATGCACTCCACCGACCGCTACCGGGCTACAGCGAAGAAGCGGTATCCCGAGTTCCAGTACCCGCTGCCCGACGGCATCGACGTGGAGTCCATTCCCAACACTGCCCTGCTGCCCCTCGGCCACGGCAAATAGCGCATTCCCGCACGGGACAACCGCTGACCGTGCCGCGAGACGCCACCGAAACCCGAAGCCGGCTCATCGGCGCCGCAGAGCGCCTGTTCGCGGAGCAGGGCATCTGGCGGGTGCGGGTCCAAGAAATCGTCGCCGCCGCCAATCAGCGGAACAGCTCGGCGCTCTCCTACCATTTCGGCTCGCGTCTCGGGGTCCTCGAGGCCATCTTGCAAGAGCACGGCGAGCCCATAGACAAGGAGCGGGGCGACGTCTGGGCGGCGCGGGGCACCAACCGCACACCAGATCTCATTGAAGCACTCATCCAGCCCCTCGTCGCCCGGCTCTCTACGGCGGGCGGGCGCTGTTATCTGAGAATCGTGGCCCAACTCAGCGCCGGTTTCAGCCAATGGGAGTTCGACCCCACCCACGTCCCGGCAAATCTCAACGCCATCTTGAGGCTGCTGCGCGATCAAGCCGCCGCCGACGCGAAAACCCACCGCGACGAGCGGGTGGTGGGCATGATCCAGCTCATGACCGCCTCGTTGGCCGAACGGGCCCGTCGAATCGAGGCGGGGGAGGCTCTCGACACCGACGCCGCCGATTACGCCGCCAATCTCGTGGACATGCTGACCGGAATCGTAGAGGCGCCCGCCCGCACCATGGCGGCCAACGCCAGGCGATGACCTTTCACCGGGGCATTCGAGCTGCTTTGATGCATCGCCGAGGGGCGCTGTACGCCATGCTTTGGGCATGAACCGATTCGACGACAAAATCGCCGTTGTCACCGGAGCGGCCTCCGGCATTGGAAAAGCGACGGCGGCTCGGCTGCGGGCCGAGGGCGCCACGGTGGTGGGCATCGACCGCGACCCGCTGGACGACGTCGACATGGCCATCCAGCTCGACCTGCTCGACCTCGGCGCCATCAGCCCCGCCGTCGAACAAGCGGCAAAGGCCTATGGTCGCATCGACGTGCTGTGCAACATCGCTGGCCTTGGTCATTTTGCCCGCGACGAGGATGAGACCCCCGAGGCATGGAACCGGGTAATCGGCGTGAACCTCACCGGCACCTACTTCATGTCGCAAGCCTGCTTGCCCCACTTGCTCCATTCCGGGGGCAACATCGTCAACACCGCCTCCACCGCGGGCACCAACGCCCAGCCTTGGAGCTCGGCCTATTCAGCGTCCAAGGGCGGGGTCATCGCCCTCACTCAGACCATGGCCATCACCAACGGGAAGTCGGGAATACGGGTGAACTGCATTGCCCCCGGCGGCGTCGACACCCCCATCGCCGAGCAGTTCGCCCCTCCTGACGGCGTCGACCTCGCCATCATGTCGCGCATTCTGCCGTTCGAGCGCCCGGCCAATCCTTCGGAACTCGCCGCGGCATTCGCCTTTTTGGCCAGCGAGGATGCCAGCTACTGCAACGGGATCGTCCTGCGCGTGGACGGAGGCATGCAGGCATGAGCCACGCCGCACCGCCGCTCGCCGGGGTTCGAGTCATCGAGAGTTCGCTTCTCGGTCCCGGGTTTTTGACCACCTTCTTGTCCGACCTCGGCGCCGACGTCATCAAAGTGGAGCCGCCCCAGGGTGACTACATCCGCCAGATGACCTGGCCCATCGTGAACGGGGTCTCGCTGCTTCATTTGCACACCCACCGGGGCAAGAAGAGCATCGTGCTCAACCTGCGCGAGCCCGAGGGGGTACAGCTCTACCTCGACTTGGCCCGCACCGCCGACGCCGTGGTGGAAGCCATGCGGCCCGGCGCCCTAGAGCGGCGAGGCTTGGGCTACGAGCAGCTCAAAGAGGTGAACCCGCAGATCGTGTTCGCCACTATCAGCGGCTACGGCATGACCGGCCCCTACAAAGACATGCCGAGCCACGGCATCGCCTACGACACTTGGGCTGGGCTCATCCCCCCCGCTTACGACGATGACGGCTTCTGCCGCATTCCGGAGATGCCTAACATCGGCATCAACGTCTCCCCCCTCATCGGCGCGTTCGCCCTCTTGGCCGGCATCATCCGAGCTCGGGAAACCGGCGAGGGCTGCCGACTCGAACTGGCTCAATCCGACGGCGCCGCCTACATGGACTGGTACCGCATCGAGACCTGGAAAGCCTACGAGCGCCCCGAAGACGAAGTCACCGGCAACCCGTCGGACGACTACGAGCGGCGAGCGCCGGGCTTGGCCGGCATGTGGGAGGGCGTGCGCTATCAGATGTACGAGTCCTCCGACGGCCATGTGCTGTTCATGGCCTCCGAGCAGGCTTTCTGGCGGAACTTCTGCGAAGGCCTGGACCGCCTGGACCTGTTCGACCGCTGGCCGGGTTCCACCTATGCCGACCACGCCCGGGGCAATCTGGAATTGCAACAGGAACTGCGGGATGTCTTCCGCTCCAAGACCAGCGCCGAGTGGCTGGAGTTCGGCAATCGGGTGAACACTCCCATCGCCCCGGTGAACAACGCCAAAAACGTGGTCGACGATCCGCAGTTCCAAGACCGTCTGCCGCTGTTCACCACCGAGCAGCTGGGCTGCGAGCAACTCCCCTTGCCGGTCAAGTTCTTCGACGAGCAACTCCCAGTGCCAGCCCACGCCCCCACCGTCGGCCAGCACACCGAGGAAGTATTAAGCGGGTTGCTGGGCTTGGACAAAGATCGGCTGGCGGCGCTGCGAGAACAAGGCATCTTCGGATGAACGAGGCCGACGCTGCGGCCTCCGAACTGCTGAGTGAGGCCGTCGAGTTGGCCCAACAGGCCGGGCGGCTCACATTGCGCTGGTTTGCCGACCGGGATCTGTCGGTACAGCGCAAAGACGATGGATCGCCGGTGACCGATGCCGACAAAGCCGCAGAGTCGTTCCTGCGGGAGGCGCTGGCCGCAAGATTCCCCGAAGATGCAGTGATCGGCGAAGAGTTCCCCCAAGAGCAGGGCACCTCGGGGCGAACCTGGGTGATCGACCCCATCGACGGCACCCGCAGCTTCGTCCGCGGCGTGCCCCTGTACGCCACGCTGCTGGCCATGATCGACCAGCAGGGCCCCGCAATCGGCGTTGCCGCCGTGCCCGGCCTCAACGAAGCCGTATGGGCCGGCCGAGGTCTTGGCTGCCATCACAACGGCCGCCGCTGCCGGGCGAGCAGCCAGCGCGACCTGAACCGATCATACCTCTCGGCATCGGGCTTCGAATGGTGGCCCGACGGCGCATTCGAACGGGTGCGCCAAACCGGTGCTCGAATGCGAACATGGGGCGACGGCTACGGCTATGTCTTGGTGGCCACCGGCCGAGTGGAGGCCATGATCGATCCCGGCCTCAATCTCTGGGACATCGCCCCCATGCTCACCATAATCCCCGAGTCCGGCGGTCGAATCACCCGGTGGAGCGGGGAAACCGGTGCCGGTGCCGGCGACTGGGTGGCCACCAATGGCCTCATCCACGACCAGCTGCTCCGCGAACTCTGCGCCTAGTGGCCCGCGAACTCCTGACAGACAATCCCCTTTTCCCCGAGAACCTCCAAGAACTCACCCGACTCCACGACCTCTGAAAGCCCCGCCACGCCAGTGCGGTCAACGCTCCCGGCGCCAATCAGCTCAAGAGTGCTGACCACCACTGCGGCCGCCGCAAATCCAGGGGCAGCAGCAGCCCCCAGAATCCGCCCGTTCCATCCCATGCCCTTCTTTCCCCGGGCTTCCACTCTGACCGCACCTAGCTTCCCCTCAGGATGCGGGGACCGTAGCATCGGCAACCAAGAGCTGAAGCGATCCCGCCGGGTGGCCGCCATTCGAGCCGTGATTCGCTCAAGCCCGGGGAACCTCCGCGCCAAAAGAATCGGGTCGGGCAGCGCCGCCCGATAGCAATCGGCCGCGTCCACCGGACTGGGAAACCAGCAGAGCTCCCGGCCTGATCCACCCGGACGCTGCTTCCACTCACCTCGCCATTCCAGCGCCAGTGAACTCAATGCCCGATGGTGCTGGCGAGCGCAGTCCGGCCCTGCGGTCCCGAACTTGGCCACATGCAGTTCTGTGACTTGGTCGAATTCCTCGGCCGCCCGGACCGCCAAGACATCGCTCAATCCAGGGGCCATGCCCACCCCGGCGACCACCAAAGAGCCCTGCTGTTCGGCGGAGCGGTTCATGGCCAGCAGCCGTCGCACCTCAGACAGCGAATCCGAGGTGGCCAGCACCATCCGACTGCGACCGAGAAACCGGTGGGCCAATCGGGCCTGGCTTCCGGATGCGGTGGCCAGCACCACCACATCAGCAGCGTCTTCCAGCCGGCCCACCGTCACCGGAGGTCCATGCTTTTGGGACAGACGCACCGCCCGATTGACATGTCGATCCACAACCCCCACCCGCCCGATCAAACTCGGCGGCGAGTCGGCCAAGCATCTCAATACCCCGGCCCCAACCACGCCTGTGCCGACGATCAAGACATCCATAAGACTCGATGGATGAAAATCAGAGCCTGTTGCTGCCGCTGAGCGGACGCCACCCGCCCGATTGAGACGATACGCCACCGGTGCCCCGAGCACGCAGCACAGCCGCAATAGCCACCGCCCCCGCTAGAGCAACCAGCGCTCTACGCAGAATCTTCACGGCGCTCATCCTAATTCTCTCAAGCGCCAACGTCACTTGAGTATCCCCCCTTTGGCCGGTCACTTCGATTAGGAGGTAATCATGTCATTGAT
>JAPOSH010000126.1 GCA_026709815.1 bacterium | reverse complement strand
GGCAGGGCCACGCCCTGCTCCCGGCCCATCGGGTGCTGTTGGTGGAGCGGGGGATCAACATCATCGAGGCGATGGACCTCGACAGCCTCGCCGCCGACGGGGTGTACGAGTTTGTGTTCGTGCTGTCCCATCTGAACATCTTCGGGGCCACCGGTGCCCCTGTTCGACCACTGGCTTTAGCATGAGATTCGCAGGAGTGCCGAGAACGAGGCCGACAGCCGCATGAAGCCGATCCTGTCGCAGCTTGGCGAGTTGGCCGGCGGTCCGGTGCCTGAGACGGTGCGGGCGGGCATCCCCTCTCGAATCGTGGACATCGTGGGAATAGCAGTGCGGGCCAGCTCGATGGACACTTCTCGGGCAGTCGCCGGGTTCGCCGCTGAGCAGGGGTCGGCGGCCCAAGCCAGCGCCATCGGCGGCGGCCAGACCATGGCGGCGACGGAGGCCGCATTCGTCAATGGCGTGCTAGCCCATTCGCTGGACTACGACGACACCCATCTGCCGTCCATCCTCCATCCCAGCGCATCGGTCGTGCCCGCATCGTTGGCCGTGGCCGAGTGGCAGGGAGCGCCCGGCAAAGCACTGATGGATGCCGTGGCGGTGGGCTTGGAAATCACGGTGCGCCTCGGCCTGGGCGGCTACGACCGCCGAGCCCGCCAGTCGGTGTACTTCGAACGGGGCCAGCACGCTACCTCGATCTGCGGCGCGGTGGGGTCGGCGGCAGCAGCCGCCCGTCTGCTCGGCGCCGATGCCGACGCAATAGCTCACGCCATGGCCATCGCATGCAGCATGTCCAGCGGGATCATCGAGGCCAATCGGGCCGGGGGCACGGTCAAACGGCTGCACTGCGGCTGGGCCGCTCGGGCCGGGGTCACCGCAGCCCAGCTCGCGGCCCGGGGAATCACCGGGCCCCCGACCGCAGTCGAGGGTCGGTTCGGGCTGTTCCAGGCCTTTCTCGGGGACCAGGCCGACATCGAGGCCGTCACCGCCGATCTGAGAGAGCGGTGGGAGGCTGAGAACATCTTCTACAAGCCCTACCCCGCCAATCACTTCACCCACACCGGCATCGACGCCGCCATCGCCATGCGCTCAAACGGTGTGGGCCCCGACGACATCGCCACCGCCACCTTGGAGGTGGCGCCGCCGACCGTCCGCACCATCGGCGAGCCCATCGAGGCCAAGCGGAAGCCGGAAACCGGCTACCAAGCCCAGTTCAGCGGTCCCTACGCCGTGGCCGCCGGACTCCTCGGCGGAGAGGGCCTGGGGGTTGGCCTGGCCGATTTCACCGACGAGCTGGCCTGCGACCCGCGGCGCAGAGAGCTCATGGCCCGGGTCGTCGTGGTGGGCGACCCCCGGCTGATGGACATCTACCCCTGCCAGCTGCCCGCCCGCCTGACCGTGACCACCACCTCGGGCCACACCCTGGTCGAGGAAAGGCTGGCCAATCGGGGAGGGCCCGACCAACCTCTGTCCGATAGCGAGTTGGCGGCCAAGTTCGCCGATAACACCGCCGGATTGGTGGCCGACGGCGTCGCCCGCCGGACATACGACGCCCTATCCGGCTTGGCCGCAGCGCCATCGGTGGCCGGATTGCTGGCGCCGATGGTCGATCCCATTGGGAAGCAGCCATGACCGACACTGTTATCACCGGCGCCCGGATCGTCCGTCCCGACACCGGCACGGTCGACCGCTTGGACATCGCCATCACCGACGGGCGAATCAGCGATCTGGCTGTCGGCCTAGCTGCGACTGACGATTCCGCCGAGGTGTTCGACGCCTCGGGCCTCATCGCCTTCCCGGGATCGGTAGACGCCCACACCCACATGGGCATCTACAACCCGCTGCCCGAAGACGCCGCCAGCGAGAGCCGAGCCGCGGCTCAGGGCGGCACCACCACCGTTCTCAACTACATGCGCACCGGCCAGTACTACCTCAACCGGGGCGGCCCCTACGCCGAGTTCTTCCCCGAGGTGCTGCGGCTTATCGACGGCCGCAGCTACGTGGACTACGCCTTCCACCTCGCCCCCATGCAAGCTTCCCACATCGACGAGATTCCCATGCTGGCCACCGAGTACGGGGTCACCTCATTCAAGATCTTCATGTTCTACGGCGGCCACGGCCTGCACGGCGCCAGCGACGACCAGGCCAGTTTCTTGATGACCCCGCCCGGTGAGCGCTACGACTACGCCCACTTCGAGTTCATCATGCGGGGGATCGCCGCGACCCGCCAGGCCCATCCCGATCTGGCCGACAGCCTGTCGCTTTCGTTGCACTGCGAGTCGGCTGAGATCATGACCGCCTATACGAATCTGGTCGAAGCCGAAGGCCGCCTGACCGGTCTGGCCGCCTACTCGGCGTCTCGACCCCCGCACTCTGAGGGACTGGCCGTGGCCGTGGCGTCGTATCTGGCCCACGAGACCGAGGTGTCCAACATCAACCTGCTGCACCTCTCATCGGCCAAGGCCATGGATGCCGCCCTGCGCATGAGCCGGTGTTTTGAGAACGTGGACTTCCGCCGGGAGGTCACCATCGGACACCTGCTGGTGGACATCGAGACTTCGGGCGATCCGTGGGGCAAGGTCAACCCCCCGATCCGACCCCGAGCCGATGTGGAGGCGCTGTGGGAACACGTATTGGCCGGCGAAGTCGACTGGGTGGTGAGCGATCACGCCTGCTGTCGCGCCGAGGCCAAGGTGGCCGCCGAGAACCCCGAGGACATCTGGTTGGCCAAAAGCGGCTTCGGAGGCACGGAGTATCTGCTGAACGGCTTGTATTCCGAGGGCCTCAAGCGAGGGTTGGGGTTGGCCGACATGGCCAGACTGCTGTCGTGGAATCCGGCTCGGCGCTACGGGCTGAGCACCAAGGGCACCATCGGGATCGGCTACGACGCCGACATCGCTCTGCTCGACCCCAAGGTCAGTCATGTGGTGCGGGCCGCCGACTCGGAGTCCAGCCAGGGCTACACCCCTTTCGAGGGCCAGGAGCTCACCGGCAGAGTCAGCCATGTGTGGTTGCGGGGCCAGCGCATCCTGGCCCACGGACAGGTGGTGGGCAGCCCCAGCGGCCTGTACCAGAAGCGCCCGACATGAACGCGCCAGCCGCTATCGCCGACGGCTCAGCGGGGATCGGGGAACCCGCCGGCCTTGGCCACCAGGCTGGGCACCCCGTGGCCGAGTTGGGTTTCCAGCCAAGCAGTGGTGGCGATGAGCGCGTCGAGATCCAACCCGGTGTCGTACCCCATCTCGTGCGCCAGATACACCACGTCTTCGGTGGCGACGTTGCCGGTGGCCTGAGGAGCGAAGGGGCAGCCCCCCACCCCGCCGAGACTGGAGTCGAACACCCTCACGCCGGCGCCGATCGCCGCCGCGATGTTGGCCAGTGCGGTATTGCGGGTGTTGTGGAAGTGGCCCCGCAGCGCGATGCCCGGCGCCCGCTCCCCGGCGCCTTCGAACAGAGCGACAACCTGAGGGGGCACGCCCACGCCGATGGTGTCGGCCAACACCAGCTCGTCGGGCTGCGTCTCGGCCAACTGGCCTACGATGTCGAGCACCGTCTCGATGGCCACCCGCCCCTCGTAAGGGCAGCCGCACACCGCCGATACCGTGACCGCGGTTTTGAGCCCGGCGGCCACAGCCGTCTCGCTGATGCTGCGCCACCGCTGCACCGACTCGGCCACCGAGGCCCGCTGGTTGGCCTGAGAGAACGTCTCGGTGGCCACCACCACTCCGCAAACCTCGTCGACACCGGCATCAACGGCCCGCTCCACCCCCCGCTGGTTGAGGGCGAGCGCGCTATAGCTCACCCCTGCCATCCGGGGCGCCGCGGCCATGACCGCTTCGCCGTCGGCCATCTTGGGCACTGCCTTGGGGCTGACAAAGCTGGCCGCCTCAATCCGGGTGTGGCCCGCCGCGACCAGGCGCTCGATGAACTCCACCTTTTGACCCGCGCTGAGGTCGGCGGGATCAGCCTGCAATCCGTCGCGAGGAGCGACCTCCACGAGTTGAACGCGCTCACTCACAGCACGACTGAGCATACCGGCAAAGGAGGGTGGCAATGACCGGAGCGCTCACTGACATCCGGGTGATCGAGATCGGCACCCTATTGGCCGGGCCGTTCTGCGGTCAGCAGCTGGCCGACCACGGCGCCGAGGTTATCAAGGTCGAACCTCCGGCAACCGGCGACCCGATGAGGGCATGGGGCCAGGAGAAGGCCGACGGGAAGTCGCTGTGGTGGCCCGTGGTGGGAAGGGGCAAGAAGTCGGTCACCATCAACTTGCGAGAGGCCGCGGGCCAAGATCTGGTGCTGCGGCTGGCGGCTCGCGCCGATGTGCTGTTGGAGAACTTCCGCCCCGGCACGCTGGAGAAATGGGGGCTGGCCCCTGAAGTCCTCCACTCCGTGAATCCCCGGCTGATCGTCACTCGGGTATCGGGTTACGGACAAACCGGGCCTTACTCTTCCCAGCCTGGTTTCGGCGCCATCGGCGAAGCCATGGGCGGCATTCGCTACACCACCGGCGACCCTGAGAAGAAGCCCAGCCGAACCGGCATCAGCATCGGTGACACCCTCACGGCCATGTTCGCCACCATCGGCACCCTCAACGCCCTCCACGCCCGCAACCGCACCGGCAAGGGCCAGGTGGTCGACGCAGCGTTGTACGAATCGGTGCTGGCCGTGATGGAATCGCTGCTGACCGAATATCACGTGGCCGGGTTCATCCGCGAGCGCACCGGCTCGATCATTCCCAACATCGCTCCGGCCAACGCCTACCCCACCCGCGATGGCAAGGTGCACCTGATCTCTGGCAACCAGGACACGGTGTGGCGACGGATGGCCCACGCCATGGGCCGTCCTGAACTAGGCGATGACCCCCGCTACGCCACCCATATTGCCAGGGGCCGCAACCAGGCCGAGTTGGACGATCTCATCGCCGAATGGACGGTCACCCTCGATGCCGAGGAACTGCACCGGCTGCTGAACGAGCACGGCGTTCCCAACGGTCAGATATACCGGGCCCCCGAGATGCTGGCCGACGAGCACTTCGCCGCCCGACACGCCATCGACTGGGTGGACAGCCCCGATTTCGGCGCCATTCCCATGCAAAACGTCGTGCCCAAGCTGTCGGACACCCCCGGGGAGATCGAATGGTCGGGTCCGACCCTCGGCGAGCACAACAACGAGGTGCTAGGCGGAATCCTCGGCCTCGACGACGATGCCATCAGCCGGCTTCGAGCCACTGGGGTAGTCGGCTGATGCCGGGGGACCGGCCATGACTGATGATGTATTGACTGATGTATTGGCCGAGGACTACCGCCAGGCCGGGTTCAGCAACCGGCTAGGTTTCGGCCCGCACCCCGGCCTGATAGTGGTGGACTTCTGCCAGGCGTATCTGGCCCCCGAATCGCCGCTCTATGCCGGAGTGGAGGAGGCGCGCGAGTCGTGCATACGGCTGCTGACCGCGGCCAGGGGGGCTCAGATCCCCGTGCTGCACACCAGGGTGGAGTTCCAGCCCGGCGGCGCCGACGGCGGAGTATTCTTTCGGAAGGTCGGCGCGCTGGAGTGCTTCGTAAGGGGCAACCCGCTGGCCGAATACGGCGACGGCTTGGAACCGGCCGACGACGAGGTGGTGGTGGTCAAGCAGTATGCCTCAGGTTTCTTCGGCACATCGCTGGCCTCCACGCTGACCTCCCTGGGCATCGACACGCTGATCATCACCGGGGTGTCCACCAGCGGCTGCGTTCGGGCCACTGCCTTGGACGCCTGTCAACATGGGTTCGTCCCCATCGTGGTGAGGGATGCCTGCGGTGACCGAAACCAGCGCGTTCACGAGGCCAACTTGTTCGACCTCGACGCCAAGTACGCCGACGTGGTCTCCGAGCAGGAGGTGCTGGACTACCTGTCGGTCAGGGGATGAGCACCACCTTGCCGAGCTTGCCCGGAGCGGCGAAGTACTCGTAGGCCGCGGTGGCCTCGGTGAGGGGAAAGGTGCGAGCGATGGGCACCCGGACTCGCCCCGCTTCCACCAGCGGCAGCACATGGCGTTCCAGCCGACGGGCCACTGCGGCCCGCTGCTCCAATGACCGGGGCCGCAGCGTGGAAGCCAGCAGCCGCAACCGCTTGACCATGAGAAGGGCCAGGTTCAGCGACACCTCCGCTCCTGCCCCCACACCGATCACCGTGATGCGGCCCTCGGTGGCCGACGCCTTGAGATTGGCGGGCCAGTTGGGGGCGCCCACCAGCTCGAGGATGACGTCGAACGGGCCCGCGTCGACGAAATCGGCGGGATCGACGGCGTGTGCTCCCAACTCGGCCACCGCGCCGCGCGAACCGGGATTGCGCACGGTGGCGGTCACCTCAGCGCCAACAGCGGCCGCCAGTTGCACCGCCGCCACCCCGACCCCGCCGGCGGCGCCGTGGATGCATACCCGCTCTCCCATGGCCAGTCCGGCCTGGGCGAACAGAGCATCGTGGGCCGTGGCGAACACCTCGGGGAACCCCCCGGCGCCGGGCCAGCCCAGCGAATCGGGTACCGGCATGGCCAGCGGCTCGTCCACTGCGCACAGCTCGGCCTGCCCGCCCCCCTGCACCACCGCCATCACCCGATCACCCACCGAGAACCGCTGGCAACCCGGCCCGGCGGCCACCACCTCCCCCGCCATCTCCAGCCCGCCTGTGTCCGGGGCCCCCGACGGCGGGGGGTAGCCCCCTTTGGCCTGGGCCACGTCGGCGCCGTTCAGCCCTGCGGCCCGCACCGCCACCAGGAGCTGGCGGTGGCCCGGCTCGGGGTCGGGCGCCTCGCCGATCATGGCCCGACCCTCGTGGAACACCACCGCTCGCATCAGCCCTGCAATGTAGCGGCCATCACCGCTTCGGTTGCGTGTCTGTGCTGCGAGGCGCTCAGAACAGATCCCAGTAACTGTCGCGCCGGCGCATCTCCTCTGCCGTCTCCTCGAGGATGATCCGGCCCGATCGCATGACGTACACGCGGTCCAAGACGCGAAGAGCCGCAGGCACGTTCTGCTCCAACAGCAGCACCGAGAGGCCCTCCTCATCGGCCAATCGCCGTATCAGCGCGAAGATCTCATCCACGATGGCCGGCGCCAGGCCGAGCGAGGGCTCATCCAGCATGAGCAGTTTGGGGCCGGTCATAAGGGCCAGGCCGAGGCTGACCATCCGCTGCTGGCCCCCGGACATGGTCCCGGCCAGCTGGTCCGCTCGCTCGGCCAGCACCGGGAACAGGTCGTGGACGAGAGCCAGGCGCTCCGCCCGCTTGTCCTGGTTCCGCTCGACGGCGCCGCCCAGCAAGAGGTTGTCCCTCACCGAGAGGTCGGCGAAGACGAACCTCTCCGAGGGGATGAGCGCCATCCCGTCCTTCACGTTGGCCTTTGACCGGGCGCGCGTCACGTCCTTGCCGAGGTAGACGACCTTGCCGCGTTGGGCGGGATTGGCGCCGAGTATGGCCGAGATGGTCGTGCTCTTGCCGCTTCCGTTGTGGCCGAACACCCCCACGATCTCACCCGGGCCGACGCTCATGGACACGCCGAACACGACGGTCTTGCGTCCGTAGCCGACGTGCAAGTCGCTCACCTCGAGCACCGCCTGTCCCAGCGCCAGCCCAGGTGGCAGCGAAGGCGCGCCGCTTCGCCGATCAGATTCCAAAGTACGTCCTTGCCAGTTCTGCAGACGCGGTGAGGTCTTCGATGGCGCCCTGAGCGATGATGCGGCCCAGATCCATGAAATAGGCGTGGTCCGCGAGCCGCCCGACCACCTGGAGATTGTGCTCCACGATGCACACCGTGCGTCCCTGGTCTCGAACGGCCTCAACCATTTGGAGAGTGGTCTCGACCCAGCGGGCGTCGATGCCCGACGCCGGCTCGTCCAAAAGCAGCACCGGCGCCTCGGTGGCCAGCAATCGGGCCAGCGAGACAAGCTTCGACTGCCCGTAGGAGAGCGCGCCGGCGGGCACGTCGGCGAAGCCGGCCATCCCCACGAAGTCGAGCCACTGCATGGCCCGCTCGCGGGTTCTGGCCTCGCAGCGAGACGGGCCGCGCCCACCGAGATAGAGCTTCAGCAGCGACTCCCCATCCTGGCCCTGCACGGCCATCATCACATTCTGGAGGCAAGTGATGCGGGCGATCAGGCGGACGTCCTGGAACGAGCGGACCAGCCCCATCTCGGCGATCCGGTGCGGGCTCAGCCCGACCAGCTCCCGGCCGTTCAGTCGCACCGACCCCCGGTCGGGAGGCACGAAGCCGGTGAGCAGGTTGAACACAGTGGTCTTGCCGGCGCCATTGGGCCCGACGAGAGCGGTGATGGTGCCGGCACGCAGCTCCATATCCAGATTCTCGGCTGCCACCACACCGCCGAAGTGCTTCGTGATGCCCCGCGCCTCGAGCACCGGCTGGGCGTGGTCCCAGCGATCCCGGCGAGGCGCCGCGAACGCCGCCTCCGCTCGTTCGCCGTCGGCGAAGTCGGGGGCCCAGTCTTCATTCATCGGCATCTCTCGTCGTTCGCCGTAGGGTCCGGCCCCCAGGCGCATGCGCAGCGATCCTTCTCCGGCAATCAAGATTCTGAGGCGCCGCAGCAGGCGCGACCCCTCGGGAATTGCCCCCTGCGGGCGCAGCAGCATCAGCGCGGCGAGCAGCGATCCGTAAATGATCAGCTGCACGGTGCTGGCCGTCGAGGCGTCCAGCCTGACCGCGTCTCGCAAGAGAGGTTCGAGCAGAACCACGACGGCGGCGCCGAAGACCGACCCCCAGATGTTGGCCATGCCGCCGAGAATCACCATTGCGAATACCGTCAACGCGAACGGAAAGCCGAAGACCCCCGGCGTGGCCAGTCGCAGCCATCCGGCGTAGAAGGCCCCCGACAATCCGGCCAGCGCCGAGGTGAGGCCGAACACCGTCAATTTGAACGCCACGACGTTCTTCCCCATGGCCTGCACTGCGAGAGGGTCTTCGCGGATCCCCTTGAGCACGCGCCCGTAGGCGCTCTCGCCCATGCGGTGGCACACGGCCATGACCAGCCCCAGCATGACGGCGCAGGGAATCACCCAGTCTCCCGGTCGGGCCATCTCGGTACCAAAGATCGAGGCCTTGGGAATGCCGAGCAGGCCGAACGTGCCCCCGAGGTCGGAGAAGGTCGAGATCACACCGAGGATGACGAAGGCGACCGCGATCGTCAGGAGCGTGAGGTATTCGACGGTGAGCCGCATCGCGGGTAGCGCAACGATCACACCGGCGACAAGGGCGAAGGCGGCCCCGAGAATCGCTCCGGCAAGAAAGGGCCATCCGTGAACCGTCGCGACGTACCCCATCGTGTAGCCGCCAATGGCCCCAAACGCAGCGTGGGCCACCGAGACCTGTCCCGCGTAGCCCAACAGGAGGTTGAGCGACACGGCAAAGCTGGCATAGATGAGCACCTGCACGAGGTAGTTCAGCCAGATCTGCACTTCTCCCTCAGATCCTCTGCCGGCGCAGTCCGGGTATCTGCAACTTGACGTAAACGCCCGATTGCCTGAACGACAGCCAGGAGAGGTACGCCACCAGAATCACGAACACCGCGGTCTGGGTCCACCTGACCGAGAGCCACATCGACGACCACTGCTCCACCAGGGCCACGCCGATCCCGGTGAGGAACACCCGGATGGGCGAACTCGCAGTGCCGGCCAGGAACGCGACGACGAAGGCGAAGATCACCGGACGCGTGGCCATGCCCGGCTCCACTGCGAACTGAAGGCCCGTCCACACCGCAGCGGTGCCGGCCAGGAAAGTGCCGATGGCGAAGACCAGGACGTACACCCGTTTCGAGTCGATGCCGACGGTGCGCGCCAGTTCGGGGTTAGAACGCGTGGCGCGGACCATGCGGCCCAGCGGGGTGTACCGAAGCATCGCGGCGAGAGCCAAGGTCAGCACGGCGTAGGTGATGGCCGAGTACACGTCGAAGTTGAGAAAGGTGACGCTGCCGATGCTCCAAGCCTCGCGAGACGGGCCGAAATAGGGCTGGCTCGACGAACTCCACAGCAGCCGGATCAGGTTCTCCAGGGCGATGGCGATGCCGAGCGCCGCAACGAACACCGCCAGCAGCTCTGTGGCCCCGGCCAGTCTTGCCAGCGGCTGGTAAAGCGTTCGCTCGAGGAGGCACCCGAGGGCGACGACCACCATCACGCCCGCCAACGCGGCAACCCAGAACGGAAGCGTGGCCTCGACCAGCGGCGGGAAGAGCCCCCGGTCTTTGAAGGTGTAGGCCAGATAGGCGGCGAGGGTATAGAACGATCCGTAGGCGAAGTGGAACCGGCCTGTGACTCCGAGGATCAAGGCCAGGCCCACGCCGAGGATGCCGTACGCCGCGCCCCTGAATACGCCGTTGGCGGTGAGCTGGAGGAATGTTTCGAGATTGACAGCGGCCAGGTGCAACGGCGGGACCTCTCCTGCGAGCAGACCGTAGTGCTAGCCGGTGCCCGACTCGGGTACGCCGGGCCGGAGGGGATGACGGCCCAGCCGGAACCCGATGATCGGGCACCGGCCCAACCGCATGGCTAGCCAGTGATTGCCTCGATCACTGTGCCAAATTGAAGTCGGCTCCATCAAGGCCGAAATAAGCGTGGGGGGTGATCTCCCCGTCCTCGTAGGTGAACACGCCCATCGTCCGCGCCGCGACGCTGTGCGTTTCCAAATCCAGCGTCTTGCTGCCCGGGCCGGAGGCGTCGCCCCCATACACGCTGGCAAAAGTCGGGTTCTGGCGGAACGCCGCGTCGAGCGCCGACCCAGTGAGCTCATCGCCGGCGGCGCACACCCGCCTCACCAGATCCCACATGCCGAAGAGGTCTTCGTAGTAGTTGGCGGCATAGAAGTCGGGCAGCTCGCCATATGCCTCCTCGAACTCCTCGACGAACAGCCGAGCCCAGGGGTTGGTGGGATTGGCGGCGTCGAAGTAGTCGTAGGCGAACGTGTAGCCGTCCTCGAAAGTGCCCTTGGCGGCGTTGATGCCGTCGGGGGTGAACTCGAACCCGATCAAGATCGAATCGAGGCCAGCCGTCTCCGCCTGATTGATAAACGAGCCGATGTCCTGGCCGTAGAGGCCGAGGAGGAGGATGTCGGGCTCGTTCGATGTGATCTTCGGCAGCACCTGCGAGTAGTCCTGAGAGCCCACTGGGGTGTACTCGTACAGGCCGTTGAACTCGAGGCCGGCATCGGCGATCTTGGCCAGCGCATCGTCTCGGATCATGTCGTTGCTCGGATCGCCGACATCCCAGATGACCATGCCGACAGTGCTGGCATCGGGCTGCGTCTGGGCCAGATACTGGAAAAGCCCCGGCAGGGGATCGGTTGGCGTGATCGCCCTCGTGCCCCAGAAGAAGGGCTGGCCCTGGCCGAAGACCGAGGTGCCGCCGCCGCCGTCGAGCGTGAACATCTCGTACTCCAGCGTCTGGGGCAGCATGGCACCGAGGTCGTCGACGTAAGAGGCCAGCTTGGCCACATAGCCGCCCTCGCCGAGCTCGGTCATCGCCTGCACCCCCGATGCCGGGTCGCCAGACTGGTGATCGTGGTAGTCGATCTCGAATACCGGGCCACCGGCTGCTTCGATGTGCTCGACCGCCAGGTCGATCCCCCGGCTCATGGTCGCGCCGTAGAACGAGCCCGGGCCCGTGAGAGCCAGCACCGCGCCCATCGGGATCTCCCGACTAGCGCATTCTTCCGACTCGGAGTCGAAGCCGGTCAGCTCTCGGATCTGCTGCCCGAGATCGCGGCCCGCCTCCGGCTGGGCAGTGGCCTGCTGTGTCGGGGCCGCCGAGGGGGTGGACGCCGCGCTGGGCGAGTCGTCGTCGTCCCCGCACGCCGTGAAGCCCGCGGCCAGCACAACAGCCATCAACAGCGTAAGCGCTCGGAATCCGAGCTTGGTGCCCTTCGGTGCAAATCCGGTCGTCAACATGGCCCCCCCTGGGTTGTGCAACGATTTTTGGATGAAGATGCCTGCGTGCTCCACCGGTGGAGCACGATGGCGAAGTTGAGCATGCCAAATGTTGACTCGCGTGTCAACTTTCGTCGCCGCGGCACCGTCTATGCCCCTCCTGTCCGCGCTTCAGCACCTCATTGGTTGAGGCCGCTATTGGTTGAGGTAGTTCAGCGCGACGCCGGGTCGCGGCCACTGCGTTTTGACCAGCTTGCCGGTGCCCGAGAGCGTGATGTAAGCGGTTGAGAGGTCTGGCCCTCCAAACGTCACGTTGGTGGTCAAGGGATCGCCGGTGTGGACGTAGTCGATCAGCTCGCCCTCGGGAGAGACCACGCTGACGCCCCCGGTGACCAACGTGGCTACGCACACGTTCCCCGCAGCGTCAACGCCGAGCGAGTCAAGAAGCTGAAACCCTGGGAACCCGTGCAGGCACTGCGTGGTGTCGAGAACGCTTACCTCGGCCAACTGGCCCGGCGCCGCTATGTCGCGCTGGAAGATGCGGCCGGTCCATGTCTCGGCCCAGTACAGCTTGGCGCCGTCGGGCGACAGCCCGATGCCGTTGGGGTCGCGGGACGGGTGGACGATCTCTCGTATCTCGGAGCCGTCCGCCCTCGCGTAGTAGATGCCGGGGATGTGGTAGAGGCGCTTGTGGGCCTCGTCGAGGCCGTGATCGGTGAAGTAGAACCCCCCTTGGTCGTCGAACACGAGATCGTTGGGCGCTCCGAGGGGAACGCCGTCGCACTCGGTGTACAGGTCGACCACCTCGCCGCTGTCGATGTCCACGGTCTGGATCCGGCCTCCGATGTAGTTCTCGGGGGTCACCCCGGCGGGAAAGCACAGCCCCTCCAACTCCGCCTCGGTGAACCTGCCCCCGTTGTTGCACAGGAACAGCTTGCCGCCAGGTCCCATTGCCAAGCCGTTGGGACCGCCGGGAACCTCGGCCACCGTCTGCGTCGTCCCGTCCGGATGAACACGGGTCAACCGCCAAGCGAACATCTCGACCAAGATGACCGAGCCGTCGGGCATGGCCACCGGGCCTTCCGGGAACTTGAGCCCGTCGGTGATTTCTATGATCTCGCTCATTTGGCAGAGTTTATGCATACCGCTAAAGAGCCGATGGCGCACGGCGGGTTGGCGGCAGTTCCGTTTCCACCGTCATGCCGAGCGCCTGCACCCAAAGGCGAGAAAGGTTCCTCGCGGCGGCCTCAAGCTCGAAGTCGCCGCCGAACACGAACCGGGTGTAGGCAAACCTGTAGACCATCGAACCAAGCGCCGCGGCGGCATAAACCGGATCTAGCTCCGGGTCCACCAAGCCCTCTTTCTGCCAATGGGCAATGGTCGCCCTGTTGCGCTCGCCGATGTCGCGGCGCATGTCCTGCCTTATCTGGAACAGCTCGTCGTTGTAGAGGGCCATCTGATCGATCGCCGCCAGCAGCCGGGCGTTTCGCATGAACGACTGAAGATAAGTGCGGTTCGCCCTCAAAACACGGTTGTAGACCCGCCGAGCGCGCGACTCCGGGGAATCCTCTTCCAACTCCATGCCCACGAGTTCGGGCTCAACGCTGCTTTCGGCATCCGGGCCGACCATCAGCTCACGGGCCACGGCCATCCCCACCTCGCGCAGCACCGACTCCTTCGACGGGAAGTAGGTGTAGAAGCTGCCGTAGGACACGCCCGCCGCTTTTGTGATGTCGCGTACCCGGCAGTCGCGGAAGTCGCATGTCTCGAAGACAGTGCGGGCAGCTTCCAGCAGTTTGGCGCGAGTCTGACGGCCCCGCGCGGTGAGGCAGGACGCCATCAGCGGCCGTTGCCGTCCAGCGGAATCACCGCACCGGTGAGGAAAGAGCTGGCGTCGCTGGCAAGGTAGAGGGCGGTGCCCACGATCTCATCGGGACGACCGCCGCGCTGAAGCGCGGAGCCGGCCTTGACCGACTTCTCAAACGCCTCCATATCCCAAGCCTTGGAGATGTCGGTGAGAAACGGCCCAGCGGCCACGCAGTTCACCCGCACCGTTGGGCCGAACGCCTTCGACAGCGCGAAGGTCAGGCTCTCGAGGCCCGCCTTTGCCGCCCCGTACGGCACCTCGCCCGGCGAAGGGCGCGATGCCGAGAGGCTCGAGATGTTGATGATCACACCGCCTCCGTCGGCCACCATGCGCTCGCCGACCAAAGCAGACAGGCGGAACGGCCCCTTCAGGTTGACGTCGATCACCTTGTCCCACAGCGCCTCGGTGACCTCTCCCAAGGAGGGGTAGAGCGGGGCCATGCCCGCGTTGTTCACCAGGATGTCGATGCGGCCGAAGCGGTCCCATGTGTCTTCGGCGAGCTGGCCGACGGCATCCCAGGATCCCATATGGCAGGGACGGGCGAAGGC
This sequence comes from bacterium, assembly GCA_026709815.1. GTDB lineage: Bacteria > Actinomycetota > Acidimicrobiia > Acidimicrobiales > Bin134 > Poriferisocius. The sequence continues at coordinate 15,727 of JAPOSH010000126.1, read as the reverse complement.
TTCGACGTCAGCTATCTGAGCAACCTCGTCAGCCACCGCCTCGCATGCCTCCGCCTTGCGGCTGGCGATCGCGACGTGGGCGCCGGCTCGGGCAAAGGCATGAACCATCTCTCGCCCGAGGCCGCGGCTGCCCCCGGTAACCAGGGCGACTTTGCCGGTCAGATCAAAAAGGGACTCCATGGCGCTATGGAACCACATCCGACCTGAAGATGACCACCGGCTCATGGCGCCGGACAGTGCCGACTCGCCGACGGCTCAGGCCAATGCGTCTCCCGGCAGGTGGCCGTCGGGGAACAGCGAGTGCTGAAACCGCCGCATCCCGTTCAACCAGCGGTCGATGTCGGTGGCCTTCCTGAGGGCGTACTCAGCCACCTCGGGATGGGGGAGCACGAGAAAGCGCTCATTTCGTATCGCGTCCAGGCAGGCTGCCGCCACGGCATCAGCATCCAACACGCCGTCTCCCGAAGAGACGCCCTTGCCGAGGCCGTCTTCTTCGAGCAGGTGGGCGTCGGGGCTGTTGTCCACGATGCTCGTGTCCACCGCCTGCGGGCACAACACCGACACATGAATGCCCTGATGACGATGGGTGATCGAGAGCCACTCCGCCAGCGAGACCGCCGCCGCCTTCGTGATCGAATAAGACATGGAACCTATCTGGGTCAAAAGGCCTGCCGCCGAAGCGGTGTTCAGCAGGCAGCCGCCGCCGTTGGCGATCATCTGCGGGAGCACGGCCCGGGCGGCATAGACGTGCGACAGCACATGCACTTCCCACATGTGCTGGATCCGCTCGTTCGCGTCCTCCACACCGCCTGTGGTCACAAACCCGGCGTTCGACGCAAAGATTCCGATGGGGCCGTGGGCCGACTCGACCCGGCCGACCAGATCCACCACCGCGGCCTCCTCGGCCACATCCAGCTCGACGGCCGTGCCTTTGATGGACTGCGCCACCTCAGCCGCGGCATCGCCGTCTATGTCGGCCACCACCACATGTGAAGCACCCGCACCGCTGAAGGCCTGCGCCAGCGCTCTGCCTATCCCCGAACCCCCGCCCGTGATCACCGCAACTCGATCCCTCACGTCCACGGGGGCGGACCATAGCCTCCGCTATTTCCACCTCGCCACCGGACAACATCGGCCCCACCATGCCGCGATGAACGGGGTTCGGTGCGGGAGTGCCGTCGTCGCATCCATGCCGTAGGCTTCGGGCATGGCAACGCTGACTCAAGCCACGTTCACCCGGATGGACGAGTGTACCGCCGAGGACTGGGCCGCAACCGTCCCGGCCCACCAACACCTGGAGCAGGGATTGGCCGACCGGGTGCTGCGGGAGCTGCGAGAGCTGGCTTGCGGACCCCAGGGCTTCGCGGTCGACCGGCTGACCCACAGCATCCAAACCGCTCACCGAGCCGAACGCGCCGGGCGCGACGACGAGTACTTGGCGTGCGCGCTGGTCCACGACATCGGCGACCTGCTCACCCCCCACAACCACCCCGACCTGGCCGCAGCCATCCTCAAGCCGTTCGTGTCAGAGGCCAACCACTGGATGGTGCAGATGCACGGCGTTTTCCAGGGCTACTACTTCTGGCACCATGTGGGCCTCGACCGCAACAGCCGCGACGCCTACGCCGACCACCCCCACTACGACCACTGCGCCGAGTTCTGCGCCGAGTACGACATGCCCGCCTTCGACCCCTCCTATGCGACACCGCCCTTGGAGCACTACGAGCCGCTGGTGCGCAGCTTCTTCGCCGCACCGGCCTGAGCCGGCCACGCGGTGATGCAGCTATACGTTTTTCCTGCCCCGCGGCCTTGCTGACGTGATCCTCTCCGACGCCTCCATCGTCAAGGAGCTGGAAACAGGCCGCATCGAGATCAACCCGCTGGGCGACGGCGCCATCCAGCCGTCGTCGGTCGACCTGCGGATCGATCGGCACTTCCGGGTGTTCCGCAACCACACCGAGGGGCTGATCGACGTCAAGAAGAACATGGACGCCCTCACCGAGCCGGTGGAGATCGAGCCCGACGGGGTGTTCATCCTCCACCCCGGAGAGTTCGTGCTGGGCGCCACCCTGGAGCGAGTGCGAATCCCCGACGACCTGGTGGCCCGCTTGGAGGGAAAGTCATCGCTGGGCCGCCTCGGGCTGCTCATCCACTCCACCGCCGGGTTCGTGGACGCGGGGTGGAACGGCTGCCTCACCCTGGAACTCTCAAACGTGGCCACCCTGCCCATCACCCTGTACGCCGGAATGAAGATCGGCCAGATCTCCTTCATCCGCATGACCACCCCCGCCCAAAACCCCTACGGATCAGCCGAGGCAGGCTCCAAGTATCAAGACCAAGAAGGCCCCATCCCCTCCCGCTACTGGAAGAACTGGTAGCCGCGAAGCTGCCTGAACGACTCTTCCGCTGCGGATCTGGTTCGGGAGGACACGGCCCATGGGTGGTGTCTAGGCAGTTTGCAGCATGGCTATGGCCATGCATCGGCCCGCCTGGCCGGATTGGCCGCGGTGGGAGAAGAAGCGCTGGGCGTCCAGGGTGTCCATTCGGGAGTCCTCGATGTTCTTGAGCCACACCCCGGCGTCTAGCAGCTGCTGTTTGAGCATGTAGGGGAGGTCCAGGTGCGGCTTGTCCCCAGCGTCGTAGAGCACCGCCGGCTGCTGGTGGAACTCCCCCTCGGCCTGCACAGCCTCGTTCATAGAGACTTCCAGAGAGAGCGGTTGCAGGCCCGGGCCGATACCAGCCCGGATGTCGCGCGGGCGACAGTGAAGCTCCCGCTCCATCGCCTCCACCGCCTTTTGGGCGATCCGCCCGATCGCCCCCCGCCAACCCGCGTGCACGATGCCGATGGCCGGTTGTGCCGGGTCGTAGAGCACCACCGGCGCACAGTCGGCCACCAGCACAGCCATGGGGAGCATCGGCGTGCTCGTGATCAGCGCGTCGCAAGCGGCCACACCGGACCCCGATGAATCGGCACCCCGGCCTCTGTCCTGTTCGCCGACAACCTTGACTCGAACCCCGTGTACTTGGCGGGGTATCACCAAGTCCCGAAAGTCGAATCCCAGGCTGTCGCCTGCGATCTTGCGGTTGGCGATGACCCGTGCCGGATCGTCCCCCACTTCAAAGCTCAGGTTGAGACTGGCCAACTCGCCTTCGCTCACCCCGCCTTCACGGCCCGTGACCGCAGCCAGCACCCCGGGCCTGTCAAAGCTGAACCGGACTGCGCCCATTGAGTTCAGTCGACCGACTTCGTTGAGTTCAGTCGATCGACCTCGGCTTTGATCTCTGACCACTGTATCGGTTTGGCCAACTGATCCAGCGTTGCGGTGCCAACGGTCTTTTGACCCCCCAACTTGTAGTCAATATACGGCCTAGAGATCACCCAGAACTTCCAGGATGCTGAATCACGAACGTTCTCGTTTGTTGCCCGCTCTGGCTCATGGAGGCAGAACACATAAACGTCAGCAAATCTCTCAGGCTTCTCATGCTTAAACCACTTGTTATCCTTCGCTATCCAGTGCGACGATCTCGGAGCGATATTGAAATTCGGCCTGGACGGCTTGTCCTGACTCCAAGCCTGGCTCAAACCCGATGCCTTCACTTCAACCTTGATCTTGTTTTCGTAGAGAAGATCGTACGCGTCCCACTCATGTCGAACTTCGCCATCTCCTATAGCCCCAAGCGCTTGTCCTACCAACCACTCCGCGAATATCCCCCGATTCCGATTGTCAACGAGGTTCCCCATAGCCCAATCTCGGAACGCGTCCATTTCGATGCCGAGTTCCTTAGCCTCCCAAGTTGGATCCACGAGCCCCATGATAGCACAAGAACGAGCCTCCCCTTTTTCGTGGAGACGAGGCAACCTGAGTGGGGGGTTCATTATCTACCTGGACTGGTGTCGTCACCTGGCAAGTCGGCGAAGGGGAGTTCAGTAAGGAAGCTGTCTTCGGGACGGGGTTCCCCAGGAAGAGGGTAGCCGATGACCGCGTCGGCGCAAGCTTGTCGCTGCTCAGCGCTGCCAATGGTGATTTCCAGGCGGTGGGGAGCTCGCCCTTCGTTCACGTTGGGGACGTTCCTTCTCGTTCTAGCGTGTTTTCCCATATCCCGAAGCGCTTCCTTCACGAAGTTCAGTATGAGGCCAGCGGCACGCTGCCGGTCGTTGTGGTCAGCCCAGTAGTCAGACAAGCCGTGGGTCGACTTGCTCAAGAGTTCGTCGGCATTTAGGATAGTCGTCCCGGTATCTGACTTATTGCCGATGCTTGATGCAGCTTCAGCTCGCCCGCGGGCTAGCAGGATTTTAAGGCAATGCGACTGCTCGCTTGGGTCTTGGCCTTGAACTGCGCCGGGATCGTATGGGATCAGATAGAGGGTACGCGGCAGTTCTTCGTCAATGCCTGCGGCTGGAAGCACTAGTGTGCTCTGGGCAAAGGCGGATGCTGCTGGCCCAGAAAGGCTGCCGCCAACGATCTGAGCAGAAACGCCTATTCCTGCAGTAACGTTGATGGCGAGAGTGGATATTGGGGCGATCTTTCGGCCTTTATTATCTAACTGCTTGCTGAGGTTGTCGAGGGTCTTCTGTAGTTTCTTGGTTTCGCTCTGCCGTGTTGCGTACAACACGGCACCACCCACTCGTGCACCGCCGGGAGCAGTGCCGGCGACGATTGAGAGATCGTCTGCTCGGGCCAGCAAATTGATTGCCTGTTTCGCGGTCGAAGATTGTGCACCGAATGACGACTTCTTGCACTCCACAACAAGCCATCGCTCCTCCGATGGCGCCGATGCGATTGCGTCGGGGGCGGGGCGACCTTTCAGACCCATCTCGGCTGCGAGGAACCTCTCAACGTTAGGCGTGGCGGTCAACGGCTTCCCTAGGGCGTGGAGCCGGTAACCGGCGTCGTGGAGGACAGCTACTGGACCCGTCCCTTCCCGCGCCCTTTGCAGCTCCGGGGGTAATGGCTGGAGCATCCATAGGATGCAGTTCAGCTGAAATACGGGGTCGCCAGCGAGGTCGGTCATGCCGACAGCGGAGCGGCGCTTGCCAGCACCTCTTCATATTGGCGGTCGCCGAGCCAAGTCCGCACTGTCGGGCACAGAGATCCTTGCACCCGAGTGACCAGCCGGTTCACCGTGTTCCCACAGGTTCCCTCCGGGAGCAGCAACAAGAAGTAGTTCCTAGTGGCCTCTAGAGTGATTGGCTGCCATAGGTGCCGGTCAACCCCGTACACATGCAGGCGAGTTCTGTCCTTGCCCGACCACATCGGCTCGCCTCCAAGGCGAAACCAGTTGCGCCTGCCCCCGAACGTCAAGTCGGCCCACCTATGCAGGACTTCCAACTCGATTGGCTCTGGGAACTCCAACAGCACCGGGCTGCCAGCCAGGCGGGCTGCTCCGTGTTCGTCGGCGGTCGAGTACCAGAGCCTGTCCTCTACACCTTCGGTCACTGAGCGGTACACCCCGGTCACCAATTCGACGACCTTCAACTGCTCGGTGAATGATGCCGACCGGTTCGTGATTTTCCCGTCGTTGTAGACCTCGTGTCCGCCGCGGCCACCTGAAGGTATCCGCATGCGCACTGTGGACTGGAGCGGATCGTAAGCGTTCCTGATCGTCTGGAGCTTCCGCTCGAGCACGTCAACCCGATCCTCGACTGCGAAGTGGGATCGCCGGGTCTCCCGATCCGGCAGGTCTTCGTCCACCTCGTCGTAGCCGCCAGCCTCCTGGAGGTCTTCGTCCACCTCACCGTAGCCGTCGACCTCCTGCCCATCGGGGCCCCTGTCCCATGAATCGTCGGATTGTTCGAATCTGCCGTGGAAGTCGAAAACTAGCTTCGCTATCCGGCCCGGGGCCGCCGTCTCCCTCGTCCAGTCCCACAGACCGTCGAAGAATCTGCCGGGGAGCCACACATGGTCGAGATGGGGTGATCCCATCACTGCGCTGCGAACAACCCTGTCCGCCTGCTCCACCGCGATGGTGGAATGAACGACTGGGAATCTCGATTCGGCGCCGTCCACCACCGCCAGCACATCGCCTTCGGCATCTTGGAGCAGGAACATCGTGCTGTCCCCAACCCTCTGGGCGGTGCCGGGGAGCCCTGCCGCCAACGCGTCTGGCGCTCCGGTGAACCCCCGGTGCTCGCGGGCAGTTTCGACGATGTAGGACTTGACCAAGTTCGCCCGACGGCCGCCATCCGGTCGTAGTCCGTCCGATACCTCCCCCAGGTAGTCGATGTACCCGTCCCGGGAACTCAAAACAGGCATCGCCCCTTTCCGCTTGTCTTGGTCAGAAGACACAGCGCTTCCCTTTCAAACTAAATGTTTCGCCTTGATGGCCATACGCAAGCTCGCGGCCAAATCTCAATCCCAACCGCAACTTGCCTATTTGCACTCAGGATAACCGCTGTCTGACACCGGAATTCGATTCATCTCTGTTGAGAGAGTCGGCCGCCTGATTGGCCACGCCCCCTTCGATGTCATGGCCCACCTGGACGACGCCCTGCGGCTGCATCTCGCCCTGTGATCAACTCGCAGTGACTCAAATAGCCCGAATTCGCCACGCTCGGGTTCAGCGAGGTGACTGCAAAACGCCGTCACCTCAGCGGAGTGGCCTCCGGCTCGCCGGTCAGCGTCGCTCCTTCCGACAGGTTCACCACTCGACGCTCAGTGACGATCGCCGTGATGAGATCGGCCCGGGTGACGTCGAACGCAGGGTTGATCGCTTTGGTCTCCGGCGGCGCCGTGCCTTCACGCGGGTAGGACACCACTTCCCGGGCCCCCCGATCCTCGATGGGGATTGAGGCCCCCGAGGTTGTTCCGAGGTCGATAGTCGATTCTGGCGCCACCACGACAAAGGGAACGCCGGCGTCCGCAGCGGCGAGGGCAAGGCCGTAGGTTCCTATCTTGTTGGCGGTGTCTGCGTTGGCGGCGATCCGGTCAGCACCGGTCAGCACAACGTCGACGAAGCCGCGGGCCAGCACCGATGCCGCCGCGCTGTCCACGATGAGCCGGTGCGGCGCACCCATCCGGGCCAGCTCCCAAGTCGTCAGCCGGGCGCCTTGCAGCAGCGGCCGGGTCTCCAGCGCCACGACCTCCTCCAACAAACCCCGCCGGTGGAGCTCTTCGGCCACGGCAAGGGCCGTGCCGCCTTCCACCGCAGCGAGGGCGCCGGTGTTGCAGATCGTCATGACCGTCATCGGCCGGCCATCCACCAGCTGCGCCGCGAAATCGGCGCCCCGCGTCGCCATCTTTCGAGAGGCCGCGATCTCCTGGTCCCGAACCTCAAGGGCGGCCTCAAGCACCGCGCCGAAGCCCTGGGGTGCGAACTCGGCCACACGGCGGACCATAAGCGAGAGGTTCACTGCCGTGGGTCGAGCGTTCTCCAGGTCACCCAGCAGGGCCTGCAGCTGTGCGGAATCACCGGCCGACTCGCGATGGGCGAGTGCCACGCCGAAGCCCCCGACGACTCCGAGCGCGGGCGCCCCTCGCACGGCAAGCCGGTCAATGGCCGCCACCACGTCGGCGACCGTGGTGAGGCGAAGCACTCGCAGCGCGCCGGGAAGCATCGTCTGGTCGATGACCTCTACCGCGTCTTCAACCCAATCCACAGTACGCGTCAAAACCACACCCCTTGTTCGTCTGACAAGCAGGGTCAAGGTATTCGCACCGCCACGGCTGTCTCAAGCCCGATGATCGGCGGCTATCCGGCTAGAGTGCGGGTACTCGACGTTGACAGCACATCAGACGCACGCCCTGATTTATCAGACAAATCGACATCTCGGGCGGGTCACGAGGGTCTCATGGAGAACAGATGGGCGCCGGCGAGCGCTGACGGCGGACACCGCGACGAACTCGATGCATGTGTCTATGGCTCTCAACTGCTGGGCCGCGACCCGGCACTCGTCCTGCACGGCGGCGGGAACACCTCCGTCAAACAGCCGTTCCATGACATCACGGGCCGAAGAATCGACGCCCTCTACGTCAAGGGGTCGGGTTGGGATCTGGCCACAATCGAACGAGCGGGCTTCGCTCCGCTCCGACACGATCGCCTCCTCGAGCTGCTGGCCCTCGACTCGCTCAGCGACATGGACATGATGCGAGAGCTGTCGGCAGCGTGCCTGAACCCTGCGGCGCCCGCGCCATCGGTTGAGACGCTCCTCCACGCCCTGATCCCGCACAAGGCGGTGCAGCACAGCCACGCCGACGCGATCGTCACCCTCACCAACACCGCCGACGGGGAGCGCAGGGTGGAAGACGTCTACGGGACAGACGTGCTCATCATCCCCTACGTCATGCCGGGCTTCGACCTGGCAAAGGTCGTGTCGCAGATGTGGGATGACGACCGCTACTGCGGGATGGTCCTGCTCAACCACGGCCTGTTCACTTTTGCCGACACAACAAAAGAGGCATACGAGCGACACGTCGCGCTCATCTCCCGCGCCGAAGCATGGCTCGACGAACATGCGCCCATCGCCGCGCCGACCGACGAACCGCCGCCCCCGTGCCGCTGCCTTCGCCTCGCCGAACTTCGCCGACAACTCTCAGAGGTCGCCGGAAAGCCGCTCATCGCAAGACGGCACTGGACGCCGCAAATCGCCCGCTTCGTGGCTCGGCCAGACCTTGAAAGCCTGGCCGACAGGGGCCCGTTGACCCCGGACCACGTGCTCCGAACCAAGCGAACAGCACTGGTCGGCACAGACATCAAAGCCTACACAGAGGCCTACACGGGCTACTTCAGCGACAACGCAGCCCGCACCGGGGCACGCCTCGAGATGCTCGACCCTGCGCCCCGGATATTGCTCGACCCCGAAATCGGCCTTCTCGGCATCGGCGAGACCGCCAAGGCGGCGGCCATCGCGACTGAGATCTACGCCCACACCATGCCCGTGCTCGAACGGGCCGAAGATCATCTCGGCGGCTATGTCGCGCTCTTGCCTGAAGACGTCTTCGACGTCGAGTACTGGTCGCTCGAGCAAGCCAAGCTCGCCCTTGGCGGTCCAAAAGCCCGATTCACCGGCTGCACCGCGATCGTCACCGGGGCCGCATCGGGAATCGGGCGGGCATGTGCCGAGGCCCTTCTCTCACAAGGCTGCGCCGTGACCGGGTTCGACTCCTCACCGGCTGTCGAGGGAGCCTTCGATGGGCCGAACTGGCTTGGAAGAGAGGTCGACGTCACCGACGCAGACGCCCAACAACGCGCCATCGACGATGCCGTCGAACGATTCGGCGGGGTCGACATCGTGGTCGCGGCCGCAGGCGTCTTCGGCCCGTCAGCGCCGATTCGACATCTCGACTTCGCCGACTGGCAATCAGTCCAAGCCGTGAACGTCGACGCGATCGCGCTGCTGCTCTCGTCGACTCACGACCTCTTGGCGCTCTCGCCCATCGGGGGACGGGTCGTCATCATCGGATCAAAGAACGTCCATGCTCCCGGACCCGGCGCCGCCGCCTACTCCGCTTCCAAGTCGGCCGTGACGCAACTGGCGCGGGTGGCGGCAATCGAATGGGCCGAGGATGCCATCCGCGTGAACGTCGTCCACCCTGACGCCGTGTTCGACACCGGCTTTTGGGATGATGAGACCCTCGAAGCGAGAGCGGCGCAGCACGGGCTGAGCGTCGCCGAGTACAAGTCCCGCAATCTGCTCGGCACGGCGGTGAGCTCCAAGGCGGTGGCGGCCGTCGTCGCCGAGCTTTGCAGCGATACATTCGCGGCCACGACCGGCGCACAGGTTCCTATCGACGGCGGCAACATCCGGGTGGTTTGACTGTCGAAAGCCACAGCCCAACTCCATGCCGCTCACGGCGATGACGTCGGCTGGGGGGAGAAGCTGGATACGCCACCGCTGAGACTGCCGACACATTCAGCGCCCTGCTAGAGCCCGGTGCGGCCGGCCTCCCTGATCATGGGGGCGTAATCGGCGAAACCGGGGGCGCCGGGGCGGGCGCCGGTGGTGAATCCGGCGTCGGTGGCCAGACAATGCCCGCTGGTGTAGCCCGACTCGTCGGAGGCCAGCCACAGTGCGGCGTTGGCCACGTCGGCGGCCAGGCCGGGGCGACCGATCAGCGGGGAGCTGGCGGCGAGCTCAGCCCGGGCGCCGTCCATGTTGGTGTGGTCGCCGGTATGAGCGAAGGCCACCATCGGAGTGAGCATCGACGCGGGAGCGATGCAGTTGACCCGGATGCCGAAACGGCACAGCTCGGCGGCGGCGTTCTTGGTCAGGCCGACCACGGCATGCTTGGCCGCGGCGTAGGCGTGGGGCCCGAGACCGCCCATCACCCCAGCCGTGCTGGACATGGAGATGATCGAACCGGTCATCCGGGGCTTCATCGCCCGGGCGGCGTGCTTGACGCCGTAGAACACCCCGTGAAGCAAGACGTCGATGCTGGCGTGCCATTCATCGGCCGGCGTGGTGTCCACAGGTCCGACCGCGCCGACGATGCCGGCGTTGTTGTACATCACGTCGAGCTGGCCGAACTCGGCCACCGCGGCGTCCACCAAAGCGGCCACATCGCCCTCGGAGGTCACGTCACAGCGGGTGTAGACGGCGGCGCGGCCCAAGGCTTGGGCCAGCTCCCGGCCGGCGTCGTCTTGGATGTCGCCAATGGCCACCCTTGCGCCCTCCTCGACGAAACGCTCGGCCGCGGCCCGCCCTATGCCACTGGACGCCCCGGTAATGGCCGCCACCCGCCCTTCCAGCCGCCCGCTCATCGTTGCCTCCCGTGAATAGACTGCGCCCGGCACCGTAACCTGAGCGGCCTATGGAGACCAGATCAGACCACACCCCGCCCCTAGACGTGGACCGGCTTCAGGATCTCTTGGACCGAGACGCCATCCGCCACATCCAGATTCGCTATGCCTGGAGCCTGGACAACCACCGGTGGGAGGCTCTCGGCGAGATCTTCTTGCCCGACGCGGTGGCCGACTACCGGGGAGAGCGGTTCGAGGGGCTCGAGGCCATCGTGGCCAAGTGCGCCTCCTCGCTGGAACCGGCTGACGCCAGCCAGCACATCAACGGCTGTCACTGGGCACAGGTGGACGGCGACAAGGCCGTAGCGGGCTGCTACTTCATCGCCACCAAGTACATCGCCGACACGGCTGGCGGCGACACCTTCATCGTGGGCGGCAAGTACATCGATCAGATGGTCCGCACTCCCGACGGCTGGCGCATCGCCCACCGTCTGCTGGAACAGACGTTCCTCGACGGCAACCCCGAAGTGGAAGCCGTCTCCCAAGCCCGCTGGGCGGCCCGCCAAAACCGCTAGTGACTGGAGCCGGGGCCGGGGCCGGGTGCTGACCCATGCGGCTTCCTGGCTTGCGGCTAGCAAGGCATTGTCGCACCCACGCGCTACAATAAGCGCATAGCACCCTGAGTGCTTCGTCGCTCAGGACCCGGGGCTCCTCCTTGTGAGGGGCCCCTGTTATTTCCAGGCTGCAGGCCGGCTAAGCATGCGAGATGACCCCGGAACCCGAACCTCGTCAGGCATCTGACACTGCTCTAGCAGTCCAGGGCGAATTGGCTTCGCCCAAGATGCAACCTTTGTCAAGTCTCGTGAGACCGTACTCACTGGGCTGAACACACCGACATGATGTCCGTCTTCAACAGCTAGTTCAATCGCGGGGCGAAGATCTGAATCATTCGATAGAACGATCGCATGGGAACAGATTCCCTGGTAAAAGTCACGTAAGAGATGCGACGCGATTGCAACATCAGTGAACTTCTCCCGCGGAAGTTCAACACGGGCCTTCCAAGGGCGCGTCTCATGAGTCACGAAATGGGCACGAAAAATTCCAAGCATGGCAGAAGGGGGCGGAGGTCTGAACCGATCCTTCCAATTTCCTACAGATGAAACCGTCCTCCAGTCGTCAGGGACTTTAAACTTTCCCTCTAGTACCTCGACGCCTGTCGCACGGATTGCACGAATGAATACGCGCTGTCGTCGTGGTGCGTCTGGATCTTCAGCAGCTTTCGCAGAGATTTGAGAAGTGAAGTACTTCACCTTATTAACAGTGCCAGTATGCGGGATCAAGCGAGCTGCCAAAGCTCTAAAATCCACCCATTTTTTGTCCGGAAGATAGCGGACAGCAGCATAGAAATTTAATCCATCGATATAAACTGACCAATTTGCTCCGGTTGGGGATTCACCGCCATCCTCGGTGTTATCTAATGAGATTTCCATGGAAGAAGCCATAATACCATAATATGATATCGAAGCAAGCGATAGCACGCAAGGCAAGCAGTTATCGGATTTCTAAGCGTCGAAGCTGAGCAACTACAGCGTCCCATGGATGAGTACTCGGGGTAGGTGGATCGAACTCGGATTCTTCGCCAGTTTGAAGTTCGCACCAGAGCCCATCGCTAAGTTCATAGTCAGCGAAAGCAACGGTTCCGGTCTGTGTGTGTTTCACGCGTAGATACTTCTCTTTGGGAAGGAGGCTAGCAAGCTCTGAAAAGAGCCTCAGTATCGTTGACAATGTCAGTTTAATAAGCGGATCATCGATCTCGAACACATCTACGAAACACTCACCGAACTCTCCACGACAGACCATTCGATTTTTTCGATGTACTGCGCTGGCGGGGCAACTCACGATCTCAGCAACCAGACCGATAATCTCACAGTCGGGCGTATACTTCGCTAGATCAACGAGGGAGGTAATAAAATTAGCAATAGGTAGAGGATCTAGACCAATTCGACTGATTTTAACAGCATCGTGAATCGATGTGGCACAAACGCCACCAAGGTCGTGCATGAGGAACGAGCGCCACTGATCACGCACATGTACAACATCTTGGTCCTCGAGCTCATACGCGATTTCATATAGCTGATAGGCGGACGCGAGCATCACGGTCTCAGCACAGTGTGCATCGAGGATATCGATCGATGCGAGTTGCTCTGCCTCACTCATACTCGTGAAATAGCTCGATTTTTTGGCATCACCCTAGAAGAACTTCCAAAGCTCGACCTGGGCATCCACGACGAACGAGCGGTCAATGAGATCTAGCTGGGCGAGCTTCCAGCACAGATGATTGAATACAACGTAGCTGGGCACAATCACGCTTGGTCCGACAAGCTGAACAAATTCTACACCAGCAAGTCCGGTCACGAAACGCCTGATGAAGGTCTGGAACTGTCTTCGGATTCGTGTCCGAGCACTCATTCGACGGCTTTCCACTTCGGCCTGCTCGTCCTCAGCGTCGATGGCTTGGCTGAAGCTCTCTAGGGAATCGCTTCCCATATCAGTCTCGACCCCATCAACAGTGTCTTCGCTGCTGCGTCGGCGGACTTCTGATCGAAAGCGATCAGCAATTGACCTAAGCAAGATTTCAAGCCCGGTCGGATCAGCTTGTCCACTTTGATTCCACGTCCGATACTGCGCCAGCTTCGGATGAGAGCGGATCGCGTCCCAGTCAAGGTCGTCGTAGCAAAGCGTCACAGATTCCTCATCCTCGGCTGGTTCGAGCTCCTTCCGTTTGAGCATTCGCCACAGACTCTTGCCATCAACAACGAGCACCTCGTCGAGTTGAACGAGGAGTTGCTCAATTTCTTCATCTTCGAGATCGAAGTCCCCTGATCGTCTCAATAGTTCAGTTCGTCCTTGGCCAGAAGACAAAGCGATCAACGCGTTGAGGTGATATGGAAATGTGGGTGCAGTTTTTCGATTTGAATTGGAGATAAAAGTAATGACAACAACGCGGTCGAGTTCAGCAGCTACGGACTCACCAAGTATTGCCGTGAACGGAGTTTTTCCATCCTGAGAGTGATCAAGATGCCATGTGACGTCTTCGGCTCTCGACTCCCCGACTATGAGATCCAGAGGTGGGTTGACTACACCCTGGAATATACCAGTGAGTTGAGGCGGCGCCCAAGACACTTCCCGGACTTGCAGCGCGAATTCATCTTCCCTGGAATCGTCATCACTCTCTGCAAGCGAAAGGTCAAGGGATGATATTTCAACGGGACCAGCGGTATCTTTGAGGTCAGAAATCAGATGGTCGAAAGTACCTGGAGTGTCTTCAATTAGGTTTGCTATCTCGATATTACCCGTCAAGCTATCTTGAAGAAGTGCAGCTGTCGAGATATTCGGAGAACCCTGAAGGCAAATGTCCGATGAACCCAATCGAGCGATAACGAACTTGGCATGGAGAAATGTGCCACTCTCGTACGCTTCAACAGCTCGAATCTCGACCTGGCCTGAAGCTCCAGAAAGGGCTTGTGAAAGATACAACGGATCAACCGAGGTGATTCGCTTCTGTAGCAGAATTTGCAAGAGCTGTGGCTGCGTCTGGTTGATGAGCTCAGACAGCGCTCTACATTGACGGTCATAGAAAGGTGCATGAATGACTAACTCGCTCACCGGACGGTTGTCGATTGAATCGATGAGCTGGTCGAGTAGAGGCTGCTCCAGGTTGTGCCTAACAGTGGAAGTAACCTCACCGACAGATCTATATATCCATGGCGCATCCTCCCAGGCCTGCTGGAGGCGAGGTTTGACAATCTCATCGATTAATTGGCGGGCAGTCATCTCCTCCAAAAAATCCTTCGCTGCGGCAAAAGCATGGAGATGTTCGGGGCGTTCATCTGACCAACGATAGATGGTGAAACACTCCCCCTGTGACGCATACCCATCCAATCCGAGGTTTCCCGAACCAACTGCAAGGAGTCCGCGGTCCTCGGAAAGGAGGAGGATCATCTTTGCATGAGCACTGCCCGCCGAGCGAAGGGGCGCGAGAACGTATGAGCGATTGACATGGCGGAACCGACTCGTGCTCTCAGCTTCCAGGAGTCGGCGCTGCAATTGTCGGTTATCTACGAAGATCAGACGGTTCTTCGTTCTGCTGATTTGTCGCCAGAGGTCTCGTTCGTAGAAAGTAAGGTCGGCACCGTATGTGGCGATGATGACGCTGTCCCATTCCCTGCCAAACAGCGTCGGGATTTGGACTCTAGGTTCCGTCATATGACTGCCATAATAATAAATTAGCTGAACGCACCAGACACCGGTAGGTCCCCCTCTACCCGAAGTAGCTCGCCTTCCTCGGTCAGGCCATGGTCTTCGACATACAGGTTGCCGGTCCAGCCAAGCTCGTAGACGACGGTCGCGAGCGCATTGAATCTTGAGTCGTTCATGGCTGATGAGGCATCCTTCTGAAAAAAGCGAAGTCTTCCAGCCTCCCTTCGAAATCGGAAGGTATCGCCCGTGGTCAAGAGCTTAGCGGTGGCGACACGCTCATGCTGCTTGATCACATAGTCGAGTGTCAGCCACCGGGCGACCTCCCCGATGGTTGCATCTTCACTGACTCTTGTGCGAAGCGCGTCAATGAATCTTTGCAAGCCGAGGCGATCTTGTCCTCCTTCGCGAACAGGAAACCAATCTGCTGGCTCGATTAATGCGAGCTCCGGCTGCCAAAGGCGAGCAGCAACAAACGTCGCGAGCGTAAGTGCTGCGGCGAGAATATCAGGCCCGTGTTCGGCCTTTCGTTGCTTGTCGCCGAGCCATTCGATGATCTGGTCCTCTGTGAGGTCACAGTCGAGGTCCCAGCGATCGTCAAGCTGGCCGGTAACTCCACCAACAGTCATGACCCAATCAAGCAGATTACGGTATGGCGAATTGACGTCTAGCCCACTCGCTGGCAGATCGACATCAACCGACTCAGCAAAGCCCACAAAATCAATCTCACTAATTGAAGCTAGCACTTCGTCCATCGGCACCGGGTAGATGTCTCCGTTACGCGCAAGTCCCC
>JAPOSH010000200.1 GCA_026709815.1 bacterium | reverse complement strand
GGCGATGGCTCGGCGGTGTGTCGGCTCTTTGGGGGTCACGTCAACCATGCGGGCCCGACCGAGGGGGTCGAGATGGGTGAACCCGACGTCGGACATGTCAGCCCCCGATCTGCGACATCGAGCGGCCGGGCCGGATGAAGTGCACTTGGTTGATGGCATGCCCGGCCCACTTGTCCCGCACCGCTCCGGCCACGGCCGCGGCGATCTCGTCGTCGCCGGCCCCCGAGCGCAACAGCTCCCGGAGGTCGTGCTCTTCCACCGCGAACAGGCAGTTGCGGAACATGCCCTCGGCGGTGAGCCGCACTCGGTCGCAGCTTCCGCAGAACGCCTCGGTCACGCTAGCGATCACCCCGAACGAGCCCCGCCCATCGGCGTAGTGCCACACCGCGGCGGGCGAGTGGGAGCGCTCCGCGGGGGCCAGCGGAAACGCTTCGCCCACCGTGGACACGATCTCGTCGAGGGTGACCACCTTGTCGCTGCTCCACGAGAGGTCGGCATCCAAAGGCATGAACTCGATGAACCGGACCTCCACACCCCTGTCTCGTCCGAACCGGGCGAAGTCCACGATCTCGTCGTCGTTGACGCCCCGCATCATCACCGCATTGACCTTCACTGGATCCAGGCCGGCGGCCAAGGCGGCGTCGATCCCGTCGAGCACCCGGTCCAAGTCGGCCCGGCGGGTGAGCTGCTCGAACCGGTCGGGCCGCAGGGAATCGAGGGAGATGTTAATCCGGCGAAGCCCGGCGGCGGCTAGCTTGTCGGCCAGAAGGCCCAGGGTGGCCCCGTTGGTGGTCAAGGCCAGATCGACGTCCAAGGCGGCCAGCTTCTCCACCAGCACCGGTAGGTTGGCCCGCACCGTGGGCTCCCCGCCGGTGAGCCGGATGCTGTCGATGCCGAAGCGGTCCACCATCACCGCCGCGATACGCTCGATCTCCTCGAAGGTCAGCAGATCCTCCCGCGGCAGCCAGTCGAGCCCGTCGGCGGGCATGCAGTACGTGCAGCGGAAGTTGCACCGGTCGGTCACCGAGATGCGCAGATCCCGATGCACCCGCCCGAAGCCGTCGATCAGCGGCGCGCTCATCGGTGCATTATCTCAGCAGCAGCAGCAGAACCGCATCCCCGGCGGCCAAACCCTCTCCGTCGGCCAGCACGGCCAAAGCGTCGGCCGCGGCCATGGCGGAAAGCTGATGCGACCCCTGACCCCCGGCCGAGCGGGCCTCGTAGCACCCGTCGGCATACGCCACCCGCACCCGGGCGAAATGGGTCTTGCCGTCGGGGCGGCGGCGCAAAGGCTCAGCGGCCCGGCCCGTCACCGGCCGACGATGCCACGTGTCGGCAGGGTGGCCCATCATCTTGCGCAGGCCGGGACGGGCGAACAGCTCGAAGGAGACCATGGACGACACCGGATTGCCGGGCAGCCCGAACACCGGGACGCCGTCCACCAATCCGAAGGCCAGCGGCTTGGCCGGCTTGATGGCCACCTGCATCCAGGACATGTCCCCGATCTCGTCGAGCACCTTCTTCACATAGTCGTAGTCGCCCATGCTCACCCCGCCCGAGGTCAAAAGGGCGTCGCAGCGCTCCACACCGGCCCGTATGCCCGCGGCGATCTCATCCTCGTCATCGGGGATGCGCCCCAGATCCACCGGCTCGCATCCGGCCTCAGCGAGCAACGCCAGCAGCGTGTGCCGGTTGGAATCGCGGATTTGGCCCCTCTCCAGCGGCTGCGGCCCCTCCACCAGTTCGTCGCCGGTGGACACGACTCCCACCCGGGCCTTGGGCCGCACCTTCACCTGGTACATACCCAGGCTGGCGAGCACCCCCAAATGCCCGGGAGTCAAAACCTCCCCCGGGCCGAACACCGTCTGGCCCACCGACAGATCCTCGCCGGCCCGGCGGATGTGGTTGCCCGCGGGCACCGGTCGGGCCACGGTCACCTCGGCGCCGTCGGCGCTGGCCTCGGTGAGCTCCACCATCACCACGGCATCGGCGCCGGGGGGAATCACCGCCCCGGTCATGATGCGGACAGCCTCCCCGGCTCCCACGGTGACGTCGGGAGGCACCCCCGCGGCCACCGTGCCCGCGACAGCCAGAGCCACCGGGGCATCGGCCACGTCGGCGGAACGCACCGCGAAGCCGTCCATGGCCGTGTTGTCGAACGCAGGCACCAATTCGGGCGCCACCACCGTCTCCGCGGTGACCAGCCCCCGAGCATCGCCGACAGCCACGACGGCCTCGCCGAGCACACCGCAACCCGCCAGCACCCGCTCTTGGGCCTCAGCCAGCGGAATCATCACCACAACGCCGGTTCTCGCCTACGCCACATACGGCGAATGTTCTCATGATGGCGGGCGACAACCATCACCGCCACCCCGATCACCACCGCCACCTCCGGCGCTGGCCACCCCTGGATGGCCACCGCCACGGGCGCCGCCGCCACCGCCGCCAGCGAAGCCGCCCCAGCCCGCTTGGTTGCGACCAGAGCCAAACCCCACACCCCCATCAGGATCACCCCCACCACCGGGGCCAGCACCAGCAGCATCCCCCCGAAAGTGGCCACCCCCTTGCCGCCTCGGCGGTAGCGGCCCAGGGGCACGACGTGCCCCACCACCGCCGCCGCGCCACACGCCGCCCCGATCAGCTGGTCCCCGAAACCGAGCCCCAGCCCGACGGCGATCACCCCCTTGCCCACATCGCTGAGCAGCACCCACGCCGCCGGCCACCGCCCCGCCACCCGGTACACGTTGCTGGCCCCCGGATTGTTCGACCCCTCCCGAGTCGGATCGTGCCCCGTGTACCTCCCCACCAACAGCGCCCCGGGGAACGTCCCGCACCCATACCCGGCCAATACGAGCCACCAAGCCCAGTCCACACCCGAATAGTACCGAAACAGCCCCCACCCCTATCCTCTGTCTTCGTGCCCGCCTACGACTACAGCTGCCAAACCTGCGGCACCCGCTTCGAAGTCGTCCAGTCCTTCTCTGAGGATTCCCTCACCCTCTGCCCCGAAGCCGACTCCATCGCCAGCCCCGCGGCCTGCACCCAGCCCGGCAAGGGCCAGGTGGCCAAGGTGTTCAGCGTTCCCAGCATCACCTTCAAGGGCGACGGCTTCTACCGCAACGACAGCCGCTCAGGGGCCAAGTCGTCCAGCACAGCCGGGGCTTCGTCCAGCGCCGACAGCTCCAAAGGCTCAGATAAGTCCGACGGGACCAAATCCGACAGCAGCTCACCAGAGTCCTCTGGCCGCGAGCCGGCGAAAGCCGCTTCTGGCTCCTCTGACGATTAGCCGCCATGCCCGAGATCGGCGTCATCGGCGGCTCGGGTCTCTACTCCCTGCTCGACGATGCGGCAGAGGTGGTCGGCGACGACGCCTTCGGTCCACCGTCGGGGCCGCTCACCATCGGCACGGTGGACGACATCGAAGTGGTCTTTCTGGCCCGCCACGGCCCCGGTCATCGATTCCCGGCCCACAAGGTCAATTACCGCGCCAACCTGTGGGCGCTGCGCCAGTTGGGAGTTCGGGCCGTCTTCGGTCCCAGCGCCTGCGGCTCGCTTCGCGCTGAGCTGGCCCCCGGCCATGTGGTGGTGTGCGACCAGCTGGTGGACCGCACCTCGGGGCGAGCCGACACCTACTTCGACGCCGTCACCAACCACGTCTCGCTGGCCGACCCCTACTGCGACGAGCTCCGCCAGGCGCTGCTGCAATCCGCTCGGGCCGAGGGGATGACCGCCCACGACGGGGGCACCATGGCGGTGATCTCGGGCCCCCGTTTCTCCACCCGGGCCGAATCCCGCTGGTTCGCGGCCAACGGGTGGGACGTGGTGGGGATGACCCAGCACCCCGAGGCCGCCCTGGCCGCCGAGCTGGGCATCTGCTACGCCACCGCGGCGCTGGTCACCGACTACGACGCCGGCTTGGACGGCCACCCCAACATCAAGCCGGTCACCCAAGACGAGGTGTTCGCCTTCTTCGCCCAGAACCTCGAGAAGATGCGAGCGGTGCTGTTCGGCGCCATCCGGGCCATCGCCCCCAACCTCCCCGACTGCTCCGACCGCACCAACGGCATCAACCCGCCCCTGCCCTCATCCTGACCCCTCCGGGTGCCGCTGACCGACGTGGCTCTGCGGGTGACCGCTGAGGCGAAACGCTCGCTGACAACAACGGCCTGAACTTCCCGCCCGCCCCGGAACAGACCCCCGATATATCGAAGCTGCCGCTGGATTTAGATGCGGGCATGGCTCCCCACGGGCTGCGGAACACTCATCCTCACACCGAAAGTCACATAATTTTGTGCGGGGGAAGCTGCTGGTCAGCCGGTATGTGCCGGATTCGATCCGGC
>JAPOSH010000059.1:1629-4369 GCA_026709815.1 bacterium | reverse complement strand
TTAAAGCGGTACGCGAGCTGGGTTTAGAACGTCGTGAGACAGTTCGGTCCCTATCCTCTGTAGCCGAAGGTGATTTGAGGAAGGCTGTCCCTAGTACGAGAGGACCGGGACGGACGCAGCTCTCGTGTGCCAGTTGTTCTGCCAAGAGCATGGCTGGTTAGCGACCTGCGGAAAGGATAACCGCTGAAAGCATCTAAGTGGGAAGCCTGTTCCAAGATGAGATCACCCACCGGGTTAACCGGGTAAGGCCCGTGGCAGAACACCACGTTGATAGGCCGGAAGTGTACGCATGGCGACATGTTTAGCTGACCGGTACTAATCGGCCGAGGGCTTGGTTCTATATCGTCAACTCTATTTTTGAGTTGGGTGTTCGTGCTCGCTGTGGAGTTCTTGAGGTGCTGCCTCATTGGCTGATACATACGTCTGGTGCATACTTGATGCGTTAGCTGTACGTATTGTTTGTCAAGAACATAAAGGTTTCGGTGGCGATGGCGGTGGGGTCACACCCGTTCCCATTCCGAACACGGAAGTTAAGCCCACCAGCGCCGATGGTACTTGGGTGGAGACGCCCTGGGAGAGTAGGTCGCCGCCGGATTTCGCAATGAGCGGGGAGCCGATCGGCTCCCCGCTTCCGTTTAACCTCTCCCGGAAACCCGAAGTTCGCTGTCGAGCCACTACACTTTGGCGGTGTCTTCTGGTGGAGGTTCTACCCGCAAGCCTCCTGATCGCCGGAGGTCGTCTCGGCAGGGAGCGCCCCAAAACCGGCGCAAGGGGAAGCCGCCCCCGCCTAAGGGGCCGCGGGGCATGGGAGCAGTGGCTCGCAAGGGTGCGGCCAAGGTGTTGGAGCTGCCCCTGGAACCCGAGGGGCAAACCCCGGCTGACGCGGACGAAGAGACACCCGAGGAGGCAGAGGAGGCTCGATTGCGGGCCGAGCGGCGGGCTGCTCGTCGGGCCCGCACCGATGAGCTGCGCGGCGAAGCCCGCGAAGCCGTCCGGCGGGGCGGCCTCGACACGCCCGTGCCGCGTTCAGCCGACAAGCGGCCGGGAGGCCGCAAGCGGGCGCCGCTGCCCGAGGGAGGACCGTCTCCCAAAGCCCAGAAGCTGGAGGAGTCGGTAGGCCACAGGAATGCTCACCGGTACCGACGGCAGCTGGACCAGGCCGAGGCGGCCTATGCGCAAGACGACTTCCAAAAAGCGTGGATGGCATTGGACGGCATGGCGAAGGACGCCCTGAGCGTGCCCGAGGTGAGGGAGCTGTCCGGCTTGGTCCTCTACCGCCTCGGACGCTGGGAGGCGGCCGCCCAGCACCTGGAGGCCTATCGGGCGCTCACCGGGGTCACCGACCTCCATCCCGTGCTGGCCGACTGCCACCGGGCCCAACGCCGATGGAGGGACGTGGAGGCACTTTGGGCCGAGCTCAGAGACGCCGGGGCGAGCGCTGCGGTGCTGGCCGAGGGCAGAATCGTGGCGGCCGGCGCATTGGGCGACCGAGGAGAGCTGGCCGAGGCGGTGCGCCTTTTGTCGGCCGGCTTCCAACGCCCCCGGCGGGCCAAGGAGCACCATTTCCGCCAGGCCTACGCTTTGGCCGACCTCTTGGAGCGGGCGGGGGAAGTGCCCCGGGCGCGGGAGCTTTTCGGCTGGCTGAGAGACCAGGACGAGCTCTACGTGGATGTGGCCGAACGTCTGGCGGCCCTCGAGTAGCGATTTGCCGGCGGCGATGCCCGTATCGGTTTCGGGGTGCCGCTATCGTGAGGGCGACGGGCGCTCAGGGCGAAAAAGAAGGGGTCTGCCGTGGACATCGAGGCATTGTTGGGCGACGAAGCTGGGCGGCTTCTGTCGCATGAGTCGAAGACCATTGCCCGAGAGGACCTGCACCTTCCGGGCCCCGACTACATCGACCGGGTGCTGGTCGGCTCCGACCGCTCCCCCCAGGTGCTGCGCAGCCTCCAGTCGATGTTCGACCACGGTCGACTCGGCGGCACCGGCTATGTCTCCATCCTGCCGGTGGACCAGGGCATCGAGCACTCGGCCGCCTCCTCCTTCGCCCCCAATCCCCGCTATCTCGACCCGGCGGGGATCGTGGAGCTGGCCATCGAGGGGGGGTGCAACGCGGTGGCGTCCACCTTCGGCGTGCTGGGGGCCACCTCTCGCCGCTTCGCCCATCGCATCCCCTACATCGTCAAGATCAACCACAACGAGCTGCTCAGTTATCCCAACACGTTCGACCAGGTGATGTTCGGATCGGTGGACCAGGCTTTCGACCTCGGCGCCGCCGGCGTGGGCGCCACCATCTACTTCGGCTCCGAGGAGTCCACTCGTCAGATCCAAGAGGTGGCCGAAGCCTTCCAGCGGGCCCATGAGCTGGGGATGTTCACGGTGCTGTGGTGCTATCTGCGGAACCCCGGGTTCCAGGTGGACGGCACCGACTATCACACGTCGGCCGACCTCACCGGCCAGGCCAACCACATCGGGGTGACCATCGCGGCCGACATCATCAAGCAGAAGCTCCCGGAGAACAACGGCGGCTACACCGCCATCGGGTTCGGCAAGACCCACCCGCGGGTGTATGGCGAGCTGACCACCGACCATCCGATCGACCTCACCCGCTGGCAGGTAGCCAACTGCTATATGGGCCGCATCGGGCTGATCAACTCCGGGGGCGCATCGTCGGGTGCCGGCGATCTGGCCGAGGCGGTTCGCACCGCGGTGATTAACAAGCGGGCCGGCGGCCTGGGCCTCA
>JAPOSH010000059.1:0-1619 GCA_026709815.1 bacterium | reverse complement strand
CCTGGCCGACTCGGTAACCGTCGCGTAACCACCCGCCCGCCTTCGCCGCGGGCTCAGCCGGTACTTGGCGAGGATGTGCCACCTGAGGCTCGCCACTGGGTAACCTCGGGGTCCGGCGTCGCGCAGGCGAGGAGCCATCTGGGATCAAGGAGGATTCCGTGACTGACACCGTGGAGCGTACCGTTGGGGCGCGCGAGCTGAACCGCCTGGTGATCCGCTTCGCGGGCGACTCCGGCGATGGTATGCAGCTCACCGGCGACCGCTTCACCAGCGCCAGCGCCCTGTTCGGCAACGACCTGGCCACGCTGCCGGAGTTCCCGGCTGAGATCCGGGCCCCGCAGGGCACCCTGGCCGGCGTGTCGGCCTTTCAGGTGCAGGTGTCCGACCACGACATCACCACCCCGGGCGACGCCCCCAACGTGCTGGTGGCCATGAACCCGGCGGCGCTGCGCAAGGAGCTGGTGCATCTGGAGATCGGGGGGACGGTGATCGTGAACCAGGACGCCTTCGTGGAGCGCAACCTGGCCAAGGCCGGCTACAGCAGCGACCCGCTGACCGACGGCAGCCTGGACAACTACACCCTGTTCAAGGTGCCCATGACCACCATCACCAAAGAGGTGTGCAAGGACTTGGGGGTCAAGCCCCGTGACGCCGAGCGGTCCAAGAACTTCTTCGCACTGGGCCTTTTGTCGTGGCTGTACAGCCGCCCGGCCCAGCCCACGCTGGAGTGGATATCGGCCAAGTTCAAGCGCCAGCAGCTCATCGCCGACGCCAACACCGCCGCTTTCAAGGCGGGCATGGCCTTCGGGGAGACCGCCGAGCTGTTCGACTTCGCCTACGAGGTAAAGCCTGCTGCGCTGGCGCCCGGCACCTATACCAACATCAACGGCAACACCGCGCTGTCGTGGGGCCTTGTGGCCGCCAGCCAGCGGGCCAAGGTCCCCCTGTTTCTGGGGTCGTATCCCATCACCCCGGCCAGCGACATCCTCCACGAGCTGAGCCAGCGCAAGAACTTCGGGGTCCGCACCCTCCAAGCCGAGGACGAGATCGCCGCGGTGTGCGCCGCGCTGGGGGCTTCCTTCGGCGGGAACCTGGGGGTGACCACCACCAGCGGGCCGGGCGTCGCCCTCAAGGGCGAGGCCATCGGCCTGGCGGTCAGCCTGGAGCTGCCGCTTCTGGTGATCAACATCCAGCGGGGCGGGCCGTCCACCGGCCTGCCCACCAAGACCGAGAGCGCCGACTTGATGCAGGCCATGTACGGCCGCCACGGCGAATCGCCGGTGCCGGTCGTGGCCGCCTATTCGCCGTCGCAGTGCTTCTTCGCCGCCATCGAGGCGGCCCGCATCGCCCTCAAATACCGAACGCCGGTGATCCTTTTGTCCGATGGCTATCTGGCCAACGGCAGCGAGCCCTGGCGGCTGCCCGACGTGGCCGCGCTGCCCGACATGACGGTGGAGTTCGCCACCGCCCCAAACAGCACCGCCGACGACGGCGCCGAGGTGTTCTGGCCCTACCTGCGCGACCCCGAGACCATGGCCCGGCCCTGGGCGGTGCCGGGCACGCCCGGGCTCACCCACCGCATCGGCGGCATCGAGAAGGAAGACGGCACCGGCAACATC
>JAPOSH010000242.1 GCA_026709815.1 bacterium | reverse complement strand
CGCTGCTGGGAATGGTACGTCTATCTCTTCAGCGGTTGAAGTAGGCAAATTGTCTGATGGCATGTGGCAGCGGTATAATCACAACTCAATTTCTCCTGCTCTGTTGGCATATTGGCAAGAGGTTTGTTCTCATATTGGTTCTTCGAACGGCGGACGCTGGAACGGCAGTGTTGAAGATGTGCTCGGCTATTTTAAATCCTTTCATCGTTTATGCGACGGAATACCACAGCGTAGTTTGACTGTGCCTTTTGAGGTGTCAAACGTGTGCGTAGTGATCTCAAAAGAGGACGCTGTAGCGCCAAGCAAACTGGCTCGGGCAGTGTTTGAAAGCAGGGGTGCAGCGATCCTTATTTCCGAAGAATCTAACCACGACAGTCTAGATGGTTTCCGAGAGTGTCTGGATAAGATCAGATATCCCAATACGCAAGGGGATAGATGGGAAATTCTGCCACTAGGAACAGAGGATATTACTACTACTCAGCCGACTGGTACACGGCCCAAAGTCCTTGTTGATGCGGGTAGACTGGGCTGGGAGATCATTGAAGAACATGGTTGCGAATGGCAACAGGAAAGGGACGGTTGGGATGTCGAACTGGGCCCGGGCTCTCTCAATACAGCATCTGTAGTGGTGGTGACAGAGGCCCAAAAGAACAGCTTCGTGGTGGCGCTGTATCATCCAGAGGAGGGCCAGCCCTTGGATGAAGGGTGGCTCACTTCGGCGCGCGCACCCCGCTTCAGAGCGCAGGTGCTCTCCGATGGCAGCATGCTTGTTGTCGAGGGTGTTCCAGCCGCAGCGGTGGCTCAGCGCTTCGAATCAGGCGGCACTGAGCTAGTTGAGTTGGATATGTCCTGCTGGGGGCAGCGTTGGGACCGCCGGGAGACAGGAGAAGAACTCTCTGATGTGCGCGTCTTGTACGGCGATGCTGCGCTGGTGCATTTGGTTCGGAGCCGTTCGGCAGGTATAGGAGTGGTGGCCGATGCTAATTATTCCAACGTTTACCAGTATACCGATGGTGAACAGGTTGCAGTGCTCTTCGATCTGAGGCCGCAGGCGATCATTCTACTGATTGCCTATAAAGAGCACCCGCTTCCAGAATTAGAAGAACTTGTCAGCTTGCTGGAGTGCCGGGAAACATTGCCTAAGCATAGCTGCGTTCCACTGTGATCCAGCCTTGAACAACGGCATGGGCGACTCCTTGGGATGGGGTAGAAACTTCGAGCTGGGTCCACAGTTCAGCCAGCACTCTCTGTAGGTGCCGCCTCGAGTAGCCCAAATTTCCGGCTATGTCTTGTTGCCTCTGGCCGTTGGCCAGACCCTGAAGGCACAGGAGTTGCGGTTCGCTGGGCACTGTGCTCCAGCCGTCTAGGGTGCCTTCAGCGGTGATTTGCCCCATAGGCGCGGTTTCCCCTTCAGCTCGTAGAGCGCTCTGCTGTTCGGCGGCGGCATGGGCAAGAGGCGCGATCCACCCTTGTTGGACGGCTAGGGCCACCCCCTGAACTTGGGTGGCGACGCCGAGGCGCTTCCACATGGAAGCCAGACGACGGTACATCCCCCGAACCGACACGCCGTTGCGGTCGGCCAAGGCGTCTATGGGCTCCTGGGCCGCCACTGAGATGATCCATTCGAGTTCCAGCGCGGTGGGCGCCGCCGGCAGCTGGGCGTCGCAATAGTGGGCTACCGCAACGGCTGCCCCATGCAGGTCTCGAGCGCCCTGGGGGTGCAGCAGTTCGGCGAAAACCTCATGGCGCATGTGCGCGGGCGGAGTGGCCGCGATTTGGGTAGCCCCGCTCTGGGGAGATATGGCCTGAACCTCTGGGTCTGCGAGCAAGGCTTGGCCTGTAGTGCGCAGATAGGCGCTCATCTTGTGCCAGGAATCGCCAATATCAGCTTCGTGGAGTTGGCGGTCCATAAGCTCTGCAACTCTCAAACTGGAATCCGCGACGCCTCTGCGGTAGGCGGGGTGCAGGGTTTCGGCGAAAACAAGCGCAGCTAGCCGCTGAAAATCAACTGACCAAGGCTCGGTGTGCCGTCCAGGACCGAAGCCCGCATCATGGGCTTCGATTACCCGCGATGCAAAGAGAGCGACCCGAACCGCAAAAGAGTTGATAGAGCCGAATCCACTGCACTCGGAGTTCATAGGCCAAGAGTAGAAGAGCTTCCGACAGAATACTTGTCGCCCCCTGGACCATACTGACAGCCCCGGCAGTAGCTCTCATCAACGCTTCTGGCAAGCAGAACGCTGGCAGACTGCATCTTCTCTATGTGTCATATTGTGCTGATATATGTCATCTTTTGACACTCTTTCATGTTGTCAGCTTGTAGATAGTGTGCTAATCCGAACTCCGCTATTCATATGGCAAGAAAGAATAGAATCAGTGTGGTTCCCTTGTGAAAAGGAGGCGGATTAGTGGCGGAAGCTCGTCGCGCTAAATCAGACACAACACATTGTTTGCAGTATGGGCGGTTTCAAGATCGGCGGGCCGGGCCGCCGCAGGGTCCGGGCGGGCAGGGCGCACCCGTTTTTCCCGTCTCACACCCCGGATCCCCAACTACCGGCCGTCCCTGGCGCTGGCCGCAACCGTGCTCGCCGCCGCGGCAACAGCCGGACTCGCCAGCGCCATCGAAGTCACCGCCCAACAGACCCCAACTGCGACGAAACCCCGCCTCTAACCCGCCCACTGACTCGACTGGTCAGTGGGCGGGGGTTAGCCGCCGAGCAGGCGGCGGATTGTTCGGCCCATCGGGCCGGGTTGGGGAGGCTCGTAGTCTTCGGGCACCAGATGGGGGGCGCAGTCGGCCAGCGCTGCCATGACCTGTGCACCGGTGGGGTTCACCATTGAGGTGTCGCCCACCACCACGGTGGGCACCGTCTCGTTGCCGTCGGCCACCGAGCGGACGAAGGCGGCTGCCGCCTGGTCCTCCCAGATGTTGTGCATCTCCAGGGGCACGTCGAACTGGCCGAGTTCTCGGTGAAGACGGGCGCAAAACCCGCAGCCGGGCCGCCAGTAGAAGACGACGCCTTGGACCGGGTTTTCGACGGTCACGAGACGTAAGCCAGCGCCCGCACCACCCGCTCGCCCAACTCCTGGTCGCCAGCGAGGGTGACCAGGCCGTCGGCCAGCGCTTTGGCGGGGTCGGTGCGGCCGCAGCACAGGGCGTTGTAGGTGTCTACATCGGTGTGCACGGCAACGGTGGGATCGTCGAGCGGGGGCGATGGCGTGGCTCGGCCGTCGACCACGGCCACGCCGCGGGGGCTGTCGGCGTCGCCGTCGATGGCGAACACCACGGTGCTGGCTTCGGGGGCCCCGGCCTTTTTGCCCACCACATAGCCCATGTTGCGAGCGTGCCAGTCCAAGCAGTGCTGGACCACCGGGCCGCTGAGGTGGCCTTCGATGCCCAACGCTCGGCGCATGTCCTGCTCATGGGACCAGCAGTCGAACACCCGGATCTCCATGAACGTCCGATAGGGGGCGTCGCCGATGGGGGTGAAGCCCACCTCGTTCCATTTCTCCTCGGGCATTTCCCGGAGCATCTCCAGCCGCCGGGCGCAGATGTCGCTCATCTCGGCCAGCACCTCGGCGCCGGGCCGGGACCGGCGGGGGGCGATCTGGCCCTCGTTGAAGGCGGCGATGCCCTCGAGGCCGCCTTCGGTGACGGGGGGCTCGGGCTTTTCCCCGGCCAGCATCCTCTCGAGGCCCACGATGTGGCTCACCTGGTCTCGAACCGACCAGCCCGGGCATTCGGTGGGCGTGTCCCACTGCTGCGCGCTCAAGCCTGCCCCGAGTTGGGTGATCGACCCCCACACCGACTCCAGCAGTCCGATAACTGGTTCGCTCATGTTCGCAGTCCTCCTTTGGTACGCGGGCCGCTGGTCACGCCGACCCGGCGGTGAAAGCCCGGGTGTCGTGGTCCAGCATCTCTCTCATCGAGTCGGCCACCGGACCCCGCAGCGCCTTGCGGGTTCCGGCGAACGCCCTTGCCCCCAGAGCTTCGGCCAGCCCGGCCGCCTCCGACTTGGCGGCGGCTTCAAGCTCGCCTTCGGGCACCACCCAGTCCAGATAGCCGACATCCACAGCTTCGGGCGGGGAATAGAGCCGGGCCAGCTGCACCGAGGCATTGACATGGCGATGAGACAGCCGGTCGCGGGCCAGCGCGACCACCGACTTGGGTAGCACCATGTCGATGGCCGTTTCGTTGAGGCCGATCTTGGCGTCCACATCGGCGCCGATGCGCACGTCGCAGCTCATCAGCCAAATGGCACCGGCGGCCAGGGCGTGGCCGGTACACCCGGCCACCACTGGCCGGGGGAACTCGTAGAGCCGCATGAACAGGTCCATGCCCGCCCGGAACAAGCTGCCGGCCGCCTCCGGCCCGGATCGCAGCACCTTAAGGTCGAACCCCGCC
>JAPOSH010000219.1 GCA_026709815.1 bacterium | reverse complement strand
CCCCCCAGCATGGCCGCCAAATCCTCCAGCGGGGCGAAGGCCTCGGCCGATCCCACGCCCCGGCCGCCGCCGATCACCACCGGGGCGGTCGACAGCGTGACCCCGGCCTGAAGCACCACCCGGTCTTTGACCATGGTGCGAGCCAGCGACGGGTGCAGGTCGATCCCCACCGCCTCGACCGATGGCGAAACCGCAACCTCGGCTCGCTCGGCTGCGACCGTGTGCAGCCCGGTGGTCAACAAGGGCCGCTCGGAAGCCAGACAGGCGTCTTCCAGCAGCGAGCCGCCCCACTGAAAGCGGGTCACGGCCCACTCCCCCGCCCCGCCGTCAGGATGGACGTCGACGCAGTTGGCCGCCATCAACACATCGAGTCGGGCGGCTGCTTGGGCCATGACCTCGTTGCCCCGCTCGCTGCCCCCGGCCAGCACCGCGCCCGGCGCCAGGCGCCGAATCAGCTGAGCCGCCGCCTCTCCCCACGCCTCGGGGCCGAAGTCGGCCAGCACCTCGTGGACCACCGTGTACACCGCCTCGGCGCCGAAGGCGCCAGCTTCGGCTACCAGATCGGCGTCGTCGGCGCCGATCAGCGCCGCATGCAACGGCGCCCCCATTCGACCGGCCAGGCGCCGCCCGAAAGTCAAGGCCTCTCGGGCGGCTTCGCCCATAGCCCCCCGGTCGTGCTCCAGCACCACGAGCAGCATCACAGCACTCCCAGCTCTTCGAGCACGTCCACCACCGCAGCAGCCGCCTCAGGGCCGCGACCCAAGATCTCGGTCTCGGTGACCGTCTCTTGAGGGCGGCGCAGCCGCACCAGCGACTGCCCGCCGGGCTCAGCGTGGGCACCCAGCTCGGCGATCTCCAGCTTCTTGGACGCCAGCCGTCCCCTCATGGTCGGGTACCGGGGCAGGTTGATGCCCTCTTTGACCCCGACGGCCGCGGGCATGGGCAGCTCGTACACCTCGAACCCGCCGTCGATCTCCCGGCGGGCCCGAACCACGCCGCCGTCGGCCTCAGCATCTACCTCGATGCCCTTGATGCCGTTGACGATGGGGCGGCCCAGGGCGTAGGCCACCCGCACGCCCACCTGAAAGCCGCCCGAGTCGGCCGACTCATTGCCGAAGATCAGCAGGTCGAAGGGGCCTTCGCGGGCTTCCAAGCCTCGTATGGCCTCGGTGAGCGCGGCTGCGGTGCGCTGAGGATCCCAGGCCGAGCCGTCGGTGGCTGCCAGCACGCCGCGATGGGCGCCCACCGATGCGGCGTAGCGCAGCTGCTCGGCGGATTCGGGAGGCCCCAGGGTCAGCACGGTCACCTCGCCGCCGTGGCGCTCGACCAGCTGCACTGCCTCCTCCACCCCGCATTCCTCGTGCGGGCTGGTGGCGAATCCCAGTTGGGAGGCGTCCACCGCCAAGCCGTCGGCGGTCACGTTGATCTTGGCCCCGGGCGCCGCCACCCGCTTCACACAGCACAGGATCCTCATGGCGCCCCGTATCCGCCCCGTCTCCGCTAGCTCTTCAACCGGGTGTCGTCGGGATCGAACACCGCGCCGGTGCCGGCCACCTTCACCGGGAACAGCTCGTTCATGTACATCACCTGCAAGTCGGTGCCCGGCCGAGCCAACTCGGCGGGGAGATAGCCCATCAGCAGGTGCTTGCCCACCGATGGTCCCGGTCCCGCGGTGGTCACCCGCGACACCCGCCCGTGGGAGTCGGTGATCCGCTGGCCGTCTTGGGTCAGGATCGGCTCGTTGCCCCCCTGCATATAGCGCTTGCGACCCGCGCCGTCGGTCTGATCCTCCACGGTCAGCACGCACATCGACACCTCGGGGTCTCCCGTCGCCCGGGCGGCCAGGTAGGGCTCCTTGCCGATGAACGGCGCCGCCTTCACCTTGGGCCGGGCCAGGCCGGCCTCCAGCGGGTTGTACTCGCTCTCCAGCTCGGCCCCCATGAGCCGGTAGCCCTTCTCCAACCGTCCCGAGGTCCCGTACACCGCGCCGCCGGTGGGGCGCAGTCCGTAGTCGGCGCCCGCCGCCATGAGGGCGTCCCACAGCACCGGGCCGTCGTCCCAGTCGGCGTAGACCTCCCAGCCGGTGTCGCCCACATAGGAGATGCGAAGCAGGGTGGCCTCAATGGTGCGGCCACCGCAGTCCAGCTCCACTTCCACCAGCGAGCCGTAGGGAGATCCGGCCTGGCTGAGGTCTTGGCTGGTCAGCGCGCCCATCACATGGGGGGCGTTGGGCCCCCATATCCCGAGCGTGGTGATGCGGTCGGTGATGCTGGCGAAGCGCACCGACCCGTCGGTGGGCATGTGGCGGCGGGCCCAGAACTCGTCGCGCCCGCCATCGAACACGCCGGTCACGATGCGCACCCGCTCGGGGCCCATCCGCATCATGGTCAGATCGGAGTGGAAACCGCCGTCGGGGGTCAGCCACGGGGTGTAGACGGAGCGGCCCACCGCCACGTCCACCTTGTTCACCGCCAGATACTCGGCGTAGGCCACCGCGCCCGGCCCGGTCAGCTCGAAGACCTGGAAGGCGCTCAAATCCACCAGCCCGCAGTTCTCCCGCAGGTTGAGATGCTCGGCCACGGTGATCGGGCTCCACCACCGGGCGTCCCACTCCACTTCCCGGCCCTCCACCTCATAGCGGTCCACCAAATCGGCGTTGGACTCGAACCACTGGGGCCGCTCCCAGGTTCGGGCCTGGAAGAACTCGGCCCCGAGGTCCTGCTGGCGGGAGAAGTAGGGGCCGACCCGCAGGTTGCGCCGGCTCTCCCACTGCTCTTGGGGGTGGACGATCCCGTAGGTCTTGTTGAAGTGCTCCGCCGAGCGGGCCCAGATGTGGTCGTCGCCCCGCTCCTCAGGATAGAAGCGGGCGACGTCGGCGCCGTGGACGTCGATCACCCGGGGGTAGCCGAAGGTCATCCACTCGGCTACCACCTGGGCCATGCCCGGCCCCTCCTTCACCCAGATGGCCGCTGCCGACCACAGGTTGCGGACCTCGGGCAGCTCTCCCAGACACGGCATGGCGTCGGGGGTGAGCGACAGCAGGCCGTTGATGGCGTATTTGATCTCGGCGTCGCCGAGCATGTCCATCAAGTCGATGGCCTGCTCCATCTGGAGGTCGAAATCGTCGGGGGTGAACGGCATCTCGGTGGGCGACAGCGCGGCCTCCTCGTTGGAGGGGATCTCGTCGGGGTGGTGGAAGATGGGCCGGTGGGCGTACGACCCCACCTCCATCGACCCCGCCGACTGACGCTCGTAGCAGAAGGTGTCCATGTCCCGCACGATGGGATAGCCGATCTCGTTGTTGGTCTCGGCCAGGATGTCGAGCGGGCCGACGTCCACCATCTGATGCACGGCGGGCACCAGCGGGATGCGGGCGTCGGCCATGTTGGCCACCCGGTTCGACCAAACGCCGCAGGCGATCACCACGCAGGCCGTCTCGATGGTGCCCTTGTCGGTGACCACCGCCCTCACGGTGCGGTCGCCGGGATTGGGGCCGTCCTCGGTGATGATGTCGAGCACTTCGGTGTTGGCCGCCACATGGCAACCGCCGCTCACCGCGGCGTTGCGCATCTGGGTGCCGGTCTCCAGCGAGTCCACCACCGAGACCGTGGGACAGTAGAAGCCCTCCAAGACGATGTCGGTGTTGATGAACGGCACCAGCTCCCTCACCTGCTCAGCGGTCAGCAGGCGGGCCTCGACGCCCCAGGCCACAGCCGAGGTCATGCGCCGCTTGAACTCGTCCACCCGCTCTTGGGTGCGGGCCACCTCGATGCCTCCGGAGTCCACCGACAGGCCGAGGTCGCGGTACTGCTCGGCGCTCTGCTTGCCCAGCAGGCACATCTCCTTGTTGTGGTCCACCGGGAAGATGAAGTTGGAGGCGTGGCCGGTGGATCCACCGGGGTTGGGCAGCGGGCCCTTGTCCAGCAGCACCAGATCGGTCCAGCCCAGCCTGGTGAGGTGCCCGACCAGGCAGTTGCCCACGATTCCCGCGCCGATGACCACGCACTTGGCCTTTTCGGGTACCTCAGCCACGCCCTACCTCCATCGGTTCCAAACTCTGCTCGGCCCGCCGATGCCCGAATCGCCGCCCCAAACGGTGAAGCTGCTTAGGTGATGCTGCTCGCCTCACCAGCATTGCCCTTCTGGTCCGTATTATGGTACAGTTCCGCGATGCGGAACGATTCGGCCAGCTTATCGTGGCGGGAAAGGCCGCGGGCATCCGGGCTCAATCCCGACGTTCAAGAGCTTATCCGCAATGCAGTCTTTGAGATCATCCCCCTGAGCAGCGCCGCGGAGGCCATCGACGCTCTGCCGGCAAACTCCCGTGTTTCGGTCACCGCATCGGCGGCCAAAGGCCAAACGGCCACGCTGGAGCTGGCCGAAGAGCTGATCCGACGAGGGCACCGCGTCACCCCTCACTTCTCGGCCCGCTTGATGAGAGACCGGGGCCAGGTCAAAGACCTGGCCGAATGGACCAGGGACAACGGGGTTGCCACCGCCTTCATCATCGGCGGGGACACCACCGAGCCGGGCGCTTATCACGACTCCCACAGCTTCATGCGAGACCTGTTCGAACACCCCCACGGCCTCAGCACGGTAGGGGTGGCGGCCTACCCCGACGGCCACCCCGTCATCGGCGAGGGCGTGCGCCGCCATACCCTTTCCGCCAAGCAGGAACTGCTGGCCGAGGCCAGCCTGCGGGGCTATTGCAGCACCCAGATGTGCTTCGACCCGGCCCGGATCATCGCATGGCTCAAATCCGAGCGCCGCAACGGGCTGACGCTGCCAGTGCATCTGGGCATCCCCGGCGCGGTGGAGCGCGCCAGGCTGCTCGCCATCGGCACCCGTCTCGGCGTCGGACAATCGCTGCGCTATCTCCGCAAACATCGCCGCTCGATGGCCAAGCTGCTGGGCTCGCCGACCCACGACCCCACCGAGATGCTCGAAGCCCTCAGCGGCCAGCTGGTGCCATTGGACATCTGCGGCCTGCACATCTTCACCTTCAACCAAGTCAAGACCACCGCCGCCTGGCGCCAAGCCCTCCTCCACGACTGACCCCCACCCACCCACCCCAAAACCCCAAACATGTCGGCGAATCTCCCTTAAAACCATAGGCAGATTTTCTAGAAAACTAAAGATAGAAGTTCCTCAATTACTAAGATAGAAGCATGGGCAAGTCGAATACCCTGACGATGCCAGGGTATCGGGAGCGAGTTATCGGGGCAGACGTCGAAGCCGCCTTGAAACGCCGCGGCGCCGTTTTGATTCAAGGGGCGAGAGGCGTCGGCAAGACATGGACCTCTCGCGATCACGCCTTTTCAGAAGTTCGGCTAGACGACACCGACATGTTGGCTTTAGCCGAAACCGACCCGGACTACCTGCTGTCCCGTCCTCCCCCCCTTCTCATAGACGAGTGGCAGTATGCACCCGGATTGTGGAACCGCATACGCCGTGCCTGCGACGACCGTCCCGGCACCGGCCACTTCATCCTCACCGGCTCCGCCCGACCAACCGACAGCATCACCCGTCACACCGGCACCGGACGCATAACCCGACTGCTGATGAGGCCCATGACGCTGTGGGAGGCGGGGATATCCACCGGAGAAGTGTCCTTGCGCCGGGTGTTGGACGGGAGCATGAGACCCGCGGCAGAGAGCCGCACCACCGTGCTAGAAGTGGCCAAAGCCGTCTGCCGAGGCGGGTGGCCAGGCAGCCTGGACCTCGCTCAAACCGCGGCCGCAGCCTCCGTGCGGGACTACATCCAAGAAGCCATCCGAACCGACATTGAAGACGCCGTGGGAGTACGCCACAACCCCGACGCCCTTGAAGGCCTCTTGCGGCTGATCTCGCATGATCTGGCCTCGCCGGTAACGGCCGCCAAGCTCGGTCGGGACATGAATCCGGCATCGCCCCCTGCGGCCCAGACTCTGGCTTCGTATCTGGATGCGCTGCGACGCGTTTTCGTGTTGGAAGATCTTCCCGCCTGGTCGCCGGAGCTACGGTCGAAAGCCACGGTGAGAAAAGCCCCCAAGCGGCACCTCGTCGACCCGTCGCT
Organism: bacterium; assembly: GCA_026709815.1. GTDB lineage: Bacteria > Actinomycetota > Acidimicrobiia > Acidimicrobiales > Bin134 > Poriferisocius. The sequence continues at coordinate 24,763 of JAPOSH010000219.1, read as the reverse complement.
CGCCGCAGCCCTGATCGGGGCATCGCCAAGCAGCTTGATGGCAAACTTCTCCATGTTCGGACGCCTCTTTGAATCGCTGGCTGTGCGGGACCTGCGGGTGTACGCCCAACCGATGGGCTTCCATGCCTACCACTACCACGACTCCGATGAGCTAGAGACAGATGTCGTGATCCAAGGCCTGGACGGCACTTGGGCATCTTTCGAGGTCAAGCTCAACTCGGGACCGCGGCAGATCGAAGAGGCAGCCACCGCCTTGAAGCGCCTGAGAGACAAGGCCCAACGTCGGCGCGCCGACCAGCTCGCGCTGATGGCGGTGATCACCGCCACCAAAACCGCCTATATGCGCCCTGACGGGGTGGCGGTGATCCCAATCACAGCCCTCGGCCCCTAGCCTTCGCCGCCTTCGGCGAGGAGGGCGACAAGGCTGCGGCGCCAGTCCACAGAGGGGCGGTCGGACTGGACGCTGACGGTGGCGGTGAGATCCATGGGCAGCACGCCTTCGAGCTTCTCCAGCATGGCCCGGTCCTCGGCGCCGATGGCCAGGTCGAACTTCATGATCTCCTCTGCGGGCACCAAGAAGTCGTCGTTGCGCCACACCACGAAGTTGAACAGCGAGTTGACGTCGTCCACCGGCGTGGCCAGCAGCAGCAAAATGTGCTCCAAACCCGACTCGTAGGCGATGGTGCTGCGCACCGAGAACGGCAGCACATAGCCGGTGGTCATCCGGCGGTGCAGCACGTCGTCGTCCTGACCGGTGACGGTCTGGCCCGCGTCGGTGGTGTTGTTGGCGTTCACCTCGTAGGCATAGCCCCGAAAGCCGTCGGGCAAGTCGCCCATCTCCAACGGCGGCACCACCGTCTCCTGGGCCAGGCCGAAGGTGGCGGTGTGGACGAACGGGAAGTGGGAGAAGTCCATGAAGTTGTCGGTGATCCGGGTGGACGACACCGCCCAGTGCTGGAACGGCGTGTTCAGCCGGCGGAACTCGGGGTTGCGCTCTTGGGGGATCTCGGGAATACGGCCCCGCGGTGTACCCGGACACAGCCAAACCAGACCGTAGCGCTCCTCAATGGAGACCGCATTGAGGTGGGCCTTGGGGGGCACCGGCGTGCCCGGCACAGCCGACGGCACCAGCTCGCACCGCCCCCCGGCGCCGAACCGCCAGCCGTGGTAGGGGCACTCCAAGCAGCCCCCCGCCATGCGCCCCTCCGACAGCGGCGCCTGCCGGTGCGGACACCGGTCGGGCGCAGCGTTGAGCGACCCTTCCTCCGAGCGCCACAGCACATAGCGGCGGCCCAGCACCTGGACTCCGTGCGGGCCCGGCGCGATGTCCTCGCTGAGGGCGATGGGATACCACTGGCCGCCCAGCGCAAGCTGCCCGACAAGCGTGCTGGAAACGCCATTTGCCCTCATGCGCCGATGATACCCCGCGTGGTTCTCCCGAAAGACCGGGAACCCGCCCCCGTGCTCTGGATCCTGGCCATAGAATGGGAACAAGCTCACACCCCCGGTGCCTGCGAGCAAACACTCTGCGATGAGGGGGCGCGAGAGCGTGGAGAACAACCAAATGGACACATCGGAACCGGACGTGATCGCCGAAGCGCTGAGAAGGCCATCAGGTGCTCACTTCGTGCGGTGCGCACTTCAGGTGAACCCGCATCACTACCGCGCGGGGGCTGCGGAACTGGCACAACACTTCGGCATCACTCGGCAACAAGCTGAGAACATCGCCGGAGCGGGTGAGAGCACCATCATGAAGACAACCTCGACAACCGCTTCATCAGCGAGGTGATCGTCGAGGAAATGCGAGAGAACAAGAGGCAACGCCAGTTCGTCTTCTCGACACACAACGCCAACATTCCCGTGCTCGGTGACGCTGAACTCATACTGGGAATCGATGCCAAAGGTGATATCGACGGTGACGATACTCAGGGACGGGCATTTCTCAGACCGGAGCACATGGGGTCAATCGACACCCCCAAGGTTCGGGCTCTGGTAGAAGAAGTCCTCGAAGGCGGTCAGGTGCTGCGGGCGGTGTCGAGGGCGGTGAACCGGGCTATGCCACGAAATCCGATGAGAGCATAAAGGGTCCGCTGGTGGCCTTATTCTCAGTTGGCGGTGAACTCATCGAAACCGGGGTGGTGGAGAGGGCTCTCGATTTCGTCCGCCGCAATACGGGCACATCCGCGGCGCTGGAAGAAGGGCGCCGTGTCGAACGCCGTGATTTCCCTGAGGCGGCCGTCCGCGAGGTTGTGGTCAACGCCCTCGCACACCGTGACTACAGCATCGCCGGGACCGATGTGCTGCTGTCGGTCTTCGACGATCGAATTGAAGTGCAGAGTCCCGGAAGCTTGCCGAACACCATCAGCATCGAGGGCATGCGGGCAGGAGTCCGCTACGCGCGCAACCAGGTGATGATGAACATCATGCGCGACTACGGTTACGTCGAGGGGCTGGGCATGGGCATCCGACGACAGGTCATGCCCGCCATGGCACAGCACAACGGCACCGAACCGGACTTTCTCGAAGAAGAGTCCCGCTTCACTGTCTGCTTGCGGAAGTAGAAGGAGCACCAATCAGCCCGGCAGTTCCGGCAGTAGGGTGAACTGACGTGTCAGGGGCTGACTGGGTGATCACCGGCGACATCGTGACCATGGACGCCGAGCGCGCCATCGTCTCGGGCGGGGCGGTGGCGGTGGCCGACGGGAAGATCGCCGCGGTGGGCAAGGCCGACGAACTCAGAGCGCAGTATCCCGGCACGCCCGAGCGGGGCTCAGCCGAATCGCTGGTGGTGCCGGGATTCGTCAACGCCCACCAGCACCTCACCGCCGACCGGCTGGTGGCCTCGGCCATCCCCGACGACTTGCCCCCCGGCGCGGCCATCTTCGAGTGGATCGTGCCCCTCCACGAGTACGTCACCGGCGACGACGACGAGTTGACCACCACGCTGGGGCTCATTGAGGCGGCGGCCAACGGGATCACCACCACCATCGACGCCGGCACAGTGGCCCATCCCGACCGGGTGGCACAGGCCATGGCTGCGGTGGGCGTGCGGGGCGCCGTCGGGCGCTGGGGGTCCGATGCCGACGGGCTGCCCCAATCTGCCCCGGCCCCCGAAGTGATCGACGCCCAGCGGGATCTCATCGAGCGGTATCCGCCCGGCGGGCTGGTGGAGACCTCAGTCACCCTGGTGGGCCACGACCTGATGTCCGATGATCTGGTGACGGCGGCGGCCGACCTGGCCCGCTCCACCGGGCGAAGGCTCAGCTTTCACCTCTCCCCCACCCCTGATGATGCCGCCCGCTATCTCGAGCGCACCGGGCATCGTCCGCTGGTGCATCTGGATCGCCTGGGCGTGCTCGGCCCCAGCGTGCTGGTGGGCCATGCCGTACACGTTGACGAAGCCGAGGTGGAGGCTCTGGTGCGAACCGGCACTGCGGTGGCCTCCTGTCCGTGGGCCTACCTTCGGCTGGGCCAAGGACTGACGAAGCGCTTCGCCCACTTGGATTTATGGCGTCGGGGCGGCCGGCTGTCGCTGGGGTGCGACACCGAGAACGCCGGCGACGCAGTGGACGGCCTGCGGGCCGCGGCCCTGTTCGCCGGGCTGGCCAAAGACACCGCCGGAGACCCCACCGAGTTCGGCGCCCACCACGCCTTCGAGCTGCTGACCATCGCCGGGGCCGAGGCGGTGGGCATGGCCGACCGGATCGGCTCGCTAGAACACGGCAAGGCCGCCGACATCGTGATCGTCGATCGCTCCGGACCTGCGTGGCAGCCGCCGAGCCCCGATCCAATCCTGCAACTGGTCTGGGCTGGCGGCGGGCGCTCGGTAACCGACGTTTTCGTCGACGGCCGCCTCGTTGTGGATGGGGGCCGCTGCACGACGGTGGACACTGATTCACTGCGCTCCGAGGCTCGCCGAGCCGTTCAGCAGATCATGGCGCGCTCGGGCATCCGCCCTCATTCCCGCTGGCCGATGCGGTAGCCGAGAGAACATCAACTAGAAATACAGGCGATGACATACCCCAACACCCTCATCTTCGTTGACTTCCCCTCCGATGACCCCGAGGCATCGGCGGTCTTCTACCACGAGGTGTTCGGCTGGGAGGTGGAGCCCCGCCCCGCCGGCGTGTTCCACCGGATCGTCCCCGGCCAGAATTTCCAGCTAGACGACGGCCCGCAAGGCCCGACCGGCAACCTGCACATGGGGATCCACAATGCGGCCAACGCCCGCCCCCATCCCGACCCCGACGGGGTCGAGCCCCGCGGCCTGTCCCATGACGGGCGCACCGTGCGGGTGTGGATCCTGGTGAGCGACGACGACTCCTCCGACGCCATCATGGACCGGGCCCTGGCCCGGGGAGCCACCGAGCTGTGGCGCGACCACTACTGGGCCGAGTTCAACGGGTTCAACGCCGCCTTCAAAGACCCGTGGGGCAACACCCTCATCCTGTGGACCAAAGGCGGCGACGACCCTCAGATCCCCGACGGCTGGACCAACGAGTAGAGCCGCCGTGGCCGATCACGACCCCGTCTACAACGTCCATCCCCCCGCCCCCCGCTGGACCCACATCGCCCTGCGGGTGTCCGACATGGACGCCACCATCGACTGGTACACCGCCTACACCCCCATGCGCCTGCTGGATCGGCGCGAAGACCACATGGGCTACGGGGCGTGGCTGGGCCACGACGACTCCCCTGATTCGCCGTTCATTCTGGTGCTGGCCCAGTTCCTTCCCGAGACCGACCCGTTCAAGGATTCGCCCATGGCCAAGCTGGCCCCCTTCGCCCATCTCGGCATCGAGCTGACCAGCCGAGAGGCAGTGGAGGAGATCGCGGCCAAAGGCCGCGCCGGCGGGTGCCTGGCCATGGAGCCCACCGACATGCCGCCCCCCATCGGCTACATCTGCATGCTGACCGACCCCGACGGCAACATGGTGGAGTTCTCCCATGACCAGGGCGTTTACGCTCTGGCCAGCCAGCGCGCCCAACAGCGGGGCTGAGGATCTCTGATCTGGCGAGCGAGACGATGCAAGAGATCAGCTTGACGATCATCTTCAGGGGCAAGAGCCGCACCATGGCCTACTTGGAGGGCGACACGGTGCTGGAATCGGCCCGGCGGGCCGGGCTCAGCCCCCCATTCTCCTGCGAGGCGGGCAACTGCGCCACCTGCATGGCGCGTCTTCAGACGGGCAGCGTGACCATGAGGGCCAATGAGGCGCTGGAGGCCGACGAGGTGGAGGAGGGGTTCATCCTCACCTGCCAGTCGGTCCCCGACTGCGACGTGATCGTGGACTACGACAGTTTGTAAACGGCCCCTGCTCCTTCTGTGCTGGACAATCCCGCGTCCCCGACACCTGAGATCTTTCGGCGCGACCTGACGGCCTGGCTCGACGCCAACGCCGATGAGCTGACCCCGCCCTATGAGGGCGCCGGTTCGATGGACGAGCAGATGGGCCACTATCGCGACGTGAAGCGGGCCCTGTTCGACGCCGGATTCGGCCGGTGCGGATGGCCGGAATCAGTGGGAGGGCTGGGGGGCTCGCCGTTGCTTCGGGCCGTCGTCGGCGAGGAAGTCAACCTGCGCGGTCTGACCGATCCCAATCCCTGGACGATGATCGAGGTTCTGGCCCCCACCGTCATCGACTTGGCCCGACCCGAGATCTCCGCCCGTTTCGTGCCGCCGTTCATGCGGGGCGACGAGATGTGGTGTCAGGGGTTCTCAGAACCCGATGCGGGTAGCGATTTGGCCTCCTTGTCTTGCCGGGCGACGAAAACCGAGGGCGGCTGGGTGGTGAGCGGACAGAAAATCTGGACCAGTTTCATCCAGTACGCCCAGCGCTGCGTGCTGTTGACCCGCACCGGCGAGCCGGGCAGTGCCCATCGGGGCATCACCGCTTTGCTGGTGGACGTGGACTCTCCGGGCATCGCCTTCAGCCCGATAGAGACCATGCACGGTCGCCAAGACTTCGCCGAGGTCCGCTACGACGAGGTGTTCGTGCCTGAGGATCGGCTCATCGGCGAGGAGAACGGGGGCTGGCAGGTGGCCATGGACATCCTCCCCTACGAGCGATCCAGCGCGTTCTGGCAACGAGGGGCCCTGCTGCACCGCCGACTGTGCGATCTGGTGGCGCAGGTCGCGGGTGCGGGCGACCGCAGCGACAATTCGGCCCAATCGATAGGTCGGGCATTCCAGTCGCTGGTGGCCTTCCGCAGCCGATCCCGCGACACCCAGCACCGGCTAAACGCCGGACATCAGCTCGGCGTGGAGACGTCGATCGACAAGATCCTTATCACTTGGGCTGAGCAGCAGCTCTTCGAATCCGTTCGGGATCTGCTGCCGGGCGTGATCGAGTTCGATGACGGCCCTGCTGCGGCTCAGTGGCGCACCGACTACCTCTACTCCAAGGCCGCCTCCATCTACGGCGGCACTTCCGAGGTCCAGCGCAACATCATCGCCCGGCGATTGCTTGATTTGGGCCCCGAGTCATGAGCAGGCCCATCGACGCTGACGACCTTGCCCTGATGGCGGCGGGTTTCGAGGCCGCCATGGCCGGTGCGTCCGATTCGCGCGAGGCCGAGCAGTCGATCCATGAGCTGGGTTGGGCCGATTTGCTCGACGCAGCACCCGCCCGAGGCGCAGCGATGGCGTTCGGCGCTCTCGGCGCCACCGGTTCGGCGGCCGGTCTGCTCGACGACGTTGTCGCCCGGGCTTTGGGCATCGGCGTCTCTCTCCAAACCTGTGTGGTGCTGCCCGCCCCCCATCAAGCAGGCCCTCCCGCCCGACGCCGCAATGAAATGGGCGGTGGACTGGTTGTGAACGGGCTCGTGTCGGCCCGGGCGGAGAGTGCGACAGCCGCAGTGGTGGCCATCGCCGACGAGGACGGCGGCGGCTTTGCGAGGGTCGACGCCTCATCGCTGCGCCGCCCGGCGGCTGGTGGGGTCGACCCTCAGAACGCCTATCGCCGAGTATCGATGGAAGTCCCGGCCGACGCCGTCACACCGCTGAAGACCGAGGCCGCCTGGGAGTCGGCGGTGACTGCCGCCCGAGCGGCTCTGGCCTGCCAACTCATCGCCGGGGCCCGCTGGATGCTGGCCCAAGCCCGCCAGCACGCCCTCGACCGAGTCCAGTTCGGCCGCCCGGTGGCGTCGTTCCAGTCCATCCGCCACAAGCTGGCCGAGTCACTGGTGCAGATCGAGGGAGCGGCATCGGTGGCCGAAGCGTGCTGGCGCGATCCCGACCTCCTGTTGGCCGGGCTGGCCAAGGCCCTGGCCGGCCAGGCTGCCCTCACCGCCGCCGCACACGCCCAGCAGGTGCTGGCCGGGATCGGCTTCACCGCCGAACACCGCTTCCACTTGCGGCTCAAACAGGTGTTGGTGATCGACACGCTGTTCGGCTCGGCCCGTTCGCTTCCGGCAGAGATCGGCCGGGATCTGCTAATCAGGGGAACCGCACCCCGCCTCATCCAACTCTGACCACCAAGGAGCGACCATGGGTCGAGACGACTACGCAAGATACGCCACAAGCTGGTCGCCGCCCGACTACACCGTGGACGACAACGGCAAAGTGGTGGGTGGCTACGTCCCCGAAGGGCCCAACAACTGGGGACGGTGGGGCGATGACGACCAGCGCGGCACCCAGAACCTGATCGGTCCTGACCAGCGAATTCGGGCTGCTTCGCTGGTGCAGTCGGGCAAAGTGTTCTCGCTAGCCCTGCCCATCGACGCCAGCGGCCCCCGGTTCCACACCCGGCCCGCGCCGCTGCACTGGTTCATGATGGCCGGCGCCGACCAAGTCGTGGGCTCCCCGTACAGCGCGGCCGATCCCGACTTCCAGTGGAACGACGACATGTTCCAGATGCCGCTTCAGGGCTCCACCCAGTGGGACGGCTTCTCCCATGTGATCTACCGGGACACGATGTACAACGGCTATTGGGCCGGCAATGTCACGGCTTTCGGGGGCGCATCGGTGCTGGGCATCGAGAATCACCGGGAGAGCTTCGTCGGTCGAGCGGTGCTGTTGGACCTGCCCCGATCCGAGGGCCGCGACCCGCTGGCACCGGCCACCGTGGTCGACTCGGCCATGCTGGACCGCTGCGTCGAGCACCAGGGCAGCTCCGTTGAGGCCGGCGACATCGCCTTGATCCGCACCGGCTACATGGCCCTGTGGGATCCGAGCTTCACCCCCGACCAGCAAGGGGAGTACTTCGGCGGCTCGCCGGGCTTCGGGGTGGACGCGCTCAACTGGTGCGACCGCAACGACATTTCCGCGGTGGCCGCCGACACCATCGGCGTTGAGGTGCTGGTGCCCGAGGATCCCGAAGACCGCAAGCATCCCGTCCACTGCGGGGCGCTGGTGGACCGGGGGCTGCCCCTAGGCGAGTTCTGGGTGCTGGACGAGCTCGCCGCCGACTGCGCTGCCGACGGGCGCTATGAGTTCATGCTGGTGGCCCCGCCGCTCAACATCCCCGGCGCCGTGGGCTCACCCCTCAACCCCATCGCCATCAAATAAGGGCCAAGAGCATCAGGGTGGTCATCTAGTGGGAACCCTGATCCCAGCCTCAGCCAGCTCGCTGGCGGCCGGCCGGGCTCAAGCGTTCAACAGCTCCTCTTCGATGCGCTCGGCCATGACCTCGGCGGCCCATTCCATCTTGGCGGGGATGTGCTCGGTGGGGAACAGCCCCTCGGAGGGGCGATAGCCCTTGAGCACCTGCTTGGCGATGGTGTCCTTGTGGACCTCGGTGGGGCCGTCGGCCACCCCGAAGGTGGGGGCCATCATCCACATGTTGGCCAGCGGGGTCTCGTTGGACATGCCCAGCGAGCCGTGGATCTGCATGGAGCGGAACACCACGTCCATCAGCACCCGGGGGGTGGCCACCTTCACCCCGGCGATGTAGAGCCGGGCCTTGGAGGTGTCGGCCTGGTCGATCTGCCAGGCGGCGTGCAGCACCTGCAAGCGGAACTGCTCGATCTGGACCCAGGAGTCGGCGATCATGTGCTGCACGGCCTGCTTCTCAGCCAAAAGCGACCCTTTGGTCTCCCGGCTGAGGGCCCGCTCGCACATCATGTCGAATGCCTTCTTGGCCGTGCCCACCGACCGCATGGCGTGGTGTACCCGGCCCCCGCCCAGACGGGTCTGGGCGATCTTGAATCCGGCCCCCTCCTCGCCCATGAGGTTCTCAGCCGGAACCCGGCACTCGTTGAACCGCAGGTAGCTGTGGCTGCCGTGGCCCCGGCGCTCGCCGCCCACCCCCACATTTCGCACCAGCTCCAAGCCGGGGGCGTCGTGGGGCACCAGCATCATCGACGAGCCCCGGTACACCGACACGTCGGGGTTGGTGATGAGCATGACGATGAGGAACTCGGCCCGCGGGTAGTTGGATGCGAACCACTTCTCCCCGTTGATCACCCACTCGTCGCCGTCGCGGTGCGCAGTGCAGGTGAAGTGGTTGGGGTCGGACCCGCCCTGAGGCTCGGTCATGGCGTAGCAAGTGGAGATCTTCCCGGCCAGCAGCGGTTTGAGGTACTTCTCCTTCTGCTCGTCGTTGGCGTAGTGGGCCAGAATCTCGGCGTTGCCCGAGTCAGGCGCCTGGCTGCCGAACGCCGAGGGGCCGAACACGGAGCGGCCCAGGATCTCGTTCATCAGCGCCAGCTGCACCTGGCCGAACCCCATGCCCCCCATCTCCGGCTTCAGATGGCAGGCCCAGAGCCCCCGGTCCTTCACCTTCTGCTGGATGCGCCCTAGATGGGTCTGCACCTCCTCGTCCGATTTGTCGAACGGCGACCGGCCCCGGAAGTAGTGGTCCAGCGGCTCGATCTCGGTGCGCATCAGCTCGGCCAGCCAGTCCAGGTGATCTTGAAATTCAGGGTCAGTAGAAAAATCCCAGGCCATCCCCCGACCCTACCCCGCCCTCCGACCTCGATCTCTATGAACCGGCGACGAGCTCGACCGCAATCCCCCGCCCCGCCAACTGCGACATCGGCGAGCGGGCCAGGCGGACATCAAGAGTCACCAGCGGTGCATCCAGCAGCGCGGCAAGCGCCACGAAAGCAGCGTCATAGGCGGTGAGGTTGCCGCGCAACTTCCAGATCAGCGGCAGAAGCGGTTCGTGCATGTACCGCACGGCCTCAAACTCGGCGAGAGCATCTAGCGCCCGCGCCCCCACCTGTGCTGTGATCTCACCCGAGTCGGCATAGCGGCGCACGACTTGGGCTACCTCCACATCAAGTAGAGCCGGTGCGTGCAGGGAGTCGGCCGCCATGATCCGATCGGCAACTTCTTGGGCGAGGGGAAGACCGAGCAGCCACTCCACCACTGCCGAGGAATCGAGGACGATCACCTGCCGTCGCGCTCAGCCCGAACGGCGTCCACCGCCGACTCAGTGACGATGCTGGGCTCGAACGCTGCCACTCGCTCGAGCAGCTCGCGCCGACTGGGCCGCTCCGCTGCCCGCCGCAACTCCCCCAGCGCGTACTCTGAGAGAGACTGGCCCTCAAGAGCGGCCCGGGCTTTCAAGCGGCGATGCAGCTCATCGGGAAGATTGCGAATCTGAAGCGTAGCCATGCAAAAAGCATACTTGCATGCAAAGTGCGTGACTATTCCAGCGCAACCTTGCCGTCGATGGACCGTTCTGCCATAGCCTTGCCTTCCGGCGGGAGATAATGGGAAATAATCTGCGACCCTACGCCGACGACTTGAGCCGAGGATGACTGACAACGTGATCGACAGCCAAACCCAACCACGCCGAGCCCTCTGCCTGCTTCACACGTCGGACTGCCATCTGGGCACCTCTCCAGCTCGGCGGCAGGAAGCCGCTTTTGCCGCCGCAGTGGACCTCGCCATCTCCGAGGAAGTGGACGCGGTCATCATCTCCGGCGACCTGTTCGACCACAGCCGGGTGGGCGACGACGTACTGAGTTGGGCTGCCGCCCAGCTCGCTCGGCTGTCGTGTCCTACGGTGATGATCGCCGGCAACCATGACGTCCACCCCGAAACACCGGTGCTGCACCGCCTCGGCCCCCGCATCCAAGAGCTCCCGGTCACCATCCTCGACTCCCTCGAGGGAGCTACCGCTCACCTGCCCGAGCTCGACCTCACCGTCTGGGGCAAGTCCATGGACGATCACCACCCCGGCTTCCACCCCCTCGACGGACTGCCCGATCGCCCCGAGAGCGGCTGGTGCGTGGCCTTGGGCCACGGACTGGTCTTGGACGACGAGGCGCCGACGCACCGCTCGTCGCCCATCTACCCCCGCCACCTCGACGCCATCGGCTGGGACTACGTCGCCCTCGGGCACATCCACCGCCACATGGTGGTCCGGGAATCGCCCTCCGTGGTCGCCTACTCCGGGGCCACCGCAGAGTCGCTCGAGGGCGAACCCGCCGTGCTGCTCGTGACCCTCGACCCCGACTCCGGCGTCACGCTGCACCTGCGCGAGTTGATCCCCAGCCTTGCGGACGAGATGGCATAGCTCAGGGGCCGCTTGTTAGATGAAATTTGGTACCTGACCGGATACCATTTTTTCTATGAATGCGGCCGAGTCGGGGCTCGCCCTCGACCGGGAGTTCAGCCCCCGGGTGCGAGGCAACGACCGACTCGACAGGGGCGACGAGCTAGTCGCCGTTCTCGAGCTGGCCGCTGAATTTCCCGCCTGCCACTCCCCCACGCTCGAGTTTCCCGTGTTCGGGCAATGAGCCTGGTCGAGCAAGTCGTCGGGCTTCACCGGGCTTTGGACGACGCTGACATCCCCCACGCCTTCGGCGGCGCACTGGCTCTGGCATGGTGTACCCAGCAAGCCAGAGCCACCATCGACATCGATGTGAACCTCTTCACCAGCACCGACGAGATTGACCAGGCGTTGGCCGCCCTCCCCGATGGTGTATCGATCACCAAAGCCAATCGGCGCGAACTAGAAGCCGACGGTCAGAGCCGGCTGTGGTGGGATGCCACTCCGGTGGACGTCTTCTTCAACACCACGCCTTTTCATGAGGCTGCCGCTGGACGAGCCCGACTCGAGAAATTCGGCGGCACCCCGATCCCCTTTCTCGCCTGCCGCGACCTCGCCGTGTTCAAAGCCTTCTTCGACCGAACCAGAGACTGGGCCGACCTTGAGGACATGAATGCAGCCGGCACCCTCGACCACAACGCCGTGCTCGGTGTGCTCGTCCGCTACCTCGGCGGTGAAGACCACCGAGTGGCCCGCCTCCGAGGCCTTCAGAGAAGTTAATCCCGTCCAAGACGGTGCCCTCCTCACCGCCTTGCTGACAGAGAAGATGACACAATAGCCCTATGGCTATGACCTTCTCCTCCAGCATCGACGCCGAAGAGTCCTACGACACCATCCAGGTGTCCCGGATCGGCGGGTCGCTGGGCGCGGTCATCTCCGGGGTGGACCCCAGCGACGACCTCACCGACCAGCAGTTCAGCGAGATCCATGAGGCGTTGCTCCGCCACGAGGTGATCTTCTTCCGCAACGTGGCGATGAGCGCCGAAGCCCAACTGGAGTTGGCCGCCCGGTGGGGCCAGCCCAGCATTTATCCGGTCCAGGCCCTGATGGGGGCCACCGAGCCGCAATTGTCAGTGATCCGCGATGACGCCGACAGCCTGCCCTCCGCCGACAACTGGCACACCGACGTGACCTGGATCGAGGCGCCCCCCAAAGTGGCCCTGCTCCAGGCGATGGTGGTGCCCCCCTATGGCGGCGACACCTTGTGGTGCAGCATCACCTCGGCCTATGACGCGCTATCGGCGCCGATGCGGGCGATGATCGACGGGTTGGAGCTCCACCATTCCAACTATCCGCAGTTCTGCACGGCCATGGCAGAGAAGTCGGGGAGCTGGGACTTGGTGCCTTTGCTGCGGGAGGCCTACCCCGGCGTGAATCACCCGCTGGTGCGCACCCATCCTGAGACCGGGCGGCGGGCGCTGTATCTGGCCACCAATTTCCACCAGTGCGTGGTGGGCCTGAACGAGGCCGAGAGCACGGCTCTGCTGGACTTCCTGATGCGCCACATCACCCAGCCCCGCTTCCACTGCCGGTGGTCGTGGGCCGAGGGCGACCTGGCCATCTGGGACGAGCGGTCCACCAACCATCGGGGCGTGTCCGACCACTACCCCGAGGTCCGCGAGGTGCGGCGCTGCACCGTGGACGGCGACCGCCCCTACTTCGATCCGTCGGTGCCCTACCGGCCCAAAGCCCCCATGGTGCCCAAAGCCGCCTACTAGCCCCGTGAGCAACCCCCCAACCCGATTGGCCCGGCGGCTGGGCACCGGGGACGCGATCGTGGTCGGGCTGGGATCGATGATCGGGGCCAGCGTGTTCATCGCCGTCGGGCCCGCCGCAGCCGCCGCCGGATCAGGGCTGCTGATCGGGCTGGCAGCGGCCGGGGTGGTGGCGTTCTGCAACGCCACCTCCTCCGCGCAGCTGGCCGCCCTCTACCCTGCTTCGGGCGGCACCTACGTGTACGGGCGCCAGCGGCTGGGACACCTTGCCGGATTCAGCGCCGGATGGGGATTCGTGATCGGCAAGTCGGCCACCCTGTCGGTCTCCGCGCTGGCCTTCGGGGCTTACACCCTTCCCCAATACCCGAGGCTCGCCGGCATCGCCGCCGTCGTGGTGGCGACCGCCGTCAATCTCCGCGGCATCACCCGTACAGCGGCAGCCACCCGAGTCACCGTCACCCTGGTGCTGATCGCCCTCGGGCTGGTGGTGGCCGCCGCGGTGGCCGGGGGCGCCACCGATGCCGACAACTTGGCCGATTGGGGCGGGGGCGGCGCAGGCGGGATTTTGGAGTCTGCCGGGCTGTTGTTCTTCGCCTTCGCCGGCTACGCCCGCATCGCCACCCTGGGCGAGGAGATCAAGGATCCGGCCCGCACCATCCCCCGGGCCGTTCCCAGTGCCCTGGGCATCACCCTGGTGGTGTACGCCGCGGTGTCGGTCACCGCCCTGTGGGCCGTCGGCCCCGAGGTGCTGGCCGAAGCGTCGGCCCCGCTGGCCGCAGCCACCGACGCCGGGTCTTGGAGCGGCCTCACGCCAGTGGTGCGAGTCGGAGCGGCCATAGCCTCGGCCGGAGCGCTGATGGCCCTGGTCGCCGGCGTGGGGCGCACTGCCTTTGCCATGGCCTCCGAAGGCGACTTGCCCCGGGTGCTGGACAAGGTCCATCCGGTCCACAAGGTGCCCCACTGCGCTGAGATCGCGGTAGCTGCGGTGGTGATCGCGCTGGTTTCGCTGACCGACCTGCGCAGCGTGCTCGGCTTCAGCTCGTTCTGCGTCTTGTTCTACTACGCCGTGACCAACGTCTCCGCGTGGACCCTGTCAGCCGAGCTGCGCCGCTGGCCCAGAGCACTGAGCGGCCTGGGCTTCATCGGCTGCACAACCCTGGGCGTTACCCTGCCCGGGGCCTCCGTGATCAGCGGCCTCTGCGTGCTGGTCTCGGGAGTGGTCGTCTGGCGCGTCCGCCAGGGCTTGAACCCTCCAATTCCGAGGTAGCCGGCCATCAAGGCCCAATCGGCGATGTGTCGCGACGTCGCCGCTCAGGCCCCGCTTCGCACATGGGCCGCTATCTGATCCTCGAAGGTGAAGTCCAGGTTGAGGCGCCGGTCGAGTCCCTCGGCGGCCATCCAGCGATGCACATGGTCGACCATGGCGGCCAGGGTGTACTCGGGCGCCCAGCCGATGTCGGCTCGCAGCCGGTCGACGGAGAAAACCACACTGCGGTTCCAGCGGTGAAGGTTGGGCGCCAGCCGCTGCACGAGCTGGGCCAGCTTGAATCGCCGCCGGGTGTTGTCGGCGTCGGCCCGGGCGGTGTCGGAGCTGCGGATGTCGATGCTCACCGGCGAGGCCGCGCCCTCCTCGAACACCAGGGCCCCGTCCCACAGGTCGTCCATGATCGGCGCGGGAATGAACACTTTGTCGGCCTCCGCCCCGAGCGCTTCGGCAAAGGCGTCCACATAGCCCACGTCTGACTGATAGGTCCCCCCGGTGAGGTTGTAGCGCTTTCCGAAGGTCTGGGGTTGGAGCATCATCATCCGCAGCGCCCGGGCTTGGTCGTCCACATGGCCCACTTGGCCCAGGGTGGTTCCGTCGCCGGGGATCAGCACCGGTCGGCCTTGCAGCAGTCGCAGGATCATCCGCTGCTCTCGGTCGGCCAGGATGTTGCGGGGACCGAACACCATCGAGAACGGCACGGTGGTGGCCGGGAACCCCCGGCTGCGCCAGGCGTCGATCAAGATGTCCTCGCACAGCAGCTTGTGCAGCCCGTACTCGTTCTGGTCGGGGCCCCGGTCTGTGGGATGGCTCTCGGTGATGGGCAAGATGTCGGCCGGGGCGTAAATGACCGTGGACGAGGCGAAGATGTAGTGCCCGACCCGCCCCTCGAGCACTTCGATCATCAGCTCCACATCGGCGGGGTGATAGGCGCTCATGTCCTGCACCGCGTCGAAGGTCTCGTCTTTGAGCACCGCTCGCACCTGGTCGTGATCGGTGCGGTCGGCGGCCAAGCGGCGCACCGACCGGGGGAAGTCCACCGCCGTGCGCCCCCTGTTCAGCACCGTCACCTCATGGCCGCAGCGCACCAGCTCCATGACCAGGGCATAGCCGTTGAACTGGCTCCCGCCCATGACCAGCACCCTCATGGCTGCTCGCCAGCAAAACGAACCCGCGCGGCGGCCTGTCCTGGCTCAGCCACGCCGCTACGCCGTCCGCTCGAGGTCGGGCACGTCGGCCAGGGCCGCGGCGAGCGCCTCGTCGCTCAGGTCGAGATCCACCATCTTGCCCGACAAGTAGTGCTCATAGGCCGCCAAGTCGAGGTGGCCGTGACCGCACAGGGCCGTGAGGATGACTTTCCCCTCGCCCGACTCCTTGCACGCCAGGGCCTCGCGCACCGCCGCGGCGATGGCATGCGTCGGTTCGGGCGCAGGCACGATCCCCTCGGTGCGGGCAAACTGAAGGGCCGCCGCAAAGCACTCCGACTGGGAGATGGCCGTCGCTTCGACCAGTCCCAAGTCGTAGACGTGCGACACCAGCGGAGACATGCCGTGGTAGCGCAGCCCTCCGGCATGGATGGGGTCGGGAATGAAGCTGTGGCCCAGCGTGTGCATCTTCAACAGCGGCGTCATCTGGCCGGTGTCGCCGAAGTCGTACCGGTATTCGCCTTTGGTGAGCGAGGGGCAGGCCGCAGGCTCGACACAGCGGATGACGGGGTTCATCCGACCGGCCAGCTTCTCCCGCAAGAAGGGGAAGGACAGCCCGCCGAAATTCGATCCGCCTCCGGTGCAGCCCACCAAGAGATCGGGGGTCTCCCCCACCATGGCCAACTGTTTGAGAGCTTCCTCTCCGATGATCGTCTGGTGCAAGAGCACATGGTTCAGCACGCTGCCCAAGGCGTACCGGGTGCCGGGATCAGACGCCGCCACCGCCACCGCCTCGCTGATGGCAATGCCCAACGAGCCATTGTGGTCGGGGTTTGCGGCCAGCAGGCCCCGCCCGTATTCCGTAACCTCCGATGGGCTGGAGTGCACCTCGGCGCCCCACACTTCCATCATCGTCTTGCGGTATGGCTTCTGCCGGTAAGAAGCGGCAACCTGCCATACCTCGCAAGCCATGTCGTATTGCGCGCAGGCGAACGCCAACGCGCTCCCCCACTGCCCAGCCCCAGTCTCGGTGGTCAACCGGGTGACGCCCTCTTGGTGGTTGTAGAACGCCTGAGGCACTGCGGTGTTGGGCTTGTGCGAGCCGGCGGGGCTGACCCCTTCATACTTGTAGAAGATCTTGGCCGGAGTGTCCAAGGCCTGTTCCAGCCTCCGAGCCCGGAACAACGGGCTCGGCCGCCACAGCCGCAGCACATCGAGCACCCCGCCGGGAACGTCCACATAGGAGTCGCCGGTCACCTCCTGCATGATCAGCGCCATCGGGAACAGCGGCGCCAAGTCATCGGGACCGGCCGGCGCCAACGTGCCCGGATGCAGCGGCGGCGGGGGCGGCGCCGGCAAATCGGGGATGATGTTGTACCACTGCGTGGGAAGTTCTGAATCGGGCAGCGCGACCCGGTAGTAGTCGTCGGTCATGGGCTTCCTCCCTGCTTCGGGCGCGGAAAACTTACTCTATTGATTCACCGGCAGAATTGACTCAACGGCAAACGCCGGCCTCGGCGAGGGCTTCTGCTTCGTCGGGTGGGATGCCGAGGACTTCACCGAGCACTTCGACGGTGTCGGCGCCGAGCAGCGGCGACGGTCCGGCGGTGCGTTTGACCAGGCGGCCGAAGCGGATGGGATTGCCCACATGGGTCTCTTTGCCCGCCACCGGGTGCTCCAGCACGTCGAGGGCGCCTCGAGCGGCCAGGTGCTCGTCGCCCAGATGATCGTAGGGGCCCATCACCGCCATGGCCGACACCCCGCAGGCCTGCAACCGCTCGGCTCGGTCCTCGGCCGAACCCTCGGCCATCCAAGCGGCCACCGCGGCGTCCACCGATTCGACGTCGGCCAGCCGCTCGGCGTTGGCCGACCAGCGGTTTTCCACGCCCATCACCTCGCAGCACCGATGCCAGGACGCGTCGTCATGGCAAGCCAGAGCCACCCAGTCGTCGTCACCGCCGGCTCGGTACACATCGTGGGGGGCAACGGCGTCGGAGCGATTGCCGCGGGGCTCGGGGTCGGCCCCGGCATCGGCTGCGCCCATGTACACCTCGCCGATCAGATAGGCGGCGGCCTCGGTCTGAGCCATGTCGATGAGCTGGCCCTGGCCGGTGCGCTGCTTGTGGTCCAAGGCGGCCAGCACCGCCACCGCCAACAACTTGCCGGCGATGTGGTCAGGGTGATTCAGGGTGGTGCCGCACGGAAACGGGACATCGGTGTGGTTCCACAGCCAATGGGCCCCAGCGAAGCTGGCATTGAGCGGTCCGTAGGCTGGCATCTTGCCCATGGGCCCGCCCCGGCCATACCCCTGGGAGCACACGTACACCAGGTCGGGCCGCTTGGCCGACATGTCGTCCCACCCCAGTCCGAGCTTGTCCAGCGATCCGCCCCGCAGGTTCTCGGCCACCACGTCGGCGGCCATGAACAGCTCATGAGCCAATTCGCGGCCCTTCTCGGTGGTCAAGTCGAGGGCCACCGAGCGGCGCCCCCGGCTCTCGGCATTGAACGGGAAGGCCTTGTTGAGGTCGCCCCGGCCAGCAAAGCGCAGCGAATCGGGATGGGCCACCGATTCGATCTTTATGACATCGGCCCCCAACTCCGACAGCATCCAGGTGGCCTCGGGCACCACTGCGGCCATGCCGAACTCCACCACCCGCACTCCGGCCAGCAACTGGCCGCTGCCGCCGGTGGGGGGCTCGGCTGACCAAGGGTGGTCAAAGGGGCGGGGGGCGAACTGCGCCGCCTCGTCCCCGGCGACGGGCGCCCTCGTTCGCACCCCGGCGGGAGTGGCCGAGAGCTGCCACGGGGCGTTGGGCATCGGCAGGCCCTCGGCACCCTCCACGTCGTAGCGGAAGAACTCCCGTCCCGCCACCTGGGGATGGCCGGCGAACTCACGGGGCGACTGGATCACGCCGATGGTGGTGCCCGCGGCCAGGCCCTGCTCAAAAAGCTCAGATCGGTCCCGCTGCGACGTGATGGCATCGGCCACCACATGGACCACGTCTCTGTTACGACCCCGGAACACGCCGTCGGCCCACTCCGGACCAGTTAAGGCGTCGGGATTGCCCAATACCTCCACAAAGCCGTTCCACTGGTAGGGAGTGCCGATCACGGTGCGCACCCAGCCGTCCCGGGCCGGGAATATCCAGTAGTTGCCGTCGGCGTTGCGACGGCCCTCGTGGGGCAGTTCGGGGAAATGCTCCACATAGTCGGGTATGAGCACCGACCAGGGGTTCAGCCCCGACAGCGCGGCCTCCTGCACGCTTACCTCCACCACTTGGCCCCGGCCGCAGCGGCGGCGGTCCATGACCGCGGCCAGCCCGCCGATGGCGCCGAACACCGAGGCGCAGTCGTGGGCCACATAGCCGGGATGCCAGCACGGGGGCCTGTCCCGAAAACCCGACAGGAACTGACCGCCCGACGAGGCGAAGGCCGGCAGCGGCTCCAGCCTCCAGCCTGAGCGGGGGCCGGTGAGGCCCATGTCGGTCAACGCCACCACCACGAGACCAGGATGGCGTTCCACCACTTCCTCGACATCAACTCCGGTGTTGTCGATGAACAAGTCGGCCGCGGCCATCAGCGCTTCTGTCTCGGCGGGGTCGCCCCGCATTTTGTTGGCGTTGCGGTGGGCGTGGTCCAGGCCCTCAGGATCGGGCGCCGGCGGCACTCGGATCACCTCGGCGCCCAAATCGCCCAGCACCCGAGCGCACAGCGACCCGCGCATGTCGGTGTGGTCCAGCACCCGCAGCCCGGCCAACGCGCCCCGCGGCCCGGCATCGAAGGGAGTCATCGGATGCGGGGCTCGATGCGGGTTTGCTCCTTGATGCCCCGGGCTTTCTCAGTGATCTCCTCTGAGGCCCCAGCCAGGCTCAGAAACGCCACCCCGCTGTTCATGGCGTTGGCCAGCGTGGTTTGCTGCGCGGTCCACAACCCCTTCATCGTGGCCTCCACGGCCAGGCGCTCCGGGGCCGATGCGACGGCCTCGGCGCACCAGCGGGCCGTGCTCATCAGCTCTTCCAGCGGCACGACCTCCTGCACCAGCCCGATCTGAAACGCCCTTTGAGCCGACATGCGCTCGTGGCGGCCCATGAGCGACATCCTCATGACCTCGCCCAAGGGCATCCGCTGGAGCATGAACATCGGCTCGTTCACCGCCGGCATGCCGTGGCTCACATGGGGATCGAAGAAGGTGGCGTTCTCAGAGGAGATGATGAACTCCACCTCCCCCAGCAGGTAGAAGGCGCCCCCGGCGGCCATGCCGTTGACCGCAGCGATAACCGGTCGCCAGTAGTCGTTGGACTTGGGGCCGACGGCGGAGATCGGATCGTCCACCATGAACGGCGAGGAGGGCTGCTTCCATGAACCCGATATGTCCACCCCGGTGCTGAACGCCCGATCGCCCTCGGCGGTGAGGATCACGCACCGCACTTCGTCGTGGTAGCGGAGGCGGGCCCACATCGCCCGCAGCTCCGCGCAGGCGGCGTCGTCCAAGGAGTTCAGCCGCTCGGGCCGGTTCAACGTGACCACTGCCACCCCGCCGGATTCCTCATACCGCAAGTTCTCGTACTCGGCCACGACCCGAAGCGTAGTCTCGGCGATGCGAGCCGGCTCCAAGCCGCCGCTAGCCTGCCTGCCCATGGACATCGGAAAAGTCGGTTTGTGGCAGGGCGTTTTGGACCAGCATCCATCGGGCCGGGTGCGCGAAGTCGTGGCCGAGCTGGAGCAGATGGGCTGGCCTGCGGTGTGGATACCCGAAGCGGTGGGCCGCGATCCGTTCGTGTCGGCGTCGGTCATGCTCGAGGCCACGAGCACGCTGAAGGTGGCCACCGGGATTGCGCAGATCCACGCCCGCCACCCCATGACCACCGCGGCGGCCCAGAAGACGGTGGCCGAGGCGTTCGACAACCGGTTCCTGTTGGGCATCGGCGTGAGCCACGGCCCGTTCGTCGAGGGCATTCGCAAGCTGGACTACTCCAAGCCCTACTCCTACATGGTGGAGTACCTCGACGCCATGGACGGGGCAATGTTCATGGCCGCGGGCCCCGAGGAGAGCCCGCCGTTGGTGCTGGCCGCGCTCGGCCCCAAGATGCTGGCCCTGGCCGCCGAGCGCACCGCCGGCGCCCACCCCTATTTCGTGCCCCCTGAGCACACCGCAACCGCCCGGGAGATCATGGGACCCGACGCCCTTTTAGCCCCCGAGCAGAAGGTGTGCCTGGAGACCGACGCCGAGGCGGCCCGGGCCCTGGCCCGGGAGAACATGGCCCTGTACCTGGGACTCCCCAACTACGTGAACAACCTCTTGCGGCTGGGCTTCACCGAACAGGACGTGGCCGAAGAGTCCGACCGGCTGGTGGACGCCATCGTGGCCTGGGGCGACGAAGAGGCCATCCGGGCCCGAATCCAGGCCCATCACGACGCCGGCGCCGACCATGTGGCCGTGCAGGTGCTCGCTCCCCGCGGTGAGCTGCCCCTAGCCCAATGGCGAAGGTTGGCCGACGCCCTCCTATAGTTCATCGGCGAGGCTCTTGCGATCAGACGAGAGACCAGAGCACATAGGGGGTTCGACATCATGAGCAGGCTTTGCGAAGGACGGGTCGCGGTCATCACCGGCGCCGGGCGGGGAATCGGGCGGGAGTACGCCCTGATGCTGGCCGAACACGGCGCCAAGGTGGTGGTCAACGACTTGGGCACCGGCCACGACGGCCGGGGTAACGACAGCGTCCCGGCCAACGAGGTGGTCGAGGAGATACGGGCCATGGGCGGCGAGGCGGTGGCCAACGGGGCCGACGTCAGCGACTTCGGCGCGGCCCGCGACATGATCCACCAGGCCATCGACACGTTCGGAACGCTGGACATCCTCATCAACAACGCCGGCATGCTGAGGGACCGCATGGTGTTCTCCATGAGCGAATCCGACTGGGACGGTGTGGTGCAAGTCCACATGAAGGGCACGTTCGCGCCCGTCCACCATGCTGCTTCCTGGTGGCGGGAGCAGACCAAGGCCGGGCGCAGCTTCGACGCCCGTATCATCAACACCTCATCTCCGTCGGGCATCTTCGGAAATGTGGGGCAGACGAACTATGGAGCGGCCAAGGCCGGTATCGCGGCCTTCACCGTCATCGCAGCCATGGAACTGGTCCGCTACGGGATCACCGTCAACTGCATCGCCCCCAACGCTCTCACTCGGCTGACCGAGGCCCTGATGGGCGACGCCGAGATCTCAGAAGAGGCCCGAGAGGCTCGGTCCCCCCGCTGGATCGCGCCCATCGTCACCTGGCTGTGCAGCCCCGAGGCGGCCAACGTGACGGGCCGGGTGTGGGTGGTGGGCGACAGCCGGCTCGGCATTGCCGAGAGCTGGGCACTCGGCCCTCATGTGGAGTTGGATTCGCAAGACCCCACCAACCTCAAGCCAGTGGTGGCGGAGTTGATGGCCCAAGCCCAGCTGAACTCCGACATCTTCGGCAGCCCCACCAGCGGGCCCGGAAGGCCCGGCCACGAGATCTAACCAGCCGCGGCGTGGAGCTGCGCCCCGAAGCCGGCCATAGTCTCAGCGGTGTCCTCCAAGAACAGGAATGAGGGCACGATCAGGCGGTCGGCGCCCAAGTCGGCCACTTCCTGCACGAGCCCCACAGGATCGTCCATCGGCGTGTTGGGCAGGCCCAAGGTGATCTCGATGCCGTCCGGATCCCGGCCGGCGGCAGCGGCCGTCTGGCGCATCTCGTCGATGAGCCCGACCATGGACGACCCCTCTTTGGGCCCCGGCCAGAAGCCGTCTCCCAGCCGCCCGGCTCGGCGGGCCGCGGCCCGCGAGTGGCCTCCGATCACAATGGGCACCCGCCCGTTGGCCGGCTTGGGGTTCACGCTGACCCCGGAGAACGAGGCGTGCTCGCTGTCGAACGAGGCGCTGTCGGCATCCCACAGCGCCCGCATGGCCCCGATGTAATCGTCGGTGCGCTGGCCCCGCCGCTCCCAGGGGATGCCCAGCGCTTCGAACTCCTCTTTCAGCCAGCCCACGCCCACCCCGAGGCTGACCCGGCCCCCCGACATGGAGTCGAGCGTGCCCAGCGTCTTGGCCAGCACCAACGGGTTTCGCTGGGGCAGGATCAAGATGCCTGTGCCCAGCCGCAGCGTGGCGGTAGCCGTTGCCACCCAGGTCAGCCAGATCAGCGGGTCGGGCAGCGGGGTGTCGGAGGTCATCGGCATCCGGCCCGCCGGGTCGTAGGGATACACCGAGGCGTAGCTGTCGGGATACACCACATGCTCCACCGTCCACACCGAGTCGAAGCCGGCGGCCTCCGCGGCCTGGCCGAATCCCACCGCGCCCTGCGCAGTGGACCAGTGGAGGATGTTTGCGAACCCGATGCCGAACTTCATGGCCCGCAGCGTAGGCCAGAACCGTGTCGGGGCCGCTACCTGCTATCGCCGGAGCGAGCGAAGCCACATCCGCGCGTCCTCGCCCATCGGGGTCGACGGGGCCCGATCGGTGAACGGCCACTGCTCCTCCGCGATGCGCCGCCAATTGGCGGTGGCTCCGAGCTGGGCGAACAGCGAGATCAAGCCGAGGTTGATCCGCTGGAGCACCACCAGCGGCGGCGGCACGTTGAGCACTTTCTTCAACGCGGCGTGCTCGCCGGTGGCGTCGAATATGGCCCTCACTCCCGCCGCGGCGTACTCCGGGGTGAATGACCTGGTCTCATCGGTCAGCACGAACTCATAGAAGTGAGTGAAGAACGCTTCGACCTCGTCATCGTTGAAGGGGGCGTCGGGCGGCAGGAGTCCGGCCGCCACCAGCTCGGCTCGGAACCGGGGTATGTCGCGGTCGATGACCATGGCGATGAGCATCCGCTCGAACTGCGCGGTCTCATCGGGGGTGAACCGCTTGACCAGGCCGAAATCCAAGAACGTGACCGAGCCGTCGGCGCCGAAGAGGTAGTTGCCGGGATGGGGGTCTCCGTTGAACGCCCACAGGCGGTAGATCGACCCGAACGAGAACCGATAGATGGTCTCGGCCACCCGATTGCGCTGCTCCTGGGGCCAGGTCAGCACCTCTTCAAAGGCCGCGCCGGTGGCCAGCTCAGTGGTGAGCACCCGGGCTGAGCTCAGGTCTTCGTACACCTCGGGAACGGCAATGTAGGGGTGGCCCCGGTAGTGGTCGGCGAACAAGCGCTGGTTGGACGCCTCGTGCCGGTAGTCGAGCTCCTCGGTGAGCCGCTGGCGCAGCTCCTCGATGATGGGGGCGGGGTCAAGGCCGGGGAACAGCACCGACAAAGCCCGGAACACCGTCTTCGCCGAGCCCAAGTCGGCGGCGATGGCCTCGGCCACGCCGGGATACTGAATCTTGACCGCGCCGGCCCGGCCGTCGGGGGTGATCGCCCGGTGTACTTGGCCGATGGACGCCGCGGCGATGGGCGACGGGTCCCACCGCTCGAACAGCTCCTGGGGTGGCGCGCCCAACTCAGCGGTTACCACCGACTCGGCCAAAGCCGGGCTCATCGGCGGGGCATTGGCCTGAAGTCGGGCCAGAGACGACCGGGTGGTCTCGGGCAGGCCGACGTCTAGATAGCTGGCCATCTGGCCGATCTTCATCAGCGCGCCTTTCATGTTCCCCAGCACTTCCACCACATCGGCCGCCGTGCGAAGCTCCCGCTCGGCGTCGATGGCTCGTCCCCGCTCGGCGTCGGCGAACACCTGACGGGCCTTGGCCGTCGCCCATCGTCGGCCGCTGCGAGCGCCCAATCCGGCCACCTTGGCCGTGCGCCCGAGCTGTGTGCGCCGGGTTACCGCCCCCCGATCTGACCCGTCTGCCACGCCGTCGAAAATACCGGCCCGAACACTCCCGCCGGCACCTTTGGTTGCAGACGACAGTCGGTCGCGTCCCCCGGCCCCCACCTGCATCGCAAAACTGGGGAACATCACTGCCGGGATCAACGGGGCGGTAAAATTACCTGGTGGGCACCATCGTCTACATAGACGGCTTCAACTTCTACTACGGCGCCGTCAAGGACACCCCGTACAAGTGGCTAAATTTTGAAGCTCTGTGCCAACGTCTGCTCCCCAAGGATCAAATCACCAAGATTCGCTATTTCACAGCGCGTATCAGGTCACGCCCGAATGACCCTCAGCAAGCCAACCGCC
>JAPOSH010000239.1 GCA_026709815.1 bacterium | reverse complement strand
CGGCCTGCTTCGGTCCGTTCGAATTCCAGAGAGACCGAAGCAGCGCTCTCTCCGGGCTGGACCAGGCTGCTCAGGTGCTCGGGGTAGGAGGAGCTGTTGAGGATCCGGCGGGCCCGGCTGCCATAGAGGCATAGGGGGATTGAGTCCAGTATCGATGTCTTGCCGGTGCCGTTCTTCCCACCGATCAGTGTGACCGGACGCTCTTTTGCGGTTGAGAAGCGGACTGTCTGCGGGCCTCGGTACACCCCGAAGTTCTCGAGTGTCAGAGAGCGAAGAAGCATCAGGCCGGCTCAGCGACCATGTGGTCTTGGGATGCTTCATGCCAGGATGCGTCGAAGCCGATTGAACCGCTGATGCCGACGGCTTCGCGGCCTCGTGTCAAGGCGCGCACAAGATCGATGGCCTCCTCGGGCGACTCGTACCCCGATCGGTCGAATGCGGTCTCGATGTCATCCCACAGGCCGCTGCGGCGGGCGGCCACGCGGTGGCTGTGCTCGACGGAGATCAATTCGCGGATGAGCTCGTACTGGAGGTCTGACCGGCACAGGTTCCGAAGCTCGCCAAGGTCTTCGGCTTGGAAGGGGAACTGGTCGTCGAACCGGGTTTGGCCGGGGAACGGCTGGCCGGTGGCCTCTTTGTAGATCAAGGGCAGCAGGTCCTCGTGCTCGTGCTTGTCGGCCACCCATATCCTGCGGATTTCGTGCAGTTCGTCCATCGTGATGAGCTCGATGTCTCTCACTTCTTGCGGCCCGTGGCTGCGAACCCAGGTTTGTGCTTCGAGGACCAGGCGGAGCCAGTGGGCTCGGCCTTCCTGCGTATACGGCCCTGGTACGTGCTGGTCGTTGTAGAGCGACACCCGTCCGTTCAACCGGCGGAAGTCGCGGAGGTTCCGGCCCTCGGCGGCGTCGGCGATCTGGTCGCGGATATCCAGCAGGGGCTGCATCCATTCCTTCTCGGTGTCGTTGTGGATCATCGCGGCCATTGATTTGTCCTTGTCCACAACAGTGCAGGTCCAACATCCGAACCGAGAGTTTCCGCACGACGGGGTGGAGGTGTCTACAACGACCGGGCATTCGGCATCGGGCGATGCTGTGCGGTACATGGTGAGTAGCTGTTTGTTGTCGAATGCCCACGGGTTGGGGGTTTGCATCAAATAGAGCCAGACGTCGTCGTTGGTCCAGTCCACGATGGGCTTGTACACGAGAGCCGATGCGAGATCGCCGTGAGGGCTGAGGTGGTCTCTCACAGACCTCTGGTCAAACCGGTCGATCCGCGCCGCCCGAGCGGCCGACTCGGCGCGCCGCGCCCCCAAGATGATGATTGCCTCGCCGTTGTCTTTGACCACAGAGCGGATGAAGCGGCTGGTGGGGTTGATCTTCATCCGCTCGGTACACCAGCGGAACCGCCTGCTTGGAGCGGGATAGCCGCGGCCGATCAGGTTCACCCAGAACCTCTCGCCCACCTCCGGGGAGAGCATATGGGTCGAGATCGGAAGGCCCTGGTCGGCTGCTGTTTTTTCCATCGCCAGGTGGGACCGGTGTACCCACGCAGCTACTGCGGGGTTCTCCACGAGTGTGTCGTTGGTGATGACATACACATGCTTGTGGCGCTCCTCAGCGGGCAGTGACCCGAGCGCCGTCCAAACCAGTTGGAGGGTGGCGGTGGAGTCCTTTCCGCCCGAGTAGCCGACGACCCAGGGAATGCCGTCGGCGCGGTACAGATTCTGGACTTGGGCAGTGAGACTCTTGACCTCGGTGAGGAGCCCACGCTCGGCAAAAGCCGAGCCGTTGGATGGCCTCGATCCGATCCTCACCTTGACTGTTGAGTCGGCCATAGGTCCCTTCGTCTTGCTTGGTTCCTGCTTGACGCGGGGAGCGGTCAGTCGCCGGGTCACCCGTTCAGCGGATTGTAGACTTGCCGACGGAGAAAGGGGCTGACCCGAGGGGAGAAAATGCCCGCCTACCTGGATTTCTGCTCGACGACACCAGTTGATGGCCGCGTGTCGGCCGTTGTCCAGCACTACATGGAGACCGAGTTCGGCAACGCAGGCTCCCGGACCCACGAGTACGGGATGACGGCTAATCAGGCCGTCGAGGAGGCCCGGGCGCATGTGGCGGAAGGGTGCGGCGCCAAGTCTGATGAGGTCTTGTTCACCTCAGGCGCAACAGAGGCCAACAATCTGGCCCTTCTGGGCCTCAGGGAACATGCGCAGACGACAGGATGCCGCCATGCGCTTGCGTTGGCCATCGAGCATAAGGCAGTGCTCGAGCCGCTCGCAGCGCTTGCCGTGGCGCGAGATGTGGAGCTCGAGCTCGTCCCCGTAGGCGAGCGCGGTTGGGTCGACCCCGGCGAGATAGCCGACCGTCTGCGTACCGACACGTTCGTGGTCACCACGATGCACGCCAACAACGAAACAGGGGTTGTCCAGCCCCTCCAGGGCATTGCCGAAGCCCTCAATGGCCATCCGGCCTACTGGCATGTTGACGCCGCGCAGACCTACGGCAAGACCGGAGGACTGGCCGAGGAGCGCATTGACCTGATCTCGGTATCGGGCCACAAGCTGTACGGGCCCATGGGCGTCGGAGCGCTCATTGCTCGTCGGCGCGGGTACGAACGCCCTCCCCTCACCCCGCTGATGTTCGGCGGCGGCCAGGAGCGTGGCCTGCGACCCGGAACCGTCCCAGTGCCTCTTGTCGCCGGATTCGGCGAAGCCTGCCGCCTAGCACTGTCAGAGCAGGAAAAGAGGTCATCAGCCTGCGCTGCTGAGCGCTCCAAGGCGACCACGGCCCTTGGGCCTCTAGGACCCTTCTTCAACGGGGATCAAGACCAAGTGCTCCCACATGTCATGAACCTCTCCATACCAGGGCTCGACGCGGAAGCAGCGATGATGATTCTCAGAGACCTGGTAGCCATCTCCAACGGGTCGGCATGCACCTCCAGTTCCTACGAGCCCTCCCACGTCCTCACCGCGATGGGCCTGGCACCGGAGCGAGCCTCGGGCGCCCTTCGCATTTCGTGGTCCCACGATCCCGTGCTGGCCAACTGGTCAGAGGTGGCAGAGCGCCTCGCATACGCGTTGCGGTGAACACGTCAGCCGAGAACCGGCATCGCACGGCAATGGCCCGAGGGGCCTTGTCGCGCCCGGTGCAGCTTGCCGCTGACCTCGGGCTGCTCACCACCGGCGGCACGTTCTTCGACTACGGCTGTGGACGCGGCGATGACATGACCGCACTCGCCCGAGCCGGGGTCACGGCGAAAGGCTGGGACCCGCACTTCAGCCCCGACGCCAAGAAGACAAGTGCGGAAGTCGTCAACCTCGGATACGTGATCAACGTCATCCCCGACCCCTCTGAGAGGAGAGATGCTGTCCTGGGTGCCTGGAACCTCACAGAAAGGGCGCTGGTTGTCTCATCGAGGCTCGAAAGCGAACTCCGCACCATCTCGAGAGGCCGGCCGCACGGCGATGGATTCATCACCGGCCACGGGACATTCCAGAAGTTCTTCAGCCAAGGAGAACTTCGGGCGTGGCTCGACACGATCCTCGAAACGGAGACCGTAGCCATCGCCCCCGGAATCTTCGTGGCCTTCAAGGACGAAGCAGATGCCAACGACTTCCTGATACGGACCCGGCGCCGCAGGCGTCACGCCGTGAAAGTGTCGAGAAGCGATCGCATCTACGACCAACACCGGGAATTGATCGACGCATTGATGGAGTTCTACAGCGAACGAGGACGCCTCCCCGCCCAGACCGAACAGCTCGACCTGCAAGAGAAGCTGAAGGAAGCCGCCGGATCTGTGCACCGAGCCTGGCGGGTCGCGGTCACGGTAACGCCGGAGACTGATTGGGACACCGTTTCGGCTGAGCGGCGACTCGACCTGCTAGTCGATCTGGCGCTCCTCAAACTCAACCGACGCCCGACCTTCACTGCGCTCCCAGAAACCACCCGCTATGACATCCGAGGGCTCATCGGTTCCTACAAAGAAGCAATCGCTGAAGCCGACCAACTTCTCTACAGCGCCGGTGACTCCCAGGTAGTCGCCAGTGCCGCAGACGAATCGCTGGTAGGCAAGCGACTGCCCACTTCCTTATACCTGCACGAATCAGCACTCCATGACCTTCCCCATGTGCTCCGGGTCTACGAAGGATGCGCCCGATGGCTCGTCGGAGAAGTCGAAGGGGCCAACATCGTCAAACTCGCAACAGACAAACCCAAAGTCTCCTATCTGGAATACCCCAACTTCGACAAGGACCCCCACCCCGCTCTGCGGAAAACAACCTTTGTAAGGATCGGTGCACTAGATATCGACGAGAGAAACTACTCAGCCTCAGAGAGCCCTCCCATCCTCCATCGAAAAGAAACCTTCGTCGCCAACGACTATCCCTTACGTCAAAGGTTCGCCCGTCTTACTATGAGTATCCCCCCTTTGGCCGGTCACTTCGATTAGGAGGTAATCATGTCATTGAT
>JAPOSH010000105.1 GCA_026709815.1 bacterium | reverse complement strand
ATGGGTCTGCCTTTCGTCTTCATGCGTCGAGGGGATTGTCGGGGGCGGTGGCGATGAGGGTTTGGCCGAGCTCGAGGGCGGGGCCGGCGCCGGCGAAGTAGTGCTGGGTGCCGGCGTGGATGTCGCGGAAGGCCCGCTGGAGGCCGCCGGCGCGCAGGGCATCGGTGCCGGCCAGCAGATAGGCCCGGCGCAAGATGTCGGCGCCCTCCTGGGTGATGAATGCGGTGGCTTGCCGGGTGAGGAGCGATTCGGTCGGATCGGGCGCTCCGGTTTTGGCCGCGGTGCGCTCGGCGTTGGCAAATGTGTCGTGAAGCCAGCAGCAGGCCGCCCGGAAGCGGGACTCCAGCTCTCCGATCTCGTGGATGAAGCGGTCGCTTTGGGCCATGGGGGCGGCGTCGCCCATGCGGTGCTTGGCGCGGGCCACCGCCAGCAGTTCGTCGAGACCTCGACGAACCACCCCGATGGCGAAACCGGCGTGGCCGGCGGCGGTGAGCGGCATCACTCCCAGTTCATAGAGGGGGCCGCCCCGATACACGGTGAGATTGAACATGTCGAAGGTAGCGGCGGCTGGCACATATACGTCGTCGACGGTGTAGTCATAGCTGGCAGTGCCCTGGAGGCCCATCACCTCCCAGTTGCCGGTGATCTGGGCTTTCTCTGCCGGGTAGATGGCGAACAGGAATCGGGGGTCGGCGCCGTCGGGCTCTTGGGTGAACACGCCTGCGCCGGCCCACTGGGCGTGGTTGATGCCGCTGCCGAACGAGTAGCGGCCGCTGATCCGGTAACCGTCGCCGTCTGCGACGGCGGTGCCGTTGGGAGCGAACTGTCCCGCCGACAGGGGTACACCGTCGGCGAACATCTGCTCGACGTGCTCATCGGGGCACCAGGCCCCGAAATAGGCCGTGGTGGCACAGCTCGCCATTAGGCACCAGCCCACCGAGCCGTCCGCCCGGGCGACCTCAGCCCAGATGTCGATGCAGTCGTTGACGGGCATCTCGATCCCGCCCACCGCGGCTGGCACCATCACCTTGTGAAGCTCGGCGTCGACGAGGGCGTTGATGGTCTCCGGAGGGATGGGCAGACCGTCGGCCTTGGCCGCGTTCTCGTCGATCAGCGAGCGCAGCTCCCGAGCCCGGTCAAGGTAAACGCTGGACATGCCAAGACCCTAGTGGTGTGCAGACTTTGTCGATATGGCGGAAGCACATGGCTGCTGGCGGCCTCTGTGCCCGACCAGCGTATGCGCGAAAGGTGTGCCCGGCGGCTCTGTGGCGCGCCATGGCCTGAGGCCCTCAGCCTTTGGGCTTGACGGCGACGATCGCCACTGCGCCCAGGTGTTGGGCGTGCTGGCGGAACATGCGCCTCATGGCGAGAACCCGTTGTCGCGCCGCTGGCGTTCTGACGATGTTCAGGACGATTCTCGCGGTGCTGGCGATTCCCTCATCTTTGATCAGGCGAAGTGGCTCAAGAATGCGCATGGCGACCGTGGACTGGTATCGAATCTGGAAGCCGGCCCGCACGAGCAGGGCCTCCCAGTCGGGTGCAGTGAGAGGGTGGACACCGGCTTGGGTGGCGCGGGCCAGCTCTTCTCGCACTCTTTCTTGCGACTCGGCTTCGAGCGAATCCGGCCGAAGGCAGAGCTCGTGAATGCCGAAGCGTCCGCCGGGCCGCAGAATTCGGAACGCCTCGTCGGCGATCTTCCTCATCCTGTCCTCGGTCTGCATGGCCAGATGCGCTTCGCAGAGCACGACATGGCAGGACCGGCTGGAGAGACGCGTCTCGTGGGCGGTTCCCACGATGCACTGATAGCGGTAGTTCTTGGCCTTGGTGTTGACCTGGGCGGCGGCCTGCTCGTCTCGCTCGATGCCCGTGTAGCCCGAGGGATTGCGCTCGAAGACCAGTTTGGCGGTGGCCCCGGCGCCCGGGGCGAGCTCCACAACGTGGTCGCCGGCGCTGATATCTAGTTCGGCGAGCAGGTCGTCGGTGAGTTTGCGCCCCCCGGGCCGCAGCACCTGCTTGCCCATGCGAGCCAGCAGGCGGTGACCCGGCATGGCCCCGAGGTCTTGGCGGCGGGAAGCGGAGGTCTCGTCTGGATTGCTCATGGAGGATTACGGGCCGAGAGTATTGGCATTGCCGTGAACAAGCAATCGTGCCTGAGCCCGGCTTGGTGCCCGAGGGGCGAACGCGCTGCGCAGATGCTTGGCTGCACGGGGCCTGGGTGCTCGCAAGAAGGAAAATTGAGTGGAATACCTTCAACTTTTGGCGGTTACCCATAGCGGAGCGAAATAATAAACGAGGTGCGCACTGATGCTTGACCCCAAACGGTGGACGCTGAAGACCAGGGAGGCCTTCAACGAGGCCACGGCCTCAGCCCAGTCCAAGAGCCATCCCGAGGTGACCCCCGACCACCTGCTGTTGGCCCTGATCGGCCAGGCCGACGGCGTGGTTCTGCCGGTATTGCAGCGCACAGGGGTGGCGCTGCCCGCGCTGCGGACCCAGCTGGAAGCCGCTCTCGGACGGCTGCCGTCGGCCTACGGCACCGAGGTGCGCACTTCTCGCGATCTCGTCCAGTCTCTCGAGGCCGCCGATGCCGCCCGCACCGAACTCGGCGATGAGTACCTGTCCACCGAGCACCTGCTCTTGGCCATGGCCGACCGAGTGGGGATGGACCGCGACCGGCTTTTGGAGGCGCTGGCGCAAGTGCGGGGGTCGCACCGGGTGACCTCGACGAATCCCGATGCCGCCTATCAGGCGCTGGAGAAGTACGGGCGGGACCTCACCGTTTTGGCCCGCAACGGAAAGCTCGACCCCGTGATCGGCCGGGACGAGGAGATCCGCCGCACCATCCAAGTGCTGAGCCGTCGCACCAAGAACAACCCGGTGCTGATCGGCGAGCCCGGTGTGGGCAAAACCGCCATCGTGGAGGGGTTGGCCTTGCGCATCGCCGAAGGCGACGTGCCCGAGGGGTTGAAGAACAAGCGGCTCGTGGCTCTGGACATGTCGGCCATGGTGGCGGGGGCCAAGTACCGCGGCGAGTTCGAGGAGCGGCTCAAGGCGGTGCTGAAGGAGATCACCGATGCCGCAGGCGAAGTGATCACCTTCATGGACGAGCTGCACACCATCGTGGGGGCGGGCGCCGCGGAGGGGGCTATGGACGCGGGCAACATGATCAAGCCGATGCTGGCCCGGGGCGAGCTGCGCATGATCGGCGCCACCACGCTGGACGAGTTCCGGGCCCACATCGAGCCCGACGCCGCCCTCGAGCGCCGCTTCCAGCAGGTGTACGTGGGCGAGCCGTCGGTGGAGGACGCCATCGCCATCCTGCGGGGGCTGAAGGAGCGCTACGAGGTCCATCACGGGGTTCGCATCCAAGACGCGGCCCTGGTGTCGGCGTCGGTGCTGGCCGACCGCTATGTGACCGGGCGGTTTCTGCCCGACAAGGCCATCGACCTGGTGGATGAGGCGGCGTCCATGCTCCGCATCGAGATCGACTCCATGCCCACCGAGATCGATGTGGTGGACCGGCGCATCCGCCAGCTGGAAATAGAGCAGGTGGCGCTGACCAAGGAGTCCGATGCGGCATCGGCCGAGCGTCTGGGAGCACTCGAAGAGGAGCTGGCCAACCTGCGGGAAGAGCTGGCCGGGATGCAGGCCCACTGGCAGTCGGAGAAAGAGGCCATCGGCCGGATCAGAGCGCTCAAAGAAGATCACGATGCCCTGAGCACTGCCCTGGATCGAGAGGCCGATCTGGAGCGGGCGGCCGAGATCCGCTACGGCCGGCTACCCGAGTTAGAGCGCCAGATCGCGGCGGCCGACCAGCGATTGGCCGAGCTCCAGGCCGATCGGCAGATGCTGAAGGAGGAGGTGGACCCCGACGACGTGGCCGCGGTGGTATCCCGATGGACCGGGGTGCCGGTCACCCGGCTGATGGAAGGCGAGACCGACAAGCTGTTGCGCTTGGAGTCGGTGCTGAGCCAGCGGGTCGTCGGCCAAACCGTGCCGGTGCACCTGGTGGCCTCGGCCATCCGCCGCAGCCGGGCGGGGCTGTCCGACCCCAACCGGCCCATCGGCACGTTCCTTTTCATCGGCCCCACCGGCGTGGGCAAAACCGAACTGGCCCGCGCGCTGGCCGAATTCCTGTTCGACGACGAGCGGGCCATGATCCGCATCGACATGTCGGAGTACATGGAGCGCCACAGCGTGTCGCGCCTCATTGGGGCGCCCCCCGGCTACGTGGGATTCGACGAGGGCGGGCAGCTCACCGAGGCGGTGCGTCGGCGCCCCTATGCGGTGGTGTTGCTCGATGAGATCGAGAAGGCCCACCAGGATGTGTTCAACGTGCTGCTGCAGCTCATGGACGACGGCCGCCTCACCGACGGGCAGGGGCGCACCGTGGACTTCACCAACGCGGTGCTGATTATGACGTCCAATCTGTCGGTTGACCCCAAGGAGTACTTCCGCCCCGAGTTCGTGAACCGCATCGACGACATCGTGGCGTTCGGCGAGCTTCGGCCCGAGCACCTGGCCCAGATCGTCGACCTCCAGATCGACCGGCTGTCCGAGCGCCTGTCCGACCGTCGCATCCACTTGGCGGTGACCGAAGAGGTTCGGGCCAAACTGGCCGCCGACGGCTATGAACCGGCCTATGGCGCCCGGCCGCTCAAGCGGGTGATCCAGCGGGAGCTGGCCGACCGCCTCGCCGAGGCCGTCCTCAGCGGCAAGATCGCCGAGGGGGCGAAGGCAACGGCCGTGCTCGACGCCTCAGGAGAGATCGCGATCAGCTGAAGCTGCGCTCGACGCTTCGGGAGAGAGCAGAAGCCGGGGGCGGGGGTTGGCGGGCCGCAGAGCCGGCTTCTACCTTCTTGCGGTGATCGCTTCGGGGCGATTGGCCCGGGCGCTGCCCCGATTCTTTCGGCTGGGCGCGGTGAGTCTGCTGGCGCTGGCTCTCGGCGCTTCAGCAGCGGGCGCGCAAGGTGCCTCTCCCGGCGGTTCCACCCCCGAGGACGTCGTAGCCCGCGACAGTCTGATCGCGGCTCAAGAAACCCTGCTCAATTTCTTTCGCTGCCAGTTCGGCCTCGACGTCGAAGCGGTGCCCGGCGGCTGCGCTGATGGCTATCCCACTCGTGGGTTCTCCCCTCCGGGGGAGTTCGAGGGGATCCCCTCCGCTGAGGACATCGCCGTTCGAGATCGGCTGGTCGCGGTCCAAGAGGCACTGCTCAACACCTACCGCTGCCGCTACGGGGTTGACATCCACGCCGTAGCGGGAGGCTGCCAGCAGTTCGCTCCCGCCGAGCGGACCGCTCGGCCCGCCGCCGACCTGCTCACGGCGGCGGAGGCCGTCGCCGAAGGGGGTCTCCCCCGGGGACTGGTGACCCCGAGCGGCGTGACCGTTGCGGTGGCCGGGCGCGACGGCGACGGCTACCGGGTGGTCACGCCCTGCGGCAACAACGCCACGGTGAGCAAGGGCCGGCCTCTGCGGAACGTGAGGGTGGTGATCGATCCCGGCCACGGGGGCGCTTCCGACTCCGGCCCCTATGGCCCCAACGGCTTGGTGGAAAAGAACCTCAACTTGACCCTCAGCCGAGCTGTGCTGGGCGAATTGGCAAGCCGCGGCATTACCGCGTCCACCACCCGAACCGGCGACTACGACACTTTGCTGTCGGTTCGGGCCGGATTCGCCGACGCCTTGGGCGCCGAAGCCCTGGTTTCGCTCCACCACAACGCCCCTACTTTCGCCACGGGCTCGGTTCCGGGGACCGAGGTGTTCGTGCAGTCGGCATCGCGGCAGGTGGCCCGGGCCGATTCCGCTCGCCTCGGCGGCTTGCTGTACGCCGAGATCACAGAAGCCCTGAGCCGATTCAAGGGGGTGCGGTGGAGTCGGCTGTCTGACGCCGGGGTGCTGAGGGTGCTGGTGCCCGACGGCCGTGACGCCTACGGCATGATCCGAAGGCCCAACCTCCCCGCAACTTTGGTGGAGTACGGCTACCTGTCCAACCCCTCCGAGGCCGCTCTGTTCGCCACCGACGAGTACATAGCAGTGGCGGCCAAGGCCACGGCCAACGCCATCGAGGCCTATTTGAACACCGACCGCTCGGGCGCAGAGGTCCGATCACCGCCTCGCGTGTTCACCCCTCAGCGCGCCCCGAGCCGCTGCACTGAGGTGGAGTTGGAGTAGAAGGGGCCCGGCGGCGGACACCGTCAGTCGCCGTCCTCGAACTCGATGCCCAGTTCGGCCGCCGCGGTCCGCAGCGCGGTGTAAGCCTGGGCGCTGGCCGGCCAACCGGCATAGTGGGCCAAATGAACCACCCATTCGGCCAGCTCGCTTGCGGTCAGGTCGCCGGACTCCAACGCCGGTTTGAGGTGAAAGGGCAGGATGGGGCCGTTGCCGGTGGCGGCGATGGCGGTCAGAGTGACGAGGCGCCGCTCTTTTCGCCCCAGGGCGGGACGGGCCCAGACATCGGTGAACACCCGCTTGGTGAATCGGAGGTACAAGTCGTCGCTGTCGGGAGGATCATCCAACATGATGTTGTTCCAGGCGACACGATCAGCTTCCTTGTCGTTCATCCGGGCAGCGTAGGCTGTCGCGGTGCAAATCGCCTTCATCCGCCACGGCCAGCCCGTGCGGGAGCAGAACACCGACAAGGTGGCCGATCCCGGCTTGAGCGAGTTGGGCCGATGGCAGGCGGGGCGGCTGGCCGACTGGCTGGAGCACGAGCCCTTCGACCACATCATCTCCAGCACCAAGCGGCGAGCCATCGAGACCATCGAGCCGCTGGCCGCCCGGCTGGGCATGGACATCGAGCTCGAGGAGGACTTCAGCGAGATCGACCGCAATTCCAAGGTGTACCTCCCCACCGAGCTGCTGGTTTCCGAGGGGGGGGAGTACTACGAGGCCATTCGGGCCCAGGACTACGCCGCCATCGGCTGGGACACCCCTGAGGAGTTCCACAAGCGGGTGATGGCCGCCTTCGAGCGGCTGTGCGGGGCCCGGCCCGGCCAGCACATCGCGGTGGCCTGCCATGGCGGAGTGGTCAACCGGGTGGTCTCCGAGCTGGTAGCGGCCTCCGAGCGGATCCACCTCCAGGTCTCCTATACCGGCATCTGCAGGGTGTGGGTGGACGACGACCGCCGGATGCTGATGAGCATGAACGAGACCGCCCACTGCTGCGCCACCCGCACCGAGGTCACCGGCCACATGCGCGACGGGGTTGTAACCGCCCCTCAGTTCTAATATTTATTAGGTTTGCCTAAGTTCATTAGGCAAACCTAATGTAGCGGCATGGCTACATTCAGTTCTCAGGTTTTGGTCCGCGTCGCATCGGTGCTGGCGGCTTTTCTGCTGCTGGCGGCCGGGTGCGGCAACGACGACGATTCGTTCTCAGTCGAGGTCTCCCGACAGGACGCGGTTGCGACTTACGCCGCCGGGGTGCATTCCGCCTATGCCTCGAGCTTGTACTCGGCGGAGGCCATGGATGCGGCTGTTGACGCGTTCTTGACTTCTCCGTCGGAGGAGACCCTTGAGGCGGCCCGGCAAGCCTGGCTGGTGGCCCGGGTGGACTACGGGCCCACTGAGGTGTTCCGCTTCTACGGCGGTCCCATCGATGACGACGAGACCGGCACCGAGGGGCTCATCAACGCCTGGCCCCTGGACGAGGCCTACATCGATTATGTGGAAGGCAACCCGAGCGCGGGCATCGTGAACGACCCGTCGGGCTATCCGGAGATCACAGCCGATGTGATCGTGGCGCTGAACGAGGTGGGCGGCGAGGCCAACGTGTCCACGGGCTGGCACGCCATCGAATTCCTGCTGTGGGGGCAGGACCTCAGCGAGGACGGGCCCGGCGACCGGCCGGCCTCGGACTACACCACGGCTTCCAACGCCGATCGCCGAGCACAGTACCTGCGGGTGGCCAGCGATCAGCTGGTGGCCCATCTGCACGAGCTGGTGGACGCCTGGGCCCCGGGCCGCGACAACTACCGTGCCCGCTTCGAGGCCTCAGACCCGGACGAAGCGCTGCGCTTGGCCTTCACCGGCATCGGCGAGATGTCCCGGGGCGAGTTGGCCGGCGAGCGGATGACGGTGGCCTATGAAGCGCGTTCCCAAGAGGACGAGCACTCCTGCTTCTCCGACAACACCACCGTCGACATCGTCGGCAACGCCGTCGGCGTGGAAATGGTGTTGCTGGGCAGCTATCCCGGCGGCGTGTCCGGACCGGGCCTGTTGGATGTGATCGCCTCGCAAGACGCCGCTTTGGCCCGTCAGCTGCGCTCCGAGGTGTCGGCCAGCGTCAACAGCGCTCGGCTGATCCCGGCGCCGTTCGACCAGCATCTGCGCGACGGGGTTTCCGACGACGACCCCGGACGGGTCCAGGTGCTGAGAACCATCGAGGCCCTGGAAACCCAAACCGACACCATCGTGGCCGCCGCCGACAAACTGGGCATCACGATCAACGTCAGCTAGTGGTGGTTCGATGGGCCGCCGCGACTTTGATCCTGACAGCAGGGCTCATGGTCGTCGCGACTTGCGGATCAGACGATTTCACCCTCGATCCGAACCTGGGGGGAGAAGCGACCAGGGTAGACGCAACTCGGAACTCGTTCAGCTTGCCGGCCCCGGATCTGACCACCGCTGAACGCCGCGCCTTCGAGGTCGGCGACAGCTTCTTCACCCAGAACTGGGTGACGGCCCCGGCATCCACCGAGGCCAGGGACGGATTGGGACCGACGTTCAACGCCCAGGCGTGTTCGTCGTGCCACGTCCGAGACGGCCGGGGCGCGCCTCCCCTCCCCTCCCACACGGAGGCGCGCCCCGGTCTGTTGATCCGGCTGTCGATTCCCGGCGCCGATGCGGTGACCGGGGCGCCACTGCCCGATCCGCGCTATGGCGGCCAACTCCAAGACCGCTCGATACTGGGCGTGCCGGCGGAGGGGAGCATGCGAGTGGCCTACGAGGTCATCTCTGGGACCTATGGCGACGGAACCGGGTACGAGTTGCGGATGCCGGTCTTTGAGATCACCGATCTGGCATTCGGGCCGTTGCATCCCAAAATTCGCACCAGCCCGCGACTGGCACCCCAGGTGATCGGCATGGGGCTGCTGGAAGCAATACCGGCTGAGGAGATCATGGCCGCCGCCGATCCCGATGACGCTGACGGCGATGGCATATCCGGGCGGGCCAATATCGTCTGGGACGGCCGGTTGGGCGTGGCGGCATTGGGCCGATTCGGCTGGAAGGCCAACGTGGCCACCGTCGAACAGCAGGCCGCCGGAGCGTTCCTCGGAGACATCGGCATCACGTCGTCGCTGCACCCCGAGGAGAATTGCCCTGCGGGGCAAACCGCCTGCGCTGAGGCCATCACCGGAGGGGCCCCGGAAATCGCCGAGAACCGCCTGGGAATGGTCACCGTCTACATGCGCACCTTGGCGGTGCCGGCGTTGCGGGGCGCTGACGAGGAGCAAGTTAGGACGGGCGCCCGGTTGTTCGAGGAGTTCGGGTGCGCCTCCTGCCACACCGCGACCCATGTGACCGGGCAGACCGACATCGCCGCTTTGTCGGCGCAGACCATCCACCCCTACACCGATTTGCTGCTTCACGACATGGGCGAGGGGCTCGCCGACGGTCGGGAGGATTTTGCCGCCTCGGGTCGCGAGTGGCGCACCCCCCCGTTGTGGGGGATCGGGCTGATCGACGAGATCAACGGCGAGCGATTCCTGTTGCACGACGGCCGGGCTCGCACCCTGCAGGAGGCCATCTTGTGGCATGGCGGCGAAGGAGAGGCGTCAAAGGAGGCGTTCCGAATGGCCGACGCTGAGCAGCGGGCCGCGTTGGTTGCATTCTTGGAGGCGTTGTGAGACGAGTCTGGGCCGTCGCAGCCGCCGCGGTGTTGCTGGGCGCGTGTGGAGGGGGAATGCCATCGCGCTCTGATGTATTGGGCGATTTGGCTGACGATTACATCGTCCCGGCGTACCAGCAGTTCCACCGCGACGCGGTCGCGCTGGCCGATTCGCTGTCGGCTTTGTGCGCATCGCCGAGTTCGGGCTTGTTGTCGGACGCCCGCAACACCCTGTCTGCGGTTCGTAACAGCTGGTCGCGCGCCCAGGCCGTGTGGGTGGGGCCGGTCATGGAGCGAAGGTCGTGGGGGTTGGTGCGCTGGCCAGTGGCCAACGATGAAATCGAAGCGCTCATTGCCGATGCCTCCATCGAGTTGGACCACGAGCGCCTGTCCAGCCGCATCGGCGCCGACCAGCGGGGAATAGGCGCGGTGGACTACCTCTTGGGATCAGGAGAGCAGGCGTTGGGCGCTTTGGGCGACTCCCGCCGCTGCCGGTATCTCGAGGGTGTAGCCGCGGTGATCGCCGCCGAGGCGGCGCTGCTTGAGGCCGACTGGGCCCTGGGTTGGGAGGGCGGCGAACCGTACCGCGATGCCTTCGCCGATGCCGACCGCGGTGACCTCGACCGGGTGGTCAACGACACGCTGTTCCTGCTGGAGCGGATCACCGACTTGGAGTTGGGCAACGCCTTGGGGATCATGAGCGCCGATGCCGATCCCTTGGCCGTCGATGAGGGGCCGGCCGGCGCTGGCGTGGACGACCTCCAACAGCGCCTCATCGGGATCCAGGCCGTGCTGAGCGGCGTCGGCGATGACCCGGCGGGTTTGTCGCCACTGCTCGGCGACGATCTCACCGACCGGCTGGCGGGGCAGTTTGAAGCGGCATTCGACGCCGTCGGCGCGGTGGGGCCGCCGCTGCGCCATGCCGTCGCCGACGCTCCGCAAACGGTGATCGAGGCCCGAGAGGCCATCAAGGCCATTCAGATCACAGTGGCCACTGAAGTGGTGAGCCGCCTCGGGGTGGTGATCGGTTTCAGTGACGCTGACGGTGACAGCTCCGGCTGATTCTGAGGCTCAGCGTCGGATCGGATCCAGGTCCGGCGCTGGAGCGGCCTATCGCCTCGTTGTTGCGGCCCAACGGCCCGTCGCTGCTGACTCGGCGGCGGTGTTTCGCATCGGCTTCGGGCTGGTTGCGGTCTACAGCTCGGTGAGGTTCTTGGCCAAGGGGTGGGTAGACCGCCTCTATCTGGCGCCCGAGCACCACCTGACCCATGCCGGATTCGGCTGGGTCCAGCCCTGGCCGTCGCCATGGATGCACCTGCATGTGGCGGTGCTGGCGGTGCTGGGGGGATGCATCGCCCTCGGCTATCGCCACCGGTTGGCCGCGGCACTGTTTGTGGTCGGATTCGCCTACGCCGAGCTGATCGACGCCGCCCTCTACTTGAACCACTATTGGTTCGTCACCCTGGCCGGGTTGCTGCTGCTGCTTTTGCCCGTGGACCGCCGCTGGTCGCTGGACGCCCGGCAAGGGCGGGTGCAGGCTGCCCGATTGGTTCCCGCGGGGGTGGTGTGGGTTCTGCGGGCCCAACTCGCAGTGGTGTACGTGTTCGCCGGCGTGGCCAAGCTCAACGGCGACTGGTTGTTCCGGGCGCAGCCCATGCGCTTGTGGCTGGCCGACCGCACCCACATTCCGATCGTCGGACCCCTGCTCGACGAGCCGCTGCTGGCCTATGCCGCCAGCTGGGCCGGGGTGTTCTTCGACTTGACCATCGTGGGCTGGCTGCTGTGGCGCCGCTCGCGCCCTTGGGCCTATGGCGCAGTGGTCGGGTTCCACATGATCACCGGAGCGCTGTTCCAAATCGGGGTGTTCCCGTGGGTGATGATCCTGGGAACCCTTGTCTTCTTCTCCCCTGATTGGCCGGTGCGCATCCTGCGGCCGGCGGCGCCCGCCACCGCCGGAGGCCGCCGGGACCGGGCCAGTGGCGACGGGAGAGTCGGGGGAGTGGCGAAGCCGATTGTGGCGGTGCTGGTGGGCTTGGCCCTTGTGCAGGTGGTGCTGCCGTTGCGCCACTACGCCTATCCGGGCAATGTGCGATGGACCGAAGAGGGGTACTACTGGTCGTGGCGGGTGATGGTGACCGAGAAGGCCGGTTATGCCCAGTACCGGATAACCGACCCGGCCGCCGGGCACACCTGGTTGGCCCATCCCAGCCTGGTGCTGACCGACTGGCAGGCCGAGCAGGCCGACGTCCGTCCGGATCTGGTCCATGCCACTGCCCACCTCCTGGCTCAGCACTATCGCGAACAGGGCCAGGGCGATGTGGAGGTGCGGGCCGACGTCTGGGTATCCATGAACGGCCGCCCGCCTCGCCGCATAGTGGACCCGACGGTGGACTTGGCCGGTGAGCCCCGGACCCTGGCTCCGTCGAGATGGATTCTGGCCAATGGCGCTCCGTCTTGACCCGAGCGTTCTTTCTGCCTATCGTTAGGAGAGCTTAATCCAAGCCATTGACAGTACGGACCACCCGAGGACAAGGGCATTGAAGGTTCTGGACGCCAAAGAGGACGGGCAGCAGATGGGTGATCATCTTTGCGTTCTGGCTGGTGATCGCTGATGGTGGTGTGTCATTGCAAGGCCATCAACGCCGAGTTCATCACAAGCTTGTTCGCTGAGAAATCGTTCAGCGTGGCTGATGTCACCGAGCAGTGCGGAGCAGGGGGCGACTGCGGTCGGTGCCTCGATCTGATCGAGTGCCTCTTGGAGCAAAACCCCGCAGCGCGGGGTAGACAAGTGGCGGTGGGTATTTCCTGACCCTTGCTGAGACGGCCCTTCGCAAGGGCGCACTTAGGGTTCTGAGTGCGCTGGTTTTCCCCTGCCCCGACAAAAGTCGAAACGTCGGGGTAGTATCGCAGCATGCAAGGTTCTCCTGAAGTCATCGCCATGCTCAACGAGATACTCACCGCTGAGCTAACCGCCATCAATCAGTATTTCGCCCACTCCAAGCTGTGCGAGAACTGGGGTTGGAAGCGGCTGGCCGACAAGTACCGTGAGGAGTCCATCGATGAGATGCACGATGCCGAGAAGCTGATGGATCGCATCCTTTTGCTCGAGGGCTTGCCCAACTTGCAGCGCTTGGGCAACGTGATGGTGGGTGAGACCGTGCTGGAGCAGTTGGATTTGGACCTTGCCTTGGAGGTTGCCGCAGTGGACCGGTACCGCCAGGGGATTGAACTGACCCTTGAGCACAGCGACGCGGGTACCCGGGAATTGCTAGAGCGCTTGCTGGTGGGAGAGGAAGCTCATCTGGACTGGATCGAGACTCAGCAGCGGGTGATCGCCGATGTCGGCATCGAGCGCTATCTCCAGTCCCAGCTCGAGGGCTAGCCGCGGCGGCGTGGTCAGCCGAGTCCCCAGATCGCCGAGATCTCCATGGAATGCAGTCGTGTCCGGGTTGAAAGGTTGGCGGCGTGGCGGCCGTCGGCTCTCATCTTGGCTGCGTTTGCCATCGCAGGAGTGCTGTTAGCGTCTTGCATCCACTCACACGGCATCGCTCGGGCCCCCGAGGAGGCCACCGCAACCCCAACTCCTGCCGCTCCTGCTGCTGGAGTGCCCGCTCCGACGCAGGCGGCAACGCCCGCTCCCGTTCAAGGGCGTGACGGGCAACCAGAGCCGACTGAGCTGACACCCGTCGCCGCCCCCACCGCGCCGCCGCCGGCAAGCCCAACGGCGTCGGCAACGGCAGTCCCGCCCCCGCCCCCGCCTCCGGCGGCCAGCGCGGTGCGCGGGCTGTTGGCGCTGGGGCGGCCGCTGGTGATCGGCCACGCCGGAGGCGACCGCTCGTGGCCCCACTCCACCATGTACGCCTT
Organism: bacterium; assembly: GCA_026709815.1. Taxonomy (GTDB): domain Bacteria; phylum Actinomycetota; class Acidimicrobiia; order Acidimicrobiales; family Bin134; genus Poriferisocius. The sequence goes on along the minus strand of JAPOSH010000105.1, from coordinate 17,251 downwards.
CTCTGAGGCCGCTTATGCCGGGGCCGACGTGTTGGAGATGGACGTGCAGATGACCGCCGACCGAGTGCTGGTGGTACACCACGACGACACCGTCGACCGCACCACCAGCGCCACCGGACGAGTGCGGGACATGACTTATGAAGAGCTTCAGGCGCTCGACAACGCCTATTGGTGGTCGCAGGAGTGGCCCAGCCGCGACCTCGCTCCCGACGCCTACGCCTATCGGGGCATTCGCACCGGTGATGTGGACCCTCCCGAGGGGTATGGCCCTGACGACTTCCGGGTGGAGACGTTCCGGGCGGTGGCGCAGGCGTTTCCCGAGCATGTACTGGACGTGGAGATCAAGACCCCCGCGGGCGACGACGGCGAGCAAGACATCGACTTCATCCTCGAGATGGCGGCAGTGCTGGCCGCGGAGATCGAGGAGTTGGGCCGCACCGACTCGGTGGTGGTGGTGTCGTTCCGGGACGAGGCGCTGGCCGGATTCCGGGAGCTGGCGCCCGATGTCGTTACCAGCCCGGGCCAGAATGCCCTGACGGCATGGGCGTTCGCGTCGGCCCCGCTACACCCCAACGACCTCATCTTGCAGGTGCCGCCCACATTCGGCGGCATCGACGTGCTCACTCCCGACCTACTGGGCCGAGCCGCCGACGAGGGGTTGGCGGTATGGGTGTGGCCCAACGAGGGCTGGCAGCAACACCCCGACTACTACGCCGAGCTCATCGACCTGCCGGTGGACGGGGTCATCGCCGGTCGGCCCGGCGAGGCGGTTGAGCGTTTCCGAGCCGACGGCGACATTCCCTGAGGATTCACAAGGCGGCTCAGCGACACTTCGCCGGCTCGGCCGGGCCACCGACAGGGTTGCCACCGGCATAGTGTTGTCGAATGGTCACAAGGCTTGGAGAGTTCGATTACCCGTCCCGTACCGACGCCGCTCTATCACTTCACCCACATCAGTCACCTTGAGACGGTGTTGGCAGCGGGCCTGCGATGCGATGCTGCGATGCAGGGGACAGATGAGCTCGTCAACGAGGTCGGCAACCTCGATGTGAAGCAACGGCGCCGCGGCAGGCAGGTTCCAGTTTCGCCGTTCGGGGTGACTGCAGACTACGTACCGTTCTACTTCGCGCCCCGATCCCCGATGATGTACGCGATCCACACGGGCAACGTCGCCCAGTACTCCGGCGGGCTCGATCCCTTGGTGTATCTGGTGACCACGCCCGAGCAGGCAGCGGCCGCCGGACGCGCGTATGTGATCACCGACGGGAACTGCGCGTCAGCCCTCACCGAGTTCAGTGCTGACCTCGCCGATCTGGATGAGCTCGTGGACTGGTCGATCATGTAGGAGAAGTACTGGCACAACACCGATGAGGATGGCGATCGTCGGCGCCGGCGGATGGCGGAGTTCCTCGTCCAGGGTCAGCTCCCGGCTTCAGCGATACAGCTGATCGCCACCCGATCCGAAGCTAGGCTGGTAGAGGTAGATGAGATCCTCGGAGCCAGCGGAGTAGAGATTCCAACCGCTTGCAGGCCCGAGTGGTACTACTGAGAGGAGGGCGGGAACGTGATCCACAACGCAGATGGAAACCTTCTCGAGGCTGACGTCGACGCCCTCGTCAACACGGTCAACACCGTGGGCGTCATGGGCAAGGGAATCGCCCTCCAGTTCAAGCAAGCCTTCCCCGGGAACTTCAAGGCCTACGCGAAAGCGTGCAAGGCCGATCGGGTGCAGCCGGGCTCGATGTTCGTCTACGACAACGGGCGTCTTGAGCAGCCGAAGCTCATCATCAACTTTCCGACGAAGAGGCATTGGCGTTCGAAGTCGCGCATCGAAGACATCGAGAGCGGCCTCGTCGACCTGATTCGAGTTGTCAGGGAGCTGCGGATCGAGTCAATCGCACTCCCGCCTCTCGGGTGTGGCAACGGTGGACTGGACTGGAGCGACGTCGAGCCGCTCATAGTCGAGGCCTTCAGCGCCGTGCCCGATGTAGACGTGCATCTGTTCGCTCCAGTTGGCACTCCTCAGGAGTCCGACATGCGGATTGGGACTGCGCGCCCGCCAATGACCGTCGGCAAAGCAGCGCTCGTGGCGTTGATGGCGAGGTACCAGCGTTCGGCGGAGACGTTCGACGGAGTGAGCCAGGTAGAGCTGCAGAAGCTCATGTACTTCCAGCAAGCTGCAGGCGAGCTGCTCAACCTGAAGTACGCCAAGGCCCAGTACGGACCCTATGCCGACAACCTCAACTTCGTCCTGCAACGCATCGAAGGTCATTTCGTTCGAGGTGCCGGTGGCCGCAGTCGCACTGTCCACGAGTTCGGCGCGCTCGAGGTGCTCGACGGCGCGTGGGAGGAGGCCGAGAGCTTCTTGAGCAACATGGCTTCAACGACCGAACGAATGGATGAGGTGCTGGAGCTGGTTGCCGGGTTTGAGTCCCCGTACGGCCTTGAACTCTTGAGTTCAGTTCACTGGATAGCAACGAACGATGACCCCACCGCCCAGGATGATCTCGACCGCGCGATCGCAGGTATTCGATCATGGAATAGGCGCAAGGATCGGCTGTTCACCGATCGCCACATCACGGTGGCATGGAATCATCTTCGGTCGGCGACGGGAGAGTGGTTGAGCCGGCCCGCGGTGGCTTAGTCCCCCCGGTTGCGCCGTCGCTGCCGCCAAGGCGAACGATCGTCGGAGCCGGTCAGTGGACTGCTGTCTGGGCGGGACCGATCGCATCCTTGGCATATTGTTGTCGGATGCTCACAGGCGGGACGTTTTGGGCGATGGTGGAGCGGCGGGCGGAGCTGACACCGGATGCGGCGATGATCGTCGATGACCAAGACGAGGTGCTCACCTTCGCCGGATATCGGGATGCGGCGCTGCGGGCGGCGGCGGGATTGGCCGCGTTGGGAGTGGGGCCGGGGGTGACGGTTTCGTGGCAGCTGCCCACGTGGCCGTCCACGCTGGTTCTGCAGGCGGCCCTGGCCCGGCTGGGCGCGGTGCAGAACCCGATCATCCCGGTGTATCGGGGGCGGGAGGTGGGGTTCTGCATCCACCAGACCGGGGCCCGGCTGTTCTTGGCGCCGTCGGTGTGGCGGGGGTTCGACTTCCAGGCCATGGCCGAGGAGATCGCCGCCGAGGCCCACGATCTGAGCGTGGTGGTGTGCGACGACGAACTTCCTGAGGGCGATGCGTCGGCCCTGGACCGCATTCCTGTGCCCGATGACCCCGAGGAGATCCGGTGGCTGTACTACACGTCGGGCACCACCTCTGACCCCAAGGGCGCCCGCCACTGCGACGCGTCGGTGATGGCGTCGGGAATCGCCATGGTGGAGCGCCAGCGCATCACCGCCGACGACAAGTTCGGGCTGGCTTTTCCGTTCGCCCACATCGGCGGGGTGTCCAACCTGTCGGTGTCGTTGAGTTCGGGGTGCACCCTGGTGATCGCCGAGGCCTTTGACCCCTCTGAGACCACCGCTCTGTTCGCCCGCCACGACGTCACCCTGGTGGGCGGGGGTCCGGCCTTTTTCATGGCGTTTCTGGCCGAGCAGCGCAAGCAGCCCGGTCGGTCGATCCTGCCCCGGCTGCGGCTCTTCTCCGGCGGCGGCGCGCCCATGCCCGCATCCCAGCACTACGAGGTGCAGGCCGAGATCGGCGGGCGGGGGTGTGGTCACGCCTGGGGCATGACCGAGGCGCCGATCATCGCCCAGAACACCCCTGACGATTCCGATGAGAAGCTGGCCGAGACCGAGGGCCGACCGCTGGCCGGGGCGGAGATCAAAGTGATCGGCTTCGACGGCGCTCCAGCAGGCGTCGGTGCAGAGGGAGAGCTGTGGATCCGGGGGCCCATGGTGTGTCGGGGATACATGGACGAGGAGCTGACCGCAGCGGCGTTCGAGGACGGGTGGTTCCAGACCGGCGACGTGGGCTTTCTGGATGCCGAGGGGTATGTGACGCTCACCGGGCGGGTGAAGGACATCATCATCCGCAAGGGGGAGAACATCTCAGCCACCGAGATCGAGGATCTGCTGTTCGCTCATCCTAAGGTGGCCGACGCCGGGGTGATCGGATTGCCCGACGAACAGCGCGGGGAGCGGGTGTGCGCGGTGGTGGAGCTGGCTTCCGGTGCCAACGGGCTCACGCTGGCCGAAGTGGGGGAACATTTCCGGGCGTCGGGGACCATGCCCCAGAAGATTCCCGAGCAGATCGAGATCGTCAGCTCACTGCCTCGAAACGCCACCGGCAAGGTGCTAAAGCACGAGCTGCGGGCTCGGTTCGGCGGCTAGAGCACCTGCTTGACTGGCGTTTTTTGACGGCCTTTGCGGGCTCGGTTCGGCGGCTAGAGCACCTGCTTGACTCCGTGGATGGCGAGGCCGGCGAGGGCGCCGACAAGGGTGCCGTTGATGCGGATGAACTGCAGGTCGCGACCGACGCGGCGCTCGATGCGGGCGCTGGTGTCGTCGGCGTCCCAGCGGGCCACGGTGGCGCCGATCACATTGGCCACCTCGGCTTGGGCGTGGCGGGCCAGCAGGCTGGTTGCGGTGACCAGCCAGCGGTCCACCCGGTTTTGGAGGGCTCCGTCGGATTGCAATGACTCGCCTGCCCGGGCCAGTGCTTCCTCCACCCGGGCGGCTAGCCGGTGGTTGGTTTGGAGGCGCTGGGCGTAGCTCCGCAATCCGGCGTCTATGCGCAGCCGGAGTTCGTGGTTGGGATCGTCGGCCATGTCGGCCAGCACTCCCCGAACTCCTCGGTGGAGTCGGTTGAAGATGTGGTGGTCGAGCACCTTTGGGGTGTAGACGGGCGCTTCCTCTGCGATGCGGTCTCGCAGCGTCTCATAGTTGTCCACCAGAAAGCGGTCGGCTCGCTCCACGGCGGCGTCCACCATGGCGCGGTGGTGGCCGCCGCTGACCAGCGTTTCGAGCAGACGGCCCAGCGCGGGGCCCGAGACCAGTCCGGCATCGCCTTCGGCCGCCAGCCATCGTCCCAGTGTTTCGGCGGGGGCTTGCTCGGCCACCCAGCGGGCGACATCGTCGGGCTCGAAGAAGTTGTCCTGCACGAACCCGCCGAGGCTGGCGCCGATGGCGTCTTTGCGCCGGGGGATGATGGCGGTGTGGGGGATGGGGATGCCCAGCGGGTGGCGGAACAGCGCCGTCACTGCGAACCAGTCGGCTAGCCCGCCGATCATGGCCGCCTCCGCGGCCGCCTCCGCATAGCCGGCCCAGCCGCGGCCGTCGGCGAGCACGCGCATTGCGGCGAACAGGGCCGCGGCCACCAGCAGCAGGCCGGTGGCCCTCCGCTTGGCCCGGCGGAGCGAGGCTGGGGTGCCGGTGGCCCTGCGGTCGGCCCGGCGCAGCGAGGCCAGGGCGCTCAGGCGACTGTTTGGGGCATCCATGACCCGCGGATCTGCTCGGCCCACGGGTAGCGCAAGGGCTCGATGAGCTGAAACGGCCCGTCCATTCCCACATCGGTGGCCGCGGGCCGGGAGGGGACGGCTTCCCGCAGCGCAGCCAGCACCTCGCCGGGGTCGCCTTCGAGCATGTGCAAGTCGATGGCGGTGTCGGGGACGAAGCGGGAGGTGAAAGACACCACTGCGTGTACGCCGTGAACTGCCACCGCGGCGGGGGCGTAGACATCTCGGTGCCAGGGCTGATCGGCCAGGCCGCGGCGCAGCACCACATGAATGTCGGTGTGGGAGATGTGGGGGATGTCGCCGGGGTCGGCCTTCAGCGCCGGGTCGGCCACCGCCCAATCGAGGGCCAGGGCATCGCCCAGTCGAACGCTCTTCTTCTCATCGGGGAACATCCGACCTGCTTCCACCAGCACGTCCCGATAGCCGCTCATGGTGGCCATCACCCCGTCGACGTCGCCGCACAGCCAGTAGACGGTGAGAAAGGCGCTGCGCCCGTCGGAGAACGCCTCATCGCAGCCCTCGGGCCGAAGCTCTTGATGCCGGGGCGGGGCCACATAGCGCCGGCCGTGCATCACATCGGGAAGGGCGATGTTGGGGGGCAGGTGCTCTAAGTCGTACCAGCGATTCCAGGCTTCGATGACGTCGGCGTCGCAGTCGAGGCCGGCAAAGATGATTCCGGTTGCCTTCATGGATTCATGGTATGACGCTGGGGTGGATTTCGTGTCGCTGGAGGGTGGTTCTCTGGGGTCGGCCGCTGGTCGGGCTGATTGATGGAGTTCATCTCCTCAGACGGCGGTTCGTTTCTCATGGGCACCGATGAGGTGTGGTTTGAGGGCGACGGCGAGGGGCCGGTGCGGGAGGTGGTGCTGAGCCCCTATCAGATTGCGGCTACTGCGGTGACCAACGTTGAGTTCGCGGCCTTTGTGGAAGCCACCGGGCACGTGACGGCAGCCGAGCAGCAGGGCTGGTCGTTCGTGTTCGCCGGCTTGTTGCCCGACGACTTCCCGCCCACTCGGGGGGTGGTGGGCGCCGAGTGGTGGCGGCAGGTGGAGGGGGCGTGCTGGTCGCAGCCCGAGGGCCCGCAGTCGTCGGTGCAGGATCGGGGCAACCATCCGGTGGTTCATGTGTCGTGGTTTGACGCTGCGGTCTGCGCGGCCTGGTACGGCGCCCGGCTGCCCGCTGAGGCCGAGTGGGAGCACGCCGCCCGGGGTGGCCTGGTGCAGGCCCGGCTGCCGTGGGGCGATGAGGTGAGCCCCGACGGGCGGCCTCGGCTGAACATCTGGGAGGGGGAGTTCCCCAGCCGCAACACCGTCGAGGACGGCTATGCGGGCACCGCCCCGGTGGACGAGTACGAGCCCAACGGCTTCGGCCTGTACAACTGCTCGGGCAACGTGTGGGAGTGGTGCGCCGACTGGTTTGACAACCGCTTCCCTCCCGAGCGGCCCCTGGTTGATCCGGCGGGACCGCCTCAGGGCCGGTCCCGGGTCATCCGGGGAGGCTCGTACCTGTGCCACGATTCCTACTGCAACCGCTATCGGGTGGCCGCCCGCCATGCCAACGATCCCTCGTCTGCCACCGGGCACATGGGTTTTCGGCTGGCCGCCGACGCGGGAGCAGCACCCGGCGCGGGGGCCGGCCTCGGGATGCGCTGATCGGGGGCCGGTGGGTAACGTCGCCGCCATGAAATTGGACTTGTTGTACGAGGTGGACGCACCCAAGCCGTGGGGCAAGCCCCATCCTTGGGGCCAGCGGGAGCGGGAGCAGAAGGCCTACAAGGACGCGGTCGAGCAGATCAAGCTGGCCGACACCTTCGGGTTCAACACCATCTGGGCGGTGGAGCACCACTTCCGGGAGGGGCGCTCGCACTGCCCGGCCTCCGAGGTGCTGCTGGGCGCCTTGTCGATGGTGACCGAGAACATCAAGATGGGCTTCCGTTCGGGTTCATCCCACCGCAGCGGATCGCCGAGAAAGTGGCCACCGTGGACATCTTGTCCAACGGTCGGGCGGTGTGGGGCACTGGCCGGTCCACCCCGATGGAGCAGATCGCCTTCGGCGTCGACCGGGAGCGCTCCCGCGACGACTGGCGGGAAGCCATCGAGATCGTGTGCGGCATGTGGCGGGAGGAGTACTTCGAGTACGAGTCGCCCCGGTTCAAGTTCCCCAAGCGGATGGTCACCCCCAAGCCGATGCAGTACCCCCACCCTCCGGCGTGGATGGCGTGCGCCTCGGAGAGCTCCGCGGCGGTGGCCGGCAAGGCGGGGATGGGCATGCTGTCGTTCTCGATCATGCAGCCGCTGGAGGCCATGGCCCGCCACATCCGCAACTACCGGGCCGCGGCCGAGAGCCCCGAGCCCATCACCGACGTGACCACCAACGCCACCGCGGCCTACACCCTGGTGCACTGCGCCGACTCCAAAGAACAAGTGGCCGACAACGGCGTGTGGCGCTCGGTGGAGTGGTGGTACACCAACCTGGCCCAGTTCACCTTGGACTGGGAGCTGCCCGAGCTGTCGCAAGAAGAGCGCGACGCCACCTTCCCCCTGCTCAAGCCGCTCATGGAGGATGGGATCGACGACCTGATCCACCACTTCGACGAGGCCGACATGATCGTGGTGGGCGACGTGGACTCCTGCTACGAGAAGATGAAGCACTACGCCGACCTCGGCGTGGACCAGCTCATCTGCTATGTGCAGTTCGGCTACCACTCCCACGAGTCGATCATGCGCACCATCGAGCTTTTGGGCAAAGAGATCATCCCCGAGCTCGAGAACTACACCCCCACCCCCAAGACCGCCTGAGGCCGAATTCCCTGAGGCCGCATTCGCAGCATTGCGGAAGAAAAAGAAAACAGTGAAAAGTGTGAAGACAAGGAAGAAAAAGAAAATAGTGAAGCCTTGCGCTGCCCTATATCACCGAAACGCTGCTGGCCGACCGGAAATCCACGTTTTTGCAGCGCCTTGCGGTCCACCGTTTGGGCCCTCTGTCTGAACCCGAGACCAGGCGCGGACTTCGAGAGCCGATTGAGACGCACGGGGGCCTCATCGGCGAAGAGGCTCTGGACATTGCCACCTCAGCGGTGGACGGCCACCCGTACATGCTTCAGCTGGTGGGCGACAGAATGTGGCGCGCCGCTGGCGGTTCGGGTGGCCCGATCGCCATCAACCACGCCAAGGGGGCCGTGGCCGAGGCCACCGGCGCGCTAGAGGACCACTTGTTCGCCCCGACATGGCAAAGCCTTTCGGACACCGACAAGCGCTTCCTGGCTGCCCTGGCTGTTCTTGCCGAGGGGGACGGTTCACCTCGGGTGGCCGAGATATGCGAGGAGGCCGGCATCGTCAAGTCCAGCGCCAGCGCCTATCGCCGTCGCCTGCTGCTGTCGGGAATGGTCAGCCCCAGTGGGCGAGGCCGTCTGCGGCTGGCCCATCCGAGCATCGGACCCTGGCTGCGCCGATCAATCACAACCGGCACACTGCGCGTCCCCGAACCCCCCCTGCCAGGGATCTGAGGTCTTCACGGACCAAGAGGGCTCTGTCATTGCCGCGTACCCCGGCGGCATCCCTCGCGCTACCCTTGATATGACCGTGGCGGAGGGTTTACGGCAATTGGGCCTTGACCACCGACTCGACGGGTAGGCTAGATTCAATCACGCCGTAACCTCATGTTGGTGACAGCACAAATCGGATCAGGAGAAACATGGCAACAGAGACTCCCAGCAAAAGCAAATGTATATCGAAGCTGAGAGGCGTGGGCAAAAGAAGGTGCCTAACGCTCCGACGCCCCCGGTAGCAAAGGACAGGCCGAAGCCTCCTGTTGCGAAAAAGAAATAGCTGAATGCCAACAACCGTCTTGAGCTATCAGACGGGAAGATAATCTCGGTATATAAACGAGTTTAATAGCTAGAAGATGCAGGGATTATTACGGTGAACGCAGCGACAATAAAATTCGTCATTGTAACTTATTTTGATGTAAGTGATGAAGAGAATCTTTCTGAATAAAGGTCGGTAAGTGGACTGCTTATGCAGAGAACCATGTGTTCCTAAGAAGCGGTGGCTTGGTTGATGAGAACTCGGCGGAGGACTTTGCCGACTTCGGTGCGGGGCAGCGAGTCGAGGACAGTGAAGGCTGCCGGCACTTTGTAGGGGGCGAGGTGCTGCCGGCATAGCAGTGCGAGGTTTTCAGGATCAGGTGCTTTGCCGCCGTCGGCGGGCACTACGAAGGCGTGGGGCACCTCCCCGAGCCGGTCGTCGGGAACCCCGACCACGGCGGCGTCGGACACGGTGTCTGACAGCAGAAGCACCTCCTCCACTTCGGCGGGGAACACCTTCAACCCGCCGCGGTTGATCATGTCCGACTCCCGGCCCTCGATCCACAAAAAGCCCTCCTCGTCAAGGCGGGCGATGTCGCCGGTGCGGAAAAAGCCGTCGCCGTCGAGCCGGTCGCTGAGCTTCCCCTGGGGGTCGAGGGAGGCGGTGTGGGCGGTGCGGACCCATAGCGCTCCGGATCGCTCCCGGCTCTTGTTGTCACTGGCGTCGATATGGTGGCTGATGTCGTCAGCCTCGGCGCCGAGGCCGTCGGCATCGCTCCTTGAAAACTTCATTTCAACGCCGTCGTGGGGGCGCCCCACTGCGCCCAGTTTCTCGGGATGCTCCCGGAAGTCCCGGGCGGTCCACCCCACGATCTCGCCGCCCACCTCGGTTTGGCCGTAGCCGTTGAGCACCATGACGCCGAAGCGCTGGTAGAAGCGGCGGGCCTGCAAGGGGGAGAGCGGCGCGGTGATTGAGCGGACGATTCGCAAGGGATCGAGGCTCTCGATGCCGGGCTCATCGTTGAGCATGGTGAGGGCGGCCGGGGGGATCACGGTGGAGGCGATCTGGTACTGGCGCACGATTCGGGCGTACTCCAAGGCGTCGAACTCGGGCATGAGCAGCGGCGGGCTCCCGGTGCGGATGGCGAAGATCACGTTGTAGAGGCCAGCCCACAGCGAAGTGGACACCGGGATCACGTTGGGCATGGACGGCCGCTCGGTTGGCGCCCGGCCTTTGCGCACCGTGGAGATGATGGTGTCCATCAATCGCATCACCGCATCGGATCGCAGCTCGATGGGCTTGGGGCGCCCAGTGGTGCCCGAGGTGAACGACACGGTGGCGATGCCGGGCTCGTGGGAAGCCGCGAGGGCGTCTCGGCGCTCGGCCACCGACCAGCCCAGCTCGCCGTCGGCGGCCACCAAGGTGATCGGGGCGCCCACCCGGTTGAGCTGCTCGGGCAGGCCGACCACCGCAGCTGGCTTCACCTCGTCGAGGATGGAGTCGATCTCAGCATCGGACAGGCGGGGGTTCACCGGCACATACACGCAGTCGGCCGCCCACGTCCCGAAGGCGGCGGCCACCACGTCGGCGCTCGGTGGAAGCAGGCAGGCCACCGAGGTGCACCGGGCCGCCCCGGCGCTGGTGAGGATGGCGGCCATGCGCTTGGCTGCGTCGGTCAGATCGAAGTAGGAGGTGACCTCATCCCCCGCGGGCCGGGCGACGATGACTCCCGGCGTGTCGGCACTGGCAGGCAGTTCGGGCTCGAGCAGAAGCTCTGCGAAGCTCATGGCGCTTCGACGATAACCCAACTCCGAACGGCAGAACCGGCCCGCTGGCAGCGCCTGTCCGTGGGTGCTTGTGGCGGTTCGATGCGCCTGCTGGCCAGTGCTCGCCGCCTGCTGCGCCCCCGAGCCGGTGGCGGCTTGTTGGGGCGGTGGGTGGTTGGGTTTACGCTTTGGAGGTGCCAGATGAGGGATTGAGCCGCGCCGACTTGATCCAGCGATCGGGCTTGGCTGCCGAGCAGGTGGATTTGGCCATCGACGCTGGGCTGTTGATCCCAGACGGCTTCGGGCGGTTCAAAGAGGATGCGGTGACCATGCTCCAGGCCGGCGCCTCCCTTGTGGCTGTCGGGGTCGGCGTCTCTGACCTGGCCCGGCTGGCTGTTCGCCATGCTCGCAATGTGGAGGCGGTGGTGGACGATGCGGTTGATCTCTTCTTGGCCGCGATGGGCACTGAAAGCCCCGCCGATCGCGACCTGGAGAACCTGAATCCGTTGGTGGAGGCGCTGGTGCCCCAAGTGGTGGCCTTGGTAGGCGAGCACTTCCGCCGCACCCTGCTGAGCAGGGCGGCGGCCCGACTCGCCGAGCGGGTGCAGTGACCCCGCTGGAGGAGTTTGCTGCCTGGCCGGGCGTCGACCGGGTGTATTGGCGGGCGCCCGGTGCCGATGCCGTGGCCGGACTGGGCGCGGCGCGAGTTGTGGAGGTGGAAGGCCCCCAGCGGTTCGACGCCGCGGCGGCTGCCGCCGCTGAGGTGCTGGATGAGGGGGAGGTGGCCTTCGTCGGCTTTGGTTTCGCCGATCGTCCGGGAACCGGGGCGTGGGCCGGGTTCCCCAGCGGCCGGTTGATGGTGCCGGAGCGGGTGGTCCGAGGGTCGGCGCCGGCCGTTGGACCCACAGAGGGCCGCGGCGCCCTGCGGGTGGAGGACGAAACCCGGGCATCGTACCGGGATGCGGTGAAGCAAGCCTCCGACGCCATTGCCGCCGGCGAGTTGGGCAAGGTGGTAGTGGCTCGAGAGGTGGAGGCTGTCGGACGCATCGACCCCGCCGTGGTGCTGGCTCGACTGGCGGGCCGTTTCGAGACGTGCGCAGTGTTCGGTTTCGGCCGGGGGCGGTCTTGCTTTGTGGGCGCCAGCCCCGAGATATTGGCGGAGTTGGATGGCGATGTGGTCACCACTTATGCCGTGGCCGGCACTGCCGCCCGGGGCCTGACCCCCGCCGACGACGCCGCCAACGTCGAGCGGTTGGCGCTTGACCCCAAGGAGCAGGCCGAACACCGCTACGTGGTGGACTATCTGCGGACCCGCCTGGCCCTGGCCGGGGTGGATTTGGATCCCACCGGCCCCACCGAGGTTCGGACCCTGCCGGGGATTCACCACCTGGTCACCACGGTCACCGGTCGGATTGCCCCGGCGCCCGGCATGGCTTTGCGGCTGGTGGGCGCCCTGCACCCCACGCCGGCAGTGGGGGGCGCGCCGAGTTCGTTCGCCCAGCAATGGATCGCCAACCACGAAGGACTCGACCGGGGCTGGTATGCCGGGCCGGTGGGATGGATCGACCATCGGGGCTGCGGCTCGTTCTATGTGGCCCTGCGCTCGGCGCTGGTTGGCCCCCGCGGGATGCGCCTGTGTGCCGGTGCGGGCATTGTGGCTGGATCTGATCCCGAACAGGAGTTAGTCGAGACCGATGTCAAGCTGGCCGCCGTGTTGGACTTGGTGACATGACCGACTCGGCCTACCGGGCCACCGGGCGGTTCTGGGCCGAGTTGGCCGCCTGCGGGGTGACCGAGGTGGTGGTGTCGCCCGGATCCCGGTCCACTCCTTTGGCGGTGACCGCCCGCAACCATGAAGGGCTGCGGGTCACCGTGCAGCTTGACGAGCGGGTGGCCGGATTCTGCGCCTTGGGCATGGCCAAGGCGTCGGGTCGTCCCGTAGCGCTGGTGAGCACGTCGGGCACGGCGGCGGCCAACTATCTCCCTGCGGTGGTTGAGGCCTTTCACAGCGGGGTGCCGCTGGTGGTGTGCACTGCCGACCGGCCCCCTGAGCTGCGAGACACGGGGGCGGGACAGACCATCGACCAGGTCAAGCTGTACGGCCGGCACGTCCGCTGGTACGCCGAGATGCCGTGCGATTTCGACGAGCCCGAATACTTCGCCCGCGTGGCGATTCGGGCGGCCACCACGGCCGGCGCCGGGCCCAGCCCCGGCCCGGTGCATCTCAACTGGCCATTCCGCAAGCCGCTGGAGCCCCAAGGCGCCCTTCCCCGGATACAGGCTGAGATCGGCCGTCCAATAGCGCCTGTTTGCCTCCTGGAAACCGCCGATGTGGACGCGGTGAGCCGGTTGGCCCGGCGCCGGGGCTTGATCCTGGCCGGGGCGTTGGACGTGGACGACGCTGGTTCTGACGCCATCGTCGCCTTTGCCGAGGCCGCGGGCTGGCCAGTGGTGGCTGATGCCGGATCGCAACTCCGGGGCCGGGGACCCTTGGTGCTGGACGGCGCGGAGTGGGTGTTGGGCCGCGCCGACTTGTCTCCCGACGTGTTGGTGCGTATCGGCGGTCCGCCGAGCAACCGGGCGGTCATCGACTTCGCGGCGTCGTGCGATGCGGCCGATCGGCTGCTGGTGGATCCCCGCCGGCGGTGGGAGGACCCGTCGTTTCGCTGGACGCAGGCGCTGGCCTCCGAACCGGCGGCTCTGCTGGGAGCGGCCGCGGGCCAGATGGCCGCCGCCGACGCTGCCTGGGCGGCGGGCTGGGTCGGTGCCGCTGCGGCGGCGTGGGACCGGGTTGAGGCGGCTCTGGACTTCGATGGCCTGCTGGAGCCGCAGCTGGCGGCCACCCTGCTGCGAGCGCTGGTGCCAGGAGTTCCGCTCTATGCGTCGAGCAGCATGCCAGTGCGGGACGTGACGTCGTTCTGGCCCCCCGACGCCCGGCCCCGGCCGGTGCTGGTCAACCGGGGGGCCAACGGCATTGACGGAGTGATCTCGTCGGCATTGGGCGCCGCCTTGGCTACCGCCCGCCCGGTGGCCGCCCTGGTGGGCGATGTGGCCCTGCTGCACGACATAGGCGGGCTGCTGGCCGCATCCCTCTCCGATGCCGACCTCACCGTTGTGGTGCCCAACAACAACGGCGGCGGCATCTTCTCGCTGCTCCCGGTGGCCCAGAGCGGTTCTGAGGTCTTCTTCGAAGAGCTGTTCCACACCCCCCACGGAGTGCGGCTCGAGAATCTGGCCGCAGGGCTGGGAGCGGGATATCGCCAAGCCCGACAGGCCGCGGAACTCGCTGAAGCGGTCGCCACCGCTTCGGGGGTGACCGTGGTGGAGGTGCTCATCGACCGCGATGCCGCCATCAGACAGCGCAAACAGCTTGCCGATCTTGCCGGATGACCGACGAGACCATCGTGCTCCTGCACGGCTTCACCGGCTCGGCGGCGGCCATGGCGCCGCTCGCTCGCCGACTGCCCGGGGAGGTCTTGTGCCTCGATCTGCCCGGCCACGGAGCAGGGCCGGTCTCCGATGACCCGACCGACTACACCATGGCCGCTGCCGCGGCCGCGGTGGTTTCGGCCGCCTCCCATCTCGGGCGATTCGCCTTGGTGGGCTACTCGATGGGCGCTCGGGTGGCGCTGCACGTCGCGCTGGCCCACTCCGGCCGAGTGGCCGCGCTGGCCCTCATCGGCGCCCGCGCCGGCATTGATGATCCTGTCGAGCGGGCCGAGCGCGTCGCCGCCGATGAGGCGCTAGCCGATCGGATCGAGTCGGAGGGCATCGAGTGGTTCGCCGACCATTGGGCCGACCAACCGCTGTTCGCCACACAGAGGCGTCGGCTGTCGGCCGATCAGCAGGCCGAGCTTCGGGTCCAGCGGCTGGCCTGCGATCCCCGAGGCTTGGCCCGCAGTCTGCGGGGCATGGGGGCTGGGGCGGTCGAGCCCATCGGCGCTGGCCTCGGACAACTAGCCATGCCTTGCGCGCTCATCGCCGGCGCTGACGACAACAGGTTCGCCGCCATCGCCCGCCAAATGGCCGCGGAAATCCCCCAAGCCGAGGTCTGCTTGATTCCCAGCGCGGGCCACGCCGCTCATCTGGAAGCGCCCGATGCGACCGCGGCCGCGGTGATCCGATGCGTGTTGATCTGATCCAGACTGCCTTGAAGCTGTCCCGCCCGGTGATGACCGGGCGGGGCGCCATCGCTCGAAGAGACGGCGTGCTTGTCCGGATTGCTGCGGGCGGTCTCACTGGCTGGGGGGAGGCCATGCCCTTGCCCGGTTGGCCCGGTGCCGACCTGTCGGCCACTCGCATCGCGCTCGAGCGGTGGGCTGCTGAGCCCAATCCCGAGGAATTGCCCGGTGAGCGGTTCGCCCACGGTGCTGTCGAGCTGGCCCTTCTCGATCTGGAGGCCCGGCGTGCGGGAAAGACCCAGGCCCAAGTGCTGGCCGGCGAAGCGGCCCCTGCCGGCTCGGTGGAGATCAACGCCCTGGTGAGCGACGCCCCCGCCGCGGCGGCCGCGATGGCCGCCGGTTTCCGCACGGTGAAGCTGAAGGTGGGAGCGTCTGACCTGGAATCCGATGTGGCCTTGGTGGCCTCGGTGCGCCGCGCTATCGGCGCCGACGCTCGATTGCGCCTCGACGCCAACGGAGCCTGGACCGCAGGGCAGGCGGCAGAATCGCTGGGTCGGCTGGAGCAGTACGACATTGAGCACGTCGAGGAGCCGGTGGCGGGCATCGAGTCCCTGGCCCAGTTGGCGCCCCTGTCGCCGATACCGTTGGCGGTGGACGAAAGCCTGGGCTCGGTTGACACCCGCATCCCCGAGTCAATCTCGGTGGTGGTGCTCAAGCCCATGGCGTTGGGCGGCCCCCGCACCGCCTACGCTGCGGCGCGCCGCTGGATCGCCCGGGGCCGCAAGGTGGTCGTCACCAACTTCTTCGACGCCGCCGTCGGCCAGCACGCCGCCCTGAGCGTGGCCGCGGCCCTGCCCGGACCCCCCCAAGCCCACGGCGCCATAACCCCCGACCTGTACGCGCAAGACATCGCCGAGCTTCCGCTCCTGGCCGGCGGGCGCTGCGTGCTCCCATACCAGAGCCCTGCCCCCACAGGTTTTGGCCTCGAGGGATGAAGATGCAGTGATGCTATGATGTGATGATGCGGACAACGCTAGACCTACCCGAGGACATTCACACATTGGCCCGAGAACTAGCCCACCAACAAAAGAGAACGATGAGCGAGGTGGTTACCGAACTCATTCGAAATGGCCTTAACGATTCGAATGATGTCGAAGTCAATGAGTCGCAATGGCCGACAGTCACTATAGGCCGCTCCGTAACCGCTGAGGATGTCCGCACTCTTGAAGACGAATGACAACGGCTCTAGTGGACAGCAATGTCCTGATTGCTCTAACGGTTACCGATCACATTCACCACCGGGCAGCACACAGATGGCTGAATTCACACGGAGACTTGGTGGCAACCTGTCCGATCACTCAGGGAGCGTTGTTGAGATTCTTGCTTCGGGAAGGGTTTGGGAGCACTGAGGCTCTCTTGAAATTGGAGCAGGTCGAAGCAATGTCCCAGCATGTCTTTTGGCCTGACGAGATCGGCTACAACGCTTCAACGTTGACCGGTGTCATTGGCCACCGGCAGGTGACGGACGCGTACTTTGTTGCTCTGGCCTCCCACTTCGGTGGATCCCTTGTGACGCTCGACAAAGGGCTGTCTGTTCTTCATGGCCGCAGCATTGAGCTGATACCGGTCTAAATCGATCACTCAGGGTGACCAGACCACGGTGTCGGTGTTGGCGTCGATGACGATGCGGTTGCCGAGGGGCTGATCAAGGGCGACGTCGACGGTTTGCTGCAGCCCGGAGCGCTGACACTTCTCGGTGGTGACCAGGGCGTAGACGGCGATCTTGATTTGAGTGATGCCGTAGTCGACCTCGGAGTCGCTGAACTCTTCGCACTCGGTGCCCCAGTAGCGAACGGTGATCGAGCGACCGCCGTCAGCCACCTCCGCGTCGTTGATGATGCGGATCTCCCGGGGCGGCCCCTGGGGCAACTCCTTGGTCTCGGTCGTGCAGCCTGCGGCCAGCAGCAGCAACCCCAAGACCAGGGCGACCCGGCGACAGCTCTCAGCCCTGCTTGCTGCCATCTCCACGATGAAGATCATGCCACTCGGCCGGCAGGGACGGGCCGAACAGCGGGGTGGTTTAGATGGCGTCGTCGCTGAAGATGAAGTCTGCGGCGGCGAGGTCGGCCGAGTCGAAGTCGGTGAAGGTGATG